>NZ_CATKPC010000003.1:0-301595 GCF_949769265.1 Cellulomonas endometrii | reverse complement strand
TCACCCCGCTGCTGGCCCAGACCGCGCCGCCCAGGAGCGCCGCGATCTGGGGCCGCTGCCCCGGCGGGGCCTAGACCAGCGGCGTCGTGACGCCCGTGTCCCGCCATGCCGCCGCCTGCGCCCGCACGTCGTCCGGGGTGCCGACCAGCGCGACGTCCCGCACCAGCTCCGTCGGGACGGCCGCGGCGGCGCGTGCCCGGTCCCCGGCGGCGTAGTGCGCCTGGATCTCCGCGCACGCGTCGGCGTACCCGAGCCGGACCAAGGCGTTCGCGTGGAAGTTCGCGCCCTTCGCCCCCATCCCGCCCGCGTACAGCGCGACGAACGGCCGCACCGCGTCGGCGGCGCGCTCCACGTCCGGGCCGAGCACGACGGGCACGGTCGCGGTCACCTCGAACTCCTCCACGGGGCGCGTCCCCGCGGCCCGGCGCGCGAACCCCTCCGCGAGCAGCCCCCGGAACTCGTCGTCGAGCCGGGGGGTGCAGAACAGCGGGAGCCACCCGTCGGCGATCTCGGCGGCCAGGGCGATGTTCTTCGGTCCCTCGGCGGCCAGGTGGATCGGCAGGTCCGCCCGCAGCGGGTGCACGGTGGACCGCAGCGCCTTGCCGAGCCCCGAGCCCTCCTGCGCGGGCAGCGGCAGCCGGTAGAACGCCCCGTCGGCCCGCACCGGCGCCTCGCGGCGCAGGACGTCCCGGACGATCGCGACGAACTCGCGGGTCCGGGCCAGGGGTCGGGGATAGGGCAGGCCGTACCAGCCCTCGACGACCTGCGGTCCGGACACCCCCAGCCCGAGCGTGAACCGCCCGCCGGACAGGTGGTCGAGGGTCAGCGCGGCCATCGCGGTGGCGGTCGGCGTGCGCGCGGCGATCTGCGCGACCGCGGTCCCGAGCCGGACCCGCGACGTCGTCGCGCCCCACCACGCGAGCGGCGTGAAGGCGTCGGACCCGTACGCCTCCGCGGTCCACACCGAGTCGAGCCCGAGCCGGTCCGCGGTCTGCACCGCCTCCGCGGCGCCGGGTGGGGGACCCGCCGACCAGTAGCCGGTGTGGTAGCCGAGCCGCATCGTGCCTCCTTCACCGCGCGCTCGCCGGTGAGCGCGCACGCGGGCCATGCTGCCCTGCGCGGGAGGTCCGGCGCGAGCGGGTCCCGTCAGCTCCCGGGCCGGCGCCGTGCCCGGTCGGCGAGCGTGGTGAGCAGCGCCGCACCCGTGGCGGCGTCGTCGACGGTGACGACGAACGAGCGGCCGTTGCTCCGCGCGACCTCGATCGCCTCGCCCGTGCGGACCACGTAGCCGACGGTGCCGCCCAGCGTGGTGCGGAAGCCCCAGCCGCCGAACTCGCGCAGCGGCCGGACCTGGCGCACCCGCACGGAGACGACCTCGTCCAGGGGCACGTGGAACCGGGGCCAGCCCAGCGCGGAGCGGGCGGTGAGCCCGCGGGCGTCCACGGCGACCACGATGACGGCGCTGGTGAGCACGAGGGCGACGAGCACCGCGACGAGCACGATCAGCGCGGGAATGTGCCAGACGACGACGACCCCGGTGACCACGACGGCCGCCCCGCCCCCGAGCGCCAGGGCGACCCGGCTCACCACGCGCCCGGTCCACGCCGCGCGCTCGTGCTCCCCGAGGGCGATCCGCGGCCCGTCGAGCGGGCCGGTGTCGGTCACCGGCTGGTGCGGGTCGCCGGGGGTGGCCCACGCGCACAGGGCCCCGACGGTCAGCCCGCACAGGAGCGCGACCAGGATCACGGAGTCGATGTCGGGGGCCGCCGCCGCGTCGTCGAGGCCCCGCTGCACGGCGAGCGTGCCGGTGGTGAGGGCCGCGCCGAAGACCCCGATGCCGGAGGCGAGCCCCGTGGCGATCCGCCGGGTCATCGCGTCGCGGCCGCTGTGCACGGCGAGGAGCCAGGCGCCGGCCGCGAGGACGCCGAACAGGGCGACCGCCAGCCCGACGAACGGTGCGAGCGCGGTGTACCCGTCGGCTCCGTCGGGGCCGAAGTGCGTCGCGACGGGATCGGGCAGGTCGTCGCGCCACGCCGCGGCCAGGGCGACGGTCGCGGCCAGCGCCACGGCGGCGGGGACGAGGCCCAGGACGGTGCTGGCGGTCCGGTGCGGTACGCCGTGCGTCGGGGTGGTGAGCGTGGTCATCGTTCCTCCTGCGAGGTGAGCGCGGCCTTCACGAGGCCGAGGGTCGTGTCCGGGGCGAGCCCGGCGGTGCGCGCGGCGGCGACCAGGGTGGCCACCGCGTCGTGCACCGGTGCCAGGTCGGTGGTGCCGCGCTCCGCCACGACGGCGCCCCGGCCCCGGCGCAGCTCGAGCAGCCCCTCGTCCCGCAGGTCCTGGTACGCGCGCAGGACGGTGTGCAGGTTGATGTCGAGCGACGCCGCGAGCGTGCGGGCCGCGGGCAGCCGCGACCCGGGTGCGAGGTCGCCGCTCAGCACCGCTCCGCGGACCTGCGCGGACAGCTGGGCGAACAGCGGCTCCGCCGAGGTGGGGTCGATGCGCAGCAGCATGCGGCCAGCCTAGTTGTTTGATGACAACTAGAACAAGTTGCGCGCACGGACGGGCGCCGACGGCGCCCGGGGCGGCGCGTCGGTGGTTCACCGACCGGCAACGCGCGCGCCCTAAGGTGTGCCCACGGCGCACCCTCCCGCGCCCGCACCACCACGGAAGGACCCCGACATGCCCGGCGCAGCCCACCACATCGCCCTCGTGGCCCACGACAACAAGAAGGTCGAGCTGCTGCGCTGGGCGGAGTTCAACCGGGGCACCCTCTCCCGGCACCACCTCTACGCGACCGGCACCACCGGCACGATGCTGCAGTACGAGCTCGGCCTGCCCGTCACGCGGCTGCTGTCCGGCCCGGTCGGCGGCGACCAGCAGATCGGCGCGAAGATCGCCGAGGGCGTCATCGACATGCTGATCTTCTTCTGGGACCCGCTGGAGCCCCAGCCGCACGACCCGGACGTCAAGGCGCTGCTGCGGATCGCCGCCGTGTGGAACGTCCCGATGGCGGCGAACGTCGCGACCGCGGACATGCTGATCTCCTCGCCGATGCTCAGCGAGGCGTGGACCGGCCGGCCGGAGATCACGGCGCGCCCGTGGGAGGGCGGCCCCGTCGCCTGACCGGCGTCAGATGTAGATGGCGGGGTCGTCGACCTCGGGCTCCGGGGGAGCGGCGGCGGGCTTCTGGCGGATCGTCGCGGGGACGCCGACGGCGACCGCACCCGCGGGCACGTCCGTGAGCACGACGGCGTTCGCGCCGATCTGCGCGCCGTCGCCGATCCACACCGGCCCGAGCACCTTCGCGCCCGCGCCGACCACCACGCCGTCGCCGACGGTGGGGTGCCGCTTGCCCCGCGTCATCGTCTTGCCGCCGAGGGTCGCGCCGTGGAACAGCACGACGTCGTCGCCGATGACCGCGGTCTCGCCGACCACCACGCCCATGCCGTGGTCGATGAACAGCCGGCGCCCGACGGTCGCGCCGGGGTGGATCTCCACCCCGGTGACCGCGCGGGACACCTGCGACAGGAGCCGGGCCGGCAGGCGCAGGCCCGGCTCCCGCCACATGCGGTGCGCCACCCGGTGCACCCACACGGCGTGCAGGCCGGGGTAGGCGAGCGCGACCTCGAGCCTCGACCGCGCGGCCGGGTCCCGGCGCTGCGCGGCGTCCAGGTCCTCGCGCAGGGTGCGGGCGAACCGCCGGGCGCGCCGCCAGTGCGCGCCCAGGTCGCCCGCAGCGGTGCGCGGGTCGGACGCCGCGCGCGCGGCGGTCGGCACGCCCTGCCCCTCGGGGCGGGGCGCGCCGCCCGGGCGCGGCAGTCGGGTGGTCGAGGTCATCGCGATCAGTCCAGGAGGTCGGCGTACAGGATGGAGGACAGGTAGCGCTCGCCGAAGGACGGGATGATCACGACGATCAGCTTCCCGGCGTTCTCGGGGCGCTTGCCGAGCTCGATCGCGGCGTGCAGCGCGGCACCCGAGGAGATCCCGACGAGCAGGCCCTCCTCCTTCGCGGCGCGGCGCGCGACGGCCACGGCGGTGTCGGCGTCGACGTCGATGATCTCGTCGTAGACGCTCGTGTCGAGGATCTCCGGCACGAAGTTGGCGCCGATGCCCTGGATCTTGTGCGGCCCGGGCTGGCCCCCGTTGAGGATCGGCGACTCGGCCGGCTCGACGCCCACGATCTGCACGCCGGGCTTGCGCTCCTTGAGCACCTGACCGACGCCCGTGATCGTTCCGCCGGTGCCGATGCCCGCGACCAGGATGTCGACGGCGCCGTCGGTGTCCGCCCAGATCTCCTCGGCGGTGGTGCGGCGGTGGATCGCGGGGTTGGCCTCGTTCGCGAACTGCCGGGCCAGGACGGCGCCGGGACGCTCCGCGACGATCTCGTTCGCCCGGTTCACCGCGCCCTTCATGCCCTCGGACGCCGGCGTGAGGATCAGCTCGGCGCCGTAGGCCCGCAGCAGCGCGCGGCGCTCCTTGGACATCGACTCCGGCATGGTCAGCACGACGTCGTAGCCGCGGGCCGCGCCGACGAACGCCAGCGCGATGCCGGTGTTGCCGCTGGTGGCCTCGACGATCGTCCCGCCGGGCTGCAGCTCGCCGGACGCCTCGGCGGCGTCCACGATGGCGACGCCGATGCGGTCCTTCACCGAGCTGGCGGGGTTGTAGAACTCGAGCTTGCCGACGACCGTCGCGTCGACGCCCTCGGTCAGCTTGTTGATCCGCACCAGCGGGGTGTTGCCGATGAGCTGCGTCGCGTCGTCGTAGATGCGTGCCATGTCCGGGTCCGTCCGTCCTGTGGTTCCGACAAGAGGGTGGTGCAGGGGGTCAGTGGTGCCGCGCGGCGCGGAGGGGTCCGGCCGCGGGTCGAGGGCGAGCGATGGCCCGGCAGCGGGTGCCCCGGGTCGGGCCTCCGCCGGCGCGCGGCGGAGCGGCCACCGCTCTAGCGACAGCGACAGGTGCTCGCGGGCACGAGCGCGACGGGTGCGGCGGCGCGAGCGGTGCTCCGCGGGCGCGGCGAGGAGCCCGCGGTGCTCGGCGCGATGACGCGCATGCCCGGCTCCCTTCCCCGTCAGGTCGGCGTCAGGGCCGACAGGCCTGACAGTAGCCCCAACGCTCCGAGCCCCACAAAGATGCCCGGCGGTGGGACGATGCCGGTCATGAGGGTGGACGACGCGGTTCCCGACGTGCTCGGCGGCGACTGGGTGCAGCGCACCCTGCACCTCGTGCCGGACGCCCAGGGCGACCCCGTCGCCACGCTCGTCCACCGGCGGGACGCCGGCGCGGACCGCACCCGTCCCGCCGTGCTCTACGTGCACGGGTTCGTCGACTACTTCTTCCAGACCCACGTCGGGGACGCCCTCGCCGAGCGCGGCTACGACCTGTACGCCCTCGACCTCCGCGACTACGGCCGCTCGATCCGCCCCGGGCGGGAGCCCAACGACACGCGCGAGCTCGCGGTCTACGCGGAGGAGATCGACGCGGCCGTCCGCCTGGTCCGCGCCGAGCACGACCGCGTCGTCCTGCTCGGCCACTCGACCGGCGGGCTGGTCGCGGCGCTCTGGGCGCACCATCGGCGGGGCCGCGGTCGCGTGGACGCGGTGGTGCTCAACAGCCCGTGGCTCGCCGTGCGGGGGTCGTGGCCGGAGCGCCGGGTCCTCGCCCCCCTGCTGCACCACGTGGTCGGCCGGGTGGCGCCGGGGGTGATCGTCTCCCGCATCGGGGAGCACTACGGCCGCGCCCTGCACGCCGACGGCGGCGGCGAGTGGACCTACGACCTCGCCTGGAAGCCGCACGAGGGCTTCCCCGTGCGCGCCGGCTTCGTGCGGGCCGTGCGCCGCGGCCACACCGAGGTCGCGCGGGGCCTGGACATCGACGTGCCGGTGCTCGTGCTGGCGTCCGACGCGAGCGGCCCCGACGACCGCTGGCACGACGGCCTGCTCACCACCGACTCCGTGCTGGAGGTCGCCGACATGCGGCGCCTCGCGCCCCGGCTGGGTCCCGACGTGACGTACGAGGAGATCGGCGGGGGAGCGCACGACCTGG
The DNA here is from genome assembly GCF_949769265.1 of Cellulomonas endometrii. Lineage (NCBI taxonomy): Bacteria > Bacillati > Actinomycetota > Actinomycetes > Micrococcales > Cellulomonadaceae > Cellulomonas > Cellulomonas endometrii. Next base: position 295,550 of record NZ_CATKPC010000003.1, on the reverse strand, counting down.
CGCTGTCCCCGCTGCCGGCGCGGACCCGGTACCTGGACGAGGTCGTCGGGTGGCTGGACGTCACCCTGTCCCGGACGGGCGCCTGACGCGGGCGCCGGGTGACCGGCGCGGGTCGTCCGGGGGTGCCCGTCAGAACAGCGGCCAGGGCACGGCCGGCATCTCGCCCTCGGGGCCGGGGAACCGCGCCTCGGTGAGGAGCCGCTCGCACCGGGCGCGCAGGGCCGCGAGCTCCGGCTCCGCCAGCAGGGGCCGCAGCCGCTCCCCGAGGCCCGCGTCGAGCGCGCCGCGCACCCGCGCGACCACGGCGCGCTCGTCGTCGTGCAGCTCCTCGCCGACCCAGCCCCACAGCACGGTGCGGAGCCTCGGCTCGACGTGGAACGTCACCCCGTGGTCCACGCCGAGGCGCCGCCCGTCCGGCAGCGGCAGCACGTGGCCGCCCTTGCGGTCGGCGTTGTTGACGACCACGTCGAACAGGGCCATCCGGCGCAGCGCCGCGGAGTCCTCGTGCACGAGCGTCACGGGGTCGCCGTCCTCGTCACCGCCCTCGAGCACGGCGCGCCAGCCCTCCGCCGGCACGTCCGCGGTGGGCACGACGTCGACGGGGTCCTGGTCCGGGTCCGGCTCCTGCCAGAGCTGCACCATGCCCGGGCCGAGCGGGCCGTCCCGGAGCCAGGTGTGCGGGACCACGCCCCAGTCGCCGGCCTCCGACACCAGGTACGCCGCCGCCTCGCGGTGCGCGAGCGTGCCGTCCGGGAAGTCCCACAGCGGCTTCTCGCCCCCGACGGGCTTGTAGACGACCTGGACGTCGCCGATCCGGGCGAGGAACGTCGCGTTGGACGCGACGGTGATGCGGCCGACGACCTCGAGCGGGCCGTCGAGGGCGTCGCCGTCGGGGTCCCCCGCCGGGTCCGGGGTGGTCACCAGGTCTCGGGCGCCGCGCAGTCGTGGCCGTCCGGGTCCATCGGCTCGCCGCAGCGCGGGCACGTCGGCCGGCCCGCCCGGACCACCCGGCGCGCGCGCTCGGCGAACGCCCGCGCGGTCCCGACCGGCATGCGCAGCACCAGGGCCTCCTCGGGCTCCGGGTCCTCCTCCACGAGCCGGGCGGCCTCCTCCTCGGACTCGACCACCAGGAGGGGGTACGCCTCCACGACGACCTGCGCGGTGGACCGGTCGAAGTGCAGGCGCATCTGCCCGAGCCGGAAGTCCTCCTCGACGGGCTGCTCGACCGGGCCGTCGTCGACCAGCTCGGGGAGCGCGGTGGCGGGCACGCTGAACCGGTTCCCGTCCTCCGACATCAGGTCGTCGAGCACCTCGTCGATCTTCTCCGCGAGGGACGCGGCCCACTCCTTCTCCATCGCGATGGAGGTCAGCCGGCGCCCCGTGCGGGCCTGCAGGTAGAAGGTGCGGGCGCCGGGGCGCCCGACGGTGCCGATGACGACGCGGTCGGGCCAGTCGTGCTCGTGGAGGAGAGTCGCCATGCCCCCATGCTAGGAGCGGTCGCCGACAGCGGCGCGAGACCCCTCGTGCCCGGCCCCGCCGCCGACGGGCGCGTCCCCCGCGGGGGCCGCGGCGCGCAGCCACGACAGGTCCCCGGCGTCCGTGTTCGTGGCGACGACGTCCGGCCGGGCGGGCCCGTACCGCACGACCGACACCGAGGCCGGGCCCGCGCTGAGTCGCTGGAACAGGTCCAGGTGCATCCCGAGGGCGTCCGCGAGCACGGCCTTGACGATGTCCCCGTGGGTGACCGCGGCCCACACCGCCCCCGGCCCGTGCTCGGCCTCGACCGCGGCGTCGAGCTCCCGGACGGCCGCCACGGCGCGGGCCTGCATCGCGGCGAGCGACTCGCCGCCCGGGAAGACCGCCGCGCTCGGCTGCGTCTGCACCGTCGCCCACAGCGGCTCGGCGGCCAGGTCACGCAGCGTCCGGCCCTGCCACGCGCCGTAGTCGCACTCGGTGAGCCGGTCGTCCACCGGGGTCCGCGGGGCGGCGTCCTGCCGCTCGACGATCGCCTGCGCGGTCTCGCGGCAGCGCTCGAGCGGGCTGCTGACCACGGCGACCAGCGGGACGACGGCGAGCCGCTGGGCGGTCCGCGCCGCCTGATCGCGCCCGGTCGCGTCGAGCAGGACCCCGGGGGTGCGCCCCGCCAGGACGCCGTCGGCGTTCGCGGTGGTGCGGCCGTGGCGGACGAGGAGGACGGTGGCCATGCGCGCAGCCTAGGCACGGCGAGGGGGCCGCGTGGGCTACCGTCGGCCGGTGCGGACGGCGGGAGTGGTCGGCGGCGGTCCTGCGGGGCTGGTCGCCGCGGAGGTGCTGGCCCGGTCGGGCGTGGCCGTCACGGTCTACGACCGGATGCCGTCGGTCAGCCGCAAGCTGCTGCTCGCCGGGCACGGCGGCCTCAACATCACGCACTCCGAGGACCGGGAGCGGATGCTCGCCCGCTACGGCGCCTCGGCCGACCGCCTGGCCCCGATGATCGACGCGTTCACCCCCGCGGACCTGCGCGCGTGGTGCGCGGACCTGGGGGAGCCGACGTTCGTCGGGTCGAGCGGACGCGTCTTCCCGCAGTCGTTCCGGGCGACGCCGCTGGTCCGCGCCTGGCTGACCCGGCTCGACGAGCTCGGGGTGCGCCTCGAGAAGCGGCAGCGCTGGACCGGCTGGACCGCCGACGGCGCGGGCCTGCGGCTGACGGCCGTCGGTGGCCCCACCGACGGCACCGAGCGGGAGGCGCGGCACGACGCCGTGCTGTTCGCGCTCGGCGGCGCGTCGTGGCCGCGGCTCGGTGCCGACGGCAGCTGGATCGACGCGTTCGCCGGCCGCGGGGTGGCGGTCGCGCCGCTGCGGGCCGCCAACGTCGGGATGCGCGTCGGCTGGACCCCCGGGTTCGCCGACCGGTTCCAGGGCGTGCCGCTCAAGAGCGTCGCCCTGACCGTCCGCGGGCAGGGCGCGGCGCCGGTCCGCGGGGACGCGATGGTGACCCGGACCGGCATCGAGGGCGGCCCGGTCTACGCGAGCGGTGCCGCGGTCCGCGCCGCGCTCGACGCCGACGGCCGGTGCGTCCTGGAGGTGGACCTGCGCCCCGACCTGAGCGCCGCCCGGCTGGCCGAGCGGCTGGCGCGTCGCCGGCCCCGGGACTCCCGGTCGAGCTGGCTGCAGCGGTCGATCGGCCTGGACCGAGTCGCGATCGCCCTGCTGCGCGAGGCGACCGGCAACGCGGTGCCCGACGACCCCGCCGCCGTGGCGGCGCTGGTGAAGGCGGTGCCCGTGGTGGTCACCGCGACGATGCCCATCGACAAGGCGATCTCCAGCGCGGGCGGCATCCGCTGGTCCGAGGTCGACGACGCGCTGATGCTGCGGGCGCTGCCCGGAACGTTCGTCGCGGGGGAGATGCTCGACTGGGAGGCGCCGACCGGCGGGTACCTGCTGCAGGCGTCCTTCAGCACGGGTGTCGCCGCGGCGCACGGGATGCTCGCGTGGCTCGGCCGAGCGGGGGAGCGGATGACGGGAATCGAACCCGCGTAGCCAGTTTGGAAGACTGGGGCTCTACCATTGAGCTACATCCGCGCAGGCCCGCCAGGACGAGCCGCCGGACCAGGGTACCGGGTCCTGCACCGGACCCCGCGCACTAGACTCGCCCCCGCAACGGGATGTGGCGCAGGTTGGTAGCGCGTCCGCTTTGGGAGCGGAAGGTCGTCGGTTCGAATCCGTCCATCCCGACTCCGCTTCTCCCGTCCGAGGACCGCGCGCATGCCCGTCGACGCCGCCGAGCTCCGCCCCGTCCTCCGTCTGCTCGCCGACCTGGTGCCCGGCCTGGCCCCCGACACCTGGGCGCCGTCCGTGCAGGGCGCGGTCGGCCACGTGGTCGGTGCGTCCGGCCCGGCCGGCGACCGCTACGTGCTCAAGCTGCTCCCGCCGGCCGTCGCGGACCGGCTGCCGGCAGAGGTCGCGGCGCTGGGGCTGCTCGCCGGCGTCCCCGAGGTCCCCGTCCCGGCGGTCGTCGCGCACGGCAGCGCACCGGGCGGCGGCGGGTACCTGCTCATGACCCGACTCGACGGCGTCCGGTGGGCCGATCGCCGGGCCCGGCTGGACGCGACGACGACCTCCGACCTCACCGCCGAGGTCGGGCGGGCGCTGCGGCGGGTGCACGGCGTCCCGGGTCCCTGGTTCGGGGACCTGACCGGCGAGGGCCCGGGGTGGCCGACCGCCTGGGACCGGGTGCAGGCCCGCACCGGCGAGCTGCTGGCCGAGCACCGCCGGGTCGGTGGCGCGGCGGACCTCGGGGACCGGGTCCGGGTGCTGGTGCACGACCACCGCCACGCGTTCCGGGCGTGCGAGGCGCCGGTGCTGTGCCACGGCGACCTGGTCGACGGGAACGTGCTCGTGTCCGACGACGACGCCGCGCGGCTGTCCGGCGTCGTCGACCTGGAGCGGGCGGGGTGGGACGACCCGATGGCGGACCTCGCGCTGACGCTGTCGCACGTGCGCCAGCACGTCCCGGGGGACGCGGAGGTGCTCGTCGCGGGGTACGGGGCCCTGGGGCCGGACGAGCAGGCGCGCCTGGGCGTGCACGAGGTGCTGCACCTCGTCGCCGAGAGGTCCTGGGTGGCGCACGACCGGCCGTCGGGCTGGGGCGAGTCGGTCGAGCGGCTCGACGGGCTGGTGCGCGCGCGGGTGTGAGCGGCGCGCCGGTGTGGTGTGATGGGTAGACGAGATCGTCTACCTGAGGAGCCCGCCATGGCACGCGCAGAGCCCGGCACCCCCGAGGGGCCCGAGGGGCGGCCGGTACGCAGCCCCCAGCGGACGGCCGGCCGGATCGCACTCGGCGCCGTGCTGGTGTTCGCGGGCACCAGCCACCTGACCTTCGCGCGCGAGGAGTTCCAGGCGCAGGTGCCGGGGTGGGTGCCGGTGGACGAGGACGCGGTGGTGCTCGGCTCGGGCGTCGTCGAGATCGCGCTGGGCACGGCCCTCGCGGCCGCCCCGCGGCGGTACCGGACGGCGGTCGGCTGGCTCGCCGCGGCGTTCTTCGTCGCGATCTTCCCCGGCAACGTCTCGCAGTACGTCACGCGCACCGACGCCTTCGGGCTGGACTCGGACGCCAAGCGGCTGGCCCGGCTGCCGTTCCAGGCGCTCCTCGTGGCGTGGTCGCTGTGGTCGACCGGCGCGTGGTGCGCCTGGCGCCGCCGCCGCTGACGGGAGCGCGCCCGGCGCCGCCGTCCGCCGAGGTCGTCACACCGTCACGAGGTCGTCCCGCAGACCTGACGACCTCGTGCACGACTGACGACCTCGGCCGGGGTGGGCGACCCGCGCCGGCCGTCCGGTTTCGCGGCGGCGTGCGCCCGTGGCGTACGATCGTCCGGCCGGTGCGCGCGTCCAGTCATGCCCGCACGCGCCGAAGCGTGCCGCCCACGGGGGAGCGAGGATCCGCCTCGCCGGTGCGCCCGAGCTCCCCACGCCGGACCCCCGGCGCAGACCGTCCGAGCAGTTGGAGACCACTGAAGTGAAGAGCGCCGTCGAGACCCTGGAGCCCACCAAGGTCAGGCTGACCGTCGAGGTTCCGTACGACGAGCTCAAGCCGAGCATCGATCACGCCTACGCGCACATCGCGGAGCAGGTGACGATCCCCGGCTTCCGCAAGGGCAAGGTCCCGCCGCGGATCATCGACCAGCGCGTCGGCCGCCCCGCGGTGATGGAGCACGCCGTCAACGAGGGCCTGTCCGGCTTCTACGCCGAGGCCGTCCGCGAGAACAAGCTGCGCCCGCTCGGCCAGCCCGAGGTCGACGTCACCAAGGTCCCCGGCCTGGTGGCGGGCGACACGGACGGCGACCTGGTCTTCACGGCCGAGGTCGAGGTCCGCCCCGAGATCGAGGTCCCCGCGCTGGACGGCCTGTCCGTCACGGTCGAGGGCCCCGAGGTCACGGACGAGGACGTGCAGGGCCGCCTGGACGCGCTGCGCGAGCGCTTCGGCACCCTGGTCGGCGTCGACCGCCCGGCGGCCGAGAAGGACTTCGCCGTGATCGACCTGGTCGCGAAGATCGCCGACGAGGAGGTCGACACCGTCTCCGGCGTCTCCTACCAGATCGGCTCGGGCAACATGCTCGAGGGCCTGGACGAGGCGCTGACCGGCCTGTCGGCCGGCGAGACCACGACCTTCGAGACGACCCTGGTCGGCGGCGACCACGCCGGCGAGGTCGCGCAGGTCACGGTGACCGCGAGCTCCGTCAAGGAGCGCGAGCTGCCCGAGGCCGACGACGACTTCGCCCAGATGGCCTCGGAGTTCGACACGATCGACGAGCTGATGGCGGACCTGCGCGAGCAGGCGTCGAAGATCAAGGCGCAGAACCAGGCCGTCCAGGCCCGCGACGTCCTGCTGGAGCAGCTGCTCGAGCAGGTCGAGATCCCGGTCCCGCAGGGCGCCGTCGAGGCCGAGGTGCACCGCCACCTCGAGTCCGAGGGCCGCCTGGAGGACGACGTGCACCGCGCCGAGGTCGCCGAGCAGGCCACCACCGCGCTGCGCAACCAGATCCTCCTGGACACCCTGGCCGAGAACCTCGAGGTCAAGGTCAACCAGGGCGAGCTCGTCGACTACCTGGTGAGCGCGTCGCGCCAGTACGGCATGGACCCGAACACCTTCATCCAGACCATCGACCAGCAGGGCCAGATCCCGGCCATGGTGGCGGAGGTCGCGCGCTCGAAGGCGCTGGCCGTCGCGCTGCGCCGCGTGGCCGTCGTCGACGGTGCCGGTGCCCCGGTGGACCTGTCCGAGTTCATCGGCACCGACGAGGAGGACGCCGCGCAGTCGGCCCTCGAGGACGCCGTGCAGACGGCCGCGGCCGACGGTGCCGACGCCGAGGAGCCCACGGAGGCCGCCGAGGCCCCCGAGGCGACCGAGGACGACGCCAAGGCCTGACCCGCTCGACGAGGGCCCCGCACCGCGCGCCGGTGCGGGGCCCCCGTGCATCCCGGCGGCGCCGCGCGGCGCCCGCCCCCGTGCGCCGACAGCGAAACGGGCGCGGGGCGGGACGAACCGCAGGTGGGCCGGGCGTTAGGGTCGCTGCAACAGCACGGCCCGCCCCGGGGTCACCGGCGCGGGCAGAGCACAAGCCTGACGAGGGAGCCTTCGTGAACGACCAGACGCCGGCCATCGCCCGGGCAGAGTCCGGCGGACTCGGCCTCAACGACAGCATCTACAACCGGCTCCTGCGGGAGCGCATCATCTGGCTGGGGTCGGAGGTCCGGGACGAGAACGCCAACGCCATCTGCGCGCAGATGATGCTGCTGGCCGCCGAGGACCCGGACAAGGACATCTTCCTGTACATCAACTCGCCCGGCGGCTCCATCACCGCGGGCATGGCGATCTACGACACGATGCAGTTCATCCAGCCGGACGTCGCCACCGTGGCGATGGGCATGGCGGCGTCGATGGGGCAGTTCCTGCTCTCCTCGGGCGCCAAGGGCAAGCGCTACGCGACCCCGCACGCCCGCGTGATGATGCACCAGCCGTCCGGCGGCATCGGCGGCACCGCCACCGACGTGCGGATCAACGCCCAGCTCATCCTGCACATGAAGACCGTGCTGGCGGGCCTGATCGCCGAGCAGACCGGCAAGTCGGTGGAGCAGATCACCGCCGACTCGGACCGCGACCGCTGGTTCACCGCCCCCGAGGCGCTGGAGTACGGGTTCGTCGACAAGGTCGTGACCCACGCCGGTGCCGTGACCGGCGACGGCGGCATGCAGGCCGGCTGAGCCGCGCCGTCCGCCCCACGACACCCGAGACCTGAAGGAGAGCTCAGTGAGCACCGAGTCGCAGTTCATCGCCCGGGCCGGGCGCCTCGCCGGCGGCTGGGGCGCAGCAACCCCGGCGCCGAGCGCCCGGTACGTGCTGCCCCAGTTCGAGGAGCGCACGGCCTACGGCTTCAAGCGGCAGGACCCGTACACCAAGCTGTTCGAGGACCGCATCATCTTCCTCGGCGTGCAGGTGGACGACGCCTCCGCGGACGACATCATGGCCCAGCTGCTGGTCCTGGAGTCGACCGACCCCGACGGCGTCATCACGCTGTACATCAACTCGCCCGGTGGCTCGTTCACCGCGCTGACCGCGATCTACGACACGATGCAGTACATCAAGCCGCAGATCCAGACGGTGTGCCTGGGCCAGGCGGCCTCGGCCGCGGCGGTCCTGCTGGCCGCCGGCACCCCGGGCAAGCGCCTGGCGCTGCCGAACGCCCGCGTGCTGATCCACCAGCCCGCGATGGAGGGCGGCGGCTACGCGCAGGCGTCCGACATCGAGATCCACGCGAACGAGCTGATCCGGATGCGTGAGTGGCTCGAGGAAACCCTCGCGCACCACACCGGCCAGCCGATCGACAGGGTGCGGCAGGACATCGAGCGCGACAAGATCCTCACCGCGGCGCAGGCGCACGAGTACGGTCTGGTGGACCAGGTGCTCGCCAGCCGCAAGGGTGTCGTCGCCACGACCGTCGAGCCGTCGGCCTGACACCCGTCCCGGGGCCCGCTGCCGCCGTGCAGCGGGCCCGGGGAACGGCCCGTCCGGACGACACGCCCGGCTCCGGGGCGTGGAGGGGCGACACCGCGCCCGGCGTGGTGTGCAATGGACCGATGGGCGGCCGGCTCCGGCCGGACCGCCCGAGCTGAGGACTCAGCGACGACGCGACCGCCGACGGTCGCACCGAGGGAAGGGGACGCACGTGGCTCGCATCGGGGACGGCGCGGACCTTCTCAAGTGCTCGTTCTGCGGCAAGTCGCAGAAGCAGGTCAAGAAGCTCATCGCGGGGCCAGGGGTCTACATCTGCGACGAGTGCATCGAGCTGTGCAACGAGATCATGGAGGAGGAGCGCGCGGAGGCCACCGAGATCGGCATGGTGGAGCTGCCCAAGCCGAAGGAGATCTTCGCGTTCCTCGAGCAGTACATCGTCGGGCAGGAGCCCGCGAAGCGGTCGCTCGCCGTGGCGGTCTACAACCACTACAAGCGCATCCAGGCGGGTGAGGCGACCCCGACGGTCGGCGCCGACCGGTCCGAGGACGCCGTCGAGATCGCGAAGTCCAACATCCTGCTGATCGGCCCCACGGGCTGCGGCAAGACGTACCTCGCGCAGACGCTGGCGAAGATGCTCAACGTCCCGTTCGCCATCGCGGACGCCACGGCCCTCACCGAGGCCGGCTACGTGGGCGAGGACGTCGAGAACATCCTGCTCAAGCTCATCCAGGCCGCCGACTTCGACGTGAAGAAGGCCGAGACCGGGATCATCTACATCGACGAGATCGACAAGATCGCCCGCAAGAGCGAGAACCCGTCGATCACGCGCGACGTGTCCGGCGAGGGCGTGCAGCAGGCGCTGCTGAAGATCCTCGAGGGCACCACGGCGTCGGTGCCGCCGCAGGGCGGGCGCAAGCACCCGCACCAGGAGTTCATCCAGATCGACACGACGAACGTGCTGTTCATCGTCGCGGGCGCGTTCGCGGGCCTGGACGAGATCATCACCTCGCGCGCCGGCCGCCGGGGCATCGGCTTCGGCGCCCCGCTGCACACCGCGGACGACCGCGACGTGTACGGCGACGTCATGCCGGAGGACCTGCTGAAGTTCGGGCTCATCCCGGAGTTCATCGGCCGCGTGCCGGTCATCACGACCGTGTCCCCGCTGGACCAGTCGGCGCTCGTGCGGATCCTCACCGAGCCCCGCAACGCCCTGGTCAAGCAGTACCAGCGCATGTTCGAGATCGACGGCGTCGAGCTGGAGTTCACGGACGACGCGGTCGAGGCCATCGCGGACCAGGCGCTGCTGCGCGGCACCGGTGCCCGCGGCCTGCGGGCCATCATGGAGGAGGTCCTCCAGCAGGTGATGTTCGAGGTGCCGAGCCGCGACGACGTCGAGAAGGTCGTCGTCAACCGGGGCGTCGTGCTCGAGAACGTCAACCCGACCCTGGTGCCGCGGCAGGCGCCGGCGAAGCGCACGCCGCGCGAGAAGAGCGCCTGAGCGGCACTCGCGGCCCCTACGATCGGGGGCGTGACGACACCGCCCGACCCCGCCTCGACGCCCGCGCCCTCGACGGCGGCCGCACCGACGCCCCCGCCGGAGCTCGCGCGCCTGCGCGGCAGCATCGACAACATCGACGCGGCGCTGATCCACCTGCTCGCGGAGCGGTTCAAGGCGACGCAGCAGGTCGGGGTGCTCAAGGCGCGCCTCGGCCTGCCGGCGTCCGACCCGGGGCGTGAGGCGCAGCAGGTCGCCCGCCTGCGGGACCTGGCGCACCAGGCGGACCTGGACCCGGTGTTCGCGGAGAAGTTCCTCGCGTTCATCGTGGAGGAGGTCATCCGGCACCACGAGGCCATCGCCGCGGGGCCCGACGGGCAGAGCGGCGCCACCGCCGGCTGAACCGGCGCGCGTCACCCTCCGGGGTGGCGCGGGAGGCCGTGCTGTCAGAGGGTGGGAGGGGTCAGGACCGGTCGGCCGGCGTGGCCCGAGGGCGTGCGCCGGCGTGGCCGACAAGCGCACCCCTCGGAGGTCGCCTCGTGGAACTGCACTGGCTCAAGCCCCTGCTCGGACGTCCCGCCCCCTTCATCACGGTCCACCTCGACGCCACCCGCGCGGACGCGTCCGGCGACGAGGAGGTGGCCGGTCGCTGGCGGTCGTTGCGCCGGGAGCTGGAGCGCTCGGGTGCGCAGCAGGGGGTACTCGACGAGATCGAGCAGCGCGTCACGCGCCCGACCGGCGTGGCCGGCCCGCACGGCCGGGTCGTGGTCGCCGACGCCGGGGGCGTGGTGGTCGACCGGGTGCTGAAGGAGCCGCCCGCGCAGTCCACCGCCGAGCTCGGCGACGTGCCGAACCTGATGCCGGCGGTGCGCGTGTCGGACCAGGCCACGCGGTTCCTGCTCGTGGAGATCGACCGGCAGGGCGCGGACTTCACGTGGTCGGACGGCTCGGGCCTGCGGGACGCCGAGAAGGAGACGGTCGAGGGCGACCACGACGTCCTCCGCAAGGTCAAGGAGACCGGCGACGGCTGGCGGAGCCGGCGGGTGCAGATGCGCGCGGAGGACTCCTGGGAGCGGAACGCGGAGACCGTCGCGGCGGACCTGGACCGGCAGGTCATCGCGCGCAAGCCGGAGGTCGTGCTCGTCACGGGGGACGTGCGGGCGGTGCCGCTGCTGTGCCACGCCGTCGGCGCCCGCACGAAGGACCTGATCGTCGAGGTGCCGGGCGGCTCGCGCGCCGACGGCGTCAACCAGGAGGTCTTCCACCAGCGGGTCGTCGAGGCGCTGGAGGCGTTCCGGCAGCGCCGTCGCGAGGGCGTGCTGGAGGCGTACCGCGGGGAGCTGGGCCGGGGGGCCGCGGCCGTCACGTCGGTGGACGACGTCGTCACGGTGCTCCAGCGGGGGCAGGTGCGCGAGCTCGTGCTGCACGAGGACGTGACGCTGCCGGGGTCGCCGCTCGCGGACCGGCGGCTGTGGGTCGGCCCGGAGCCGCTGCAGATCGCGAGCAGCGAGGCCGACCTCGCCGGGATCGGCGTCACCGAGGGCGCCCGCCAGATGCCGGCGGACGTGGCGCTGCTGCGCGCCGCGCTCGGCCAGGACGCCGGCCTCACCATCGCCCCGGACGGGCAGGTCGAGGTGGTCGACGGCATCGGCGCCCTGCTGCGCTGGAACGACGGGTCGACGCCGAGCGAGGCCCTGCCGACGCAGTCCGCGGACCAGGGGCGCCTGCACGACGTGGTCTGACCCCGCACGCGCCGCAGGGGGCGCCTCCGCACGTGCGTGCGGGGGCGCCCCCTGCGGCGTTCGCCCGAGGCGGCCTCAGGCCGCGGCGGTCGTCCAGTCGCCGTCGGCGGTCACGACGACGACCGTCGGGCCCGCGCTCACCGGGACGGTGCCCGTGTACGGGCCGATCTCGTTCACGAGCAGGCCGGCCGAGAACAGGTCGCCCGTCATCTCGTAGACGACGAAGTTCATCTGGCCGGCGTGGGTCAGCGCGAGGTTCGCCGCCGGCCCCTCGTACAGGAACAGGCCGTCCCCGTGGCCCGCGGCCGGCAGCGCCGGGGCGGAGGCGATCGGCGAGATCGTCAGCGTCCACGCGCCGTCGGCCTGCACCTGGATCGCCTTCGGCTCCGCGTAGGCGGTCATGCCGAGGCCGGTCGTGCCGTCGTACGCGCCGATCGTGTTGACCAGGAGCTCGGTGGGGGCGTTGTCGACGTCGAGCACCGTGAGCACGAAGTTCGCCTGGCCCTGGTGGGTGGCGTGCACGGCGCCGTAGACCACGCCCTCCGGCAGCGTGATGACGGTGTCGCCGGTGCCGGACTGCGAGACGACGTCGAAGGTGCCGAAGCCCGCGTCCGCCCACTGCGCGGCGGTGGCCGGCGCGTCCGCCGCCGGCTCGTCGGCCACGACCTCGTCGGCGGGAGCGGCCTCGTCGACGGACTCCTGCAGGTCCACGACGGCCTGGTCGGCGGCCTCGTCCAGCGCGGCCGACGTGCCCACGGCGAACAGGGCGCCGCTGACGATGTTGCCGATGATGCCGAGCACCACGAGGGCGCCGGTGACGATCCAGGCGAGCTTCTTGTGCTGGTCGTAGCCCGCGAGCCGCCGGCCCTGCTTGTCCTTCTGCGCGCCGGTGAGGACCAGGATCAGGTCGACGAGCGACCACACGCCGAGGCCGCCGATCGTCAGCAGCTTCGCGATGCCCGTGCCGATCTTGCCGAGGTAGAAGCGGTCGACGCCCAGCGTGCCGACGAACGCCGACAGGAGCCAGGTCGCGACGAACGACTTGTCGGACTCCTGGCCGGCGGCCCAGGGCGCCTGACCGGGCACGGGCGGCGCGTAGCCGTAGGCGGGCTGCTGCGGCACGGCGCCGTAGCCCTCGGGCGCGGGCGGCGGGACGGGGGAGGGCTGCTGCGGGTAGGACACCGGTGGCTCCGAGGGTCGGATCGACGCGCGAGGCCGCTCGCCTCGCGCGCGCCGAACCTATGAGCGGGCTGTGCGCGGCGTCCCGGGAACTCGGGGTGAAAGGCCGCGCGAACGGGTGAACCGGACGAGCGTCGGCCCGGGTCAGCCCAGCAGCGTCGAGCCGATGAACCCGTCCACGAGCGTCCCGTCGTCCGCGACCCGCGGGACGCCGGGCGGGACCGCGAACTGGGCCGACGCCGTGTGCTGGACGTACTCGGACATGAGGTCCTGCGCGGCGAGCGCCTGCTGGACGGGCACGAACTGCTCCCGCGGGTCGCGGGTGAACGCGATGAAGTACAGCCCGGCGTCGAGCCGCCCCAGGGCGTCGTTCCCGTCGGTGAACGTGTACCCGCGGCGCAGCATCCGGGCGCCGCCGTGCGCGGTCGGGTGCGCGAGGCGCACGTGGGAGGCCGTGTCGATCAGGGGGGACCCGTCCGACCCGGTGCGGTCGAAGTCCGGCTCGGTGTGCTCCTCGCCGCCGGACAGCGGCGCGCCGACGCCCTTGGTCCGCCCGATCACGCGCTCCTGCTCGCGCAGCGACGAGCGGTCCCAGGTCTCGATCGTCATCCGGATGCGGCGCCCCGTGAGGTAGGTCCCGCCGACCATCCACGACGAGTCCGTGCCCGCCGCGGCGTCGGCGCGGGCGTCGGCGTCCTGCACCCACACGTGCTGCTCGAGGGCGGCGGACTCCTCGGCCATGATGTTCGCGGTGCCGTCCTTGAAGCCGAACAGGTTGCGCGGGGTGGCCTGGGCCGTGGAGGTCGACGACGTCCGGCCGTAGCCGAGCTGCGCCCACCGGATCCGGGCTGTGCCGAACGCCGCCCGGGACAGGTTCCGCACCGCGTGGAACGCCACCTGGGCGTCGTCGCTGCACGCCTGCACCACCAGGTCGCCGTCGCTGCGGGCGGGGTCCAGGTCGTCCCCGGGGAAGTGCGGCAGCGGCGCCAGGGCCCCGGGCAGCCGGCCGGCGAGCCCGAACGGGTCCGACTCCCCGTCGGCGCCGACGAACAGCGACCGCCCGAACCCGAAGGTGAGCGTCAGCCCGGCCGGCGGCAGGTCCGCGGCCTCGCCCGTGTCGTCCGGCGGCGCGTCGTAGCTGCCGCGGTCGAAGCCGACCGGCCCGGCGCCGAGGCCCCGGGTCAGCCGCGCCGCCGTCGTCGTCCAGGTGCGCAGCAGGTCGACCAGCGCAGAGCGGTCGGTGGTGGTGAGGTCGAACGCGGCCAGGTACAGCCGGTCCTGCGCCGGGGTGACGACCCCGGCCTGGTGCGCGCCCGTGAACGGGTACGTGCGGGCCTCGGCGGCCGCCGCGGCGTCGGGCGCGGTGGCCCGCCCGGCGAACGCCCCGGCGCCCGCGGCGGCCGCCACGCCGGCGACGGCACCGCCGCCCCGGAGCAGCGCGCGGCGGCTGATGCCGCGGCCGCGCGGCTCCGGGGCGGTGGCGGACTCGTCCTCAGGCGGCATCGGTCACCGTCGCGGTGAGCCGGGACAGCGGCTCGCTCACGGCGTCCACCGCGGCGGCGAGCTCGGCGACCTGGTCGGCGGTCAGGTCGGTGTAGGCGACGAAGCCGGTGTCGACGGAGCCGTGCTGGGCGAGCAGGGCGTCCAGGTCGGCGAACCGCTCGTCGAGGTCCGCGACCAGGTCCGGGTCCTGCTCCTGCGCGACGTCGCGCAGCACGCCGAGCGCGACCTCGGCGCCGTCGACGTTCGCGCGGAAGTCCCACAGGTCGGTGTGCGACCAGATCTCCTCCTCGCCGGTGACCTTGCCCGTGGCGACCTCGTCCAGCAGCTCCTTGGCGCCGTTGGAGATCTGGAACGCCTCGAAGGTGAAGTCGTCGGCGGTCACGCGTGACTCGAGCTCCGCGGTCAGCTCGACGAGGCGGTCGGCGGCGGCCCGGCGCTGCTCGGGCGTCAGGGGGACGTAGGTCTCGCCGCCGTTCGCGTCGGGGGCCGGCTGCCAGAGGTCCTTCTCGACGTAGTGCCAGCCGCTCCACTCGTCGCCCTCGGCGAGGTCGGCCTCGCGGGCGTCGAGCAGCGGGTCCAGGTCGCCGAACGACTCCGCGACCGGCTCGACCCGCTCCCAGTGCACGCGCACCGCGGCGTACAGCGAGCGCGCGGTGTCGTCGTCGCCCGCGGCGTACGCGTCGGCGAACTCCTGGGTGCCGGTGACGAGCGAGCCGACCTGGTCCTTCACGTACGCGACGTAGTCCGCCTCGGCGTCGGCGAGCTGGTCCGCGACGGCGCCCGTGGGCCCGACCTCGGCGCCCGAGTCCGTGACCGTGAACGCGGAGACGAGCCCGTCGCCGACCATCCCGGGCTTGCAGGCCGTGTAGTAGTCGCCAGGCGCGACCTGCACGACGAGGTCGCGGGTCAGGCCGGGGCCGATGTTCTCCACCTCGGACACCACGCGGAGCCGGTCGTCGGCCAGCAGGTAGAACTCGGTCACGTCGTCGCCGCTGTTCGTGACGGTGAAGGTGACGTTCCCGGACGGCGCCTCGGACGCCGAGACGTCGCAGGCGCTCGCCGAGGAGTCGACGGTGATGGCGTCCGCGGCGGCGGGCGCGTCGTTGTCGACGCACGCGGCCAGCGGCAGCGTCAGGGCCGCCAGCGCGGCGAGGGGCAGGGCACGGCGGGTGCGGGTCATGGGTTCTCTCCGGGGTCGGGGGTCGCGGGGCGACCGGGGCGCCGGGCGAGCGGCGGGGCTGGCGGTGCAGGGGCTGGTGGGTCCAGGTCCGGGGCGGGGTCCGGGACAGCGGCGCCGGGGGAGGCGGCGCGCGTCGTCAGGCCTGGGCGGGCGCGCGGGCCGCGCTGGGGCGTGCGGCCGGGCGGGACCCGGGGCCCCACACCTGGCGGACGTAGAGCACGCCGACGGCGACGAGGTAGACGGACCACGACACGACCTGCAGCCACGTCGGGGCCGGTGTGAAGGTGACGAGGCCGGCGAGCAGCGTGCCGAGCCAGCCGGACGGCGCGATGACGCCGGAGATGTCGTAGGCGACCGCACCGAGCCCGGGCAGGATGCCGGCCTCCTGCAGGTCGTGGACGCCGTACGCGACGACGCCGGCGGCCACCACGACGAGCAGGGCCCCGGTCCACGCGAAGAACCGGCGCAGGTTCAGCCGCACCGCGCCGCGGTACACGGCCCAGCCCAGCACCACCGCGACGGCGATCCCGATGAGCGCGCCCACGAGCGGCCCCATGACCGAGGTGGAGGTCTGCGCGCCGGCCCACAGGAACAGCGCGGTCTCCAGGCCCTCGCGGCCGACCGCGAGCAGCGCGACGACGAACACGGCGCGCGGCCCGGCGACGAACGCGGCGTCCAGGCGGCCCTCCAGGTCGGCCTTCATGTGCCGGGCCGTCCGGGCCATCCACAGGATCATCCAGGTGAGCAGCCCGGCGGCGACCAGCGACAGCGTGCCGCCGATGGCCTCCTGCGCCTCGAACGTCAGGCCCTTGGGGCCGAACGTGAGGACGGCGCCCGTGACCAGCGCGATGCCGATCGCCGTGGCGACGCCGGCCCACAGCGCGGGCACGAGGTCCCGGCGGCCGGAGCGGACCAGGTAGGCGAGCAGGATGCCGACGACCAGCGAGGCCTCGAGGCCCTCACGCAGGCCGATCAGGACGTTCGCGACCACAGGTTCCTCCGCCGGACGCGGCCACCCGCCGCAGGGCGTGAGGCAAGCCTTACCTCACGACGAGCGACTGTAGCGCACCCCGGCCGGGACGCCGCACACCGCGAGGTCAGGGGCCCGTCAGGCGTGGGCGGCGCCGCGGGTGTCGACGTAGAGCTCCTCGACGTCCGCGGCGAAGTCCTTGAGCACCAGCGCGCGCTTCACCTTCAGGGAGGGGGTCAGGTAGCCGTTGGCCTCGGTGAAGTCCTCGTCCAGGACGCGCACCTTGCGGATGGACTCCGCGCGGGAGACGGCCTCGTTGGCGCGCGCCGCGGCCCGGTCGAGCGCGGCCAGGACCTCGGGGTGCTTCCCGGCGGCGCGGACGTCCATCGGGGGCAGGCCGTGCATCGACAGCCAGCCGGGCAGCATGTCCGTGTCGAGGGTGACGAGCGCGCCGATGAACGGCCGGCCGTCCCCGACCACGACGACCTGGCTGACCAGCGGGTGCCCGCGGAACCGGTCCTCGAGCACGGCGGGTGCCACGTTCTTGCCGCCGGCGGTGACGATGAGCTCCTTCGCGCGGCCGGTCAGCCGCAGGTAGCCGTCGTCGTCCAGGGTGCCGATGTCGCCGGTCGCGAACCAGCCGTCGGCGTCCAGCACCTCGGCGGTCGCCCCGGGGTTGTCGTGGTACCCGCGGAACACGTGCGGGCCCGTGACGAAGACGTTGCCGTCGTCGTCGACCCGCAGCGTCCCGCCGGGGTAGGCGGGGCCGACGGTGCCGATCTTGATCAGCCCGGGGCGGTTCACGCTGGCCGGCGCGGTGGTCTCCGTCAGGCCGTAGCCCTCCAGGACGACGAGGCCGAGTCCGCGGAAGTAGTGCCCGAGCCGCTCGCCGAGCGGGGCGCCGCCCGACACCGCGTACCGCAGGCTGCCGCCCATCGCGTCGCGGAGCTTGCGCAGCACGAGCGCAGTCGCGAGGGCGTGCGCGGCCCGGAGCTGCGCCGACGGGCCCTCGGGGGTCTCCAGGGCGCGCGAGTACGTGATGGAGACCTTCGCGGCCCAGCGGAACAGCTTGAGCTTCGCGCCGTGGCCGGCCTTCTGCTCGGCGGAGTTGTAGACCTTCTCGAACACGCGGGGCACCGCGAGGATGTACGTCGGCTTGAACGACGCCAGGTCGGCGAGCAGGTTCCGGGTGTCGGGGGTGTGCCCGATGGGGGAGCCGGCGGCGATCGCGACCATCTGGATGAACCGCGCGAACACGTGCGCGAGCGGCATGAACAGCAGCGTCCGGGACCCGGGCGTGGCGCACACCTCGGCGAGCGAGGCGACGCCGTTGCGGGCGTTGTCCACGAAGTTGCCGTGGCTCAGCTCGACGCCCTTGGGCCGGCCGGTCGTGCCGGACGTGTAGATGATCGTCGCGAGGTCCCCGGCGGTCGCGAGGGACCGGCGGCGCTCGATCTCGGCCTCGTCGACGCCGGCACCGGCGGCGACCAGCCCCGCCAGGCCGCCCTCGTCGATGACGACGACCTCGCGCAGGGCGGGGACCGCCGCGCGCACGTGCGCGACGACGGCGGCGTGCGCGGCGGTCTCAACCACGACGAGCGAGGCGCCGGAGTTCGACAGGATCCACTCGACCTGCTCGGCGGACGAGGTCTCGTACACCGGCACCCCGACGCCGCCGGCGAACCACACGGCGAAGTCGGTCAGCGTCCACTCGTACCGGGTGCGGGACATGATCGCCACGCGGTCGCCGGGCTGCACGCCCTGCGCCACGAGGCCCTTCGCCAGCGCGGTGACCTCCCGGACGAACTCGCCGACGGTCACCGGCTGCCACGACCCGCCGAGGCCGGTCGACCGCTCGATCAGCACGCTCGACGGGTTCGCCGCGAGGCGCTGCAGGAGCAGCCCGGGGACGTTGAGCGTCGGGTCGTGCGGGACGGGCGTGTCGGCGCTGAACTCGCGCATGGGTGCTCCTGGTCGACGGGCGGTGGGCCACGGGCGCGCGCCGGGCGTCGTCTGCACCGGCGGAGCCGTCCGCCACTCTAACGGCAGGTGGCGGCCCCGTCCGGGACCGCGCGCAGCCGCACGCCCCCGCGCGCGACGGCTCAGGCGGCGCCGGTGTGCGTCGGGTCGAGCACCCGCTGCAGGAACGCCTGGGTGCGGGTCTCGCGCGGCGCGCCGATGACGGCGTCCGCGGGGCCCTGCTCGACGATCTGGCCCTCGTCCATGAAGACGACGCGGTCGCCGACCTCGCGGGCGAACGCCATCTCGTGCGTCACGACGATCATCGTCATGCCGCCGTCGGCCAGGTCCCGCATCACGCCGAGGACGTCGCCGACGAGCTCGGGGTCCAGCGCGGACGTCGGCTCGTCGAACAGCATGAGCTGCGGGTCCATCGACAGCGCGCGGGCGATGGCGACGCGCTGCTGCTGGCCGCCCGAGAGCTGGGCCGGCAGGGCGTCGCCGCGGTCGCCGAGGCCGACCCGCTCGAGGTTCGCGCGGGCGACCTGCTCCG
Source organism: Cellulomonas endometrii (assembly GCF_949769265.1). Lineage (NCBI taxonomy): Bacteria > Bacillati > Actinomycetota > Actinomycetes > Micrococcales > Cellulomonadaceae > Cellulomonas > Cellulomonas endometrii. The sequence goes on along the minus strand of NZ_CATKPC010000003.1, from coordinate 276,478 downwards.
CCTCCTCACGGGAGCGGCGCAGCACCTGGCGCTGGGCCACCGTGCAGTTGTCCAGCACGGTGCGGTGGCTGAACAGGTTGAACTGCTGGAACACCATGCCGACGTGGGTGCGCACCCGGTCGATGTCGACGTCCGGGTCCGTCACGTCGACGCCCAGGACGTCGATCCGGCCGGCCGTCGGCTGCTCCAGCAGGTTCACGCAGCGCAGCAGGGTCGACTTGCCGGACCCGGACGGGCCGATCACGCAGACGACCTCGCCGGCGTGCACGTCGAGGTCGATGCCGCGCAGGACCTCGCGCTCGCCGAACGACTTGCGCAGGCCGGAGACGCGGACGACGGGGGCGACGCCCGGGACGCCGGGGGAGGGGGGCGTGGTCATGAGCGGCTCCTCGCGCCGGTGCGCTTCTCCAGGTACCGGGCCAGCTGGCCGAGCGGGAGGGTGATGAGCAGGTAGCAGGCGCCGATGAGGAACAGCGGCGTCAGGCCGCCGGTGGCGCTGTTCAGCGCGTCGCGGCCGATCTTCGTGAGGTCGTACTGGCTCATCGTGAGGCCGAGCAGGAACACCAGCGAGGTGTCCTTGGTCAGCAGGATGAACTCGTTGGTCATCGGCGGCAGCACGATGCGGAACGCCTGCGGGACGACGACGGTGCGCAGCGTGCGGCCGTGGGACATGCCCAGCGATCGCGCCGCCTCGACCTGGCCGCGCGGCACGGCCTGCAGGCCCGCGCGCAGGGTCTCCGCGATGTACGCCGCGGAGACCAGGCCGAGCGCGAGCGCCGCCTTGGTCGTGACCGAGCCGATGTTCGCGCCGAACGCGATCGGCACCGCGTACCCGAAGGAGATGACCACCAGCAGCGCCGGGATGCCGCGGAAGAACTCGATGTAGACCACCGCGACCCACCGGTACAGCGCGACGGCCGACAGCCGCATGAGCGCGAGCACGGTGCCGAGCGACAGGCCCACCGCGAAACCGGCGAACGTGTACTTCAGGGTGTTGAGGAACGCCTGGGGCAGCTGCGGCGCGATGTCCTTCGCGGCCTCGACGTTGAAGAAGTTCGTGCCGACGTTCTCCCAGTCGACCACCGCCGCCAGGGCCGCGAGCACGACGACGACCAGCGCGTACTGGGCGACGCGGAAGACCTGGGCCCGGCGGCGCGGGCTCCACCGGCGCCGGGACGCGGGCATCGTCCCGGACGTCGGGGCGGAGGTCGTCGTCACGTCAGCTGTCCGACGGGCTCGGCTCGGCCGACGCCGACGCCGACGCCGACGCGGAGTCGGCCGGGGCCGTGCCGATGTGCTGGGTGTACAGCTCGTCGTACGTGCCGTCCTCGCGGATGCGCTCGAGCGTGGCGTTCACGGCGTCGAGCAGCGCGGTGTTGCCCTTCTTCACGCCGAGGCCGTACTGCTCGCCGGTGGAGAAGTTCGCGCCGATCTCGAAGCCCTCGGAGACGAACGGGCCGAGCACCGCGATGTCGTTGACGGCGGCGTCGACCTGGCCGGTCTTGAGCGCCTGGATCTGGAGGCCGAGGTCCTCGAACTGCACGGTCTGCAGGCCGTTCTCCTGCGCCCAGGTCTCACCGGTGGTGGCCTGCTGGACGCCGACGGTCTTGCCCTCGAGCGACTCGACGCTGTCCAGGTCCGAGCCCTCGGGGACGAGGAGGCCCTGGTCGGCGTCGAAGTACGGGTCGGAGAAGTCGATCTTCGCCTGGCGCTCCTCGGTGATGGTGATGCCCGAGGCGACGATGTCGCAGTTGTCGGTGTTCAGGTCCGCGCCGGACTGGATGCCCTCGAAGGGCGTGACCTTGGTGACGAGCTCGACGCCCAGGTCGTCCGCGACCTCGCGCACGATGTCGATGTCGAGGCCGACGACCTCGCCGTCCTCCTCGTACTCGAACGGCTCGTACGGCGGGTTGGTGCAGACGGTGAGCGATCCCTCGGTGACGAGCGCGACGCCGCCCTCGGTGCCCTCGCCGGAGCCGGCGTCGCCGCCGCAGGAGGCGAGCAGCAGGGACGCCGCGAGCGCGGCGGGCAGGACGGCGAGGTGGCGGGTGCGCATGGGGGAGAACTCCTCGTGGGGGAAGACCGGCTGCAAGACTATACAAGAGCGACGATACGTATGCATAACCGCGTCGTGGGACGAGGTTCCCAGCGTCCCACGGTTCACTCGCGGCGCCCGTCGGAGCGGGCGGGCGCACCGGTCGGCGCCGCCCGCCCGCCCGGAGGGCGGGCTCAGGCGGCGGGTGCGCTGGCCCCGCCGGCAGGAGCTGGGCGCCGGGCGCGCCCACCGCGGCGTCGGGGCCGTCCGCGCCCTCGACGACGTGGAGCGTGCCGGTCGCCCGGCCCGCCGCGCGGACGTCGCCCAGCGCGACCCGGACGCCCGGCAGCAGCGCGGCCGGCACCTCCAGGCGGGCGCTGAGGATCTCCGTGCGCATCGACACCTTCGCCTCGGACTTCACCTTGCGCAGGGCCGCCAGCGCGGCGCCCGCGGCCGCGACGACCGCCGGGTCACCGTCGCCCGCCGCCGCGCGCAGCGGCTCCGCGACCGGCCACGGCGCGCGGTGCACCGAGCCCTCGCGCCACCAGGACCAGACCTCCTCGGTGGCGAACGGCAGCACCGGGGCGAACAGCCGCAGCAGCACGTCGAGCGCGATGTTCAGCGCCGCGCGGGCCGAGGCCGTCTCGCCGGTGACGTCCGCGTCCGCGGCACCGGCCCCGTACGCGCGGTCCTTGACCAGCTCCAGGTAGTCGTCGCAGAACGTCCAGAAGAACGTCTCGGTGAGCTCCAGCGCGCGGGTGTGGTCGTACGCCTCCAGCGCCGCGGTGGCCCGGTCGACCACGTCGGCCAGGCCGGCGAGCATCGCCCGGTCGAGGGCCTCGGTCACCAGCGCCGGGTCGAGCGCGGAGCCGCCCTGCTGCGGGGAGCCGAACGACAGCGCGAACTTCGACGCGTTCAGCACCTTGATCGCCAGGCGGCGGCCGATCTTCATCTGGCCGACCTCGAACGCCGCGTCGGTGCCGAGCCGCGCGGAGGCCGCCCAGTACCGGACCGCGTCCGAGCCGTGCTCCTCCAGCAGCCCCATCGGCGTGACGACGTTGCCCTTGGACTTCGACATCTTCTTGCGGTCGGGGTCGAGGATCCACCCCGAGATCGCGGCGTCCTTCCAGGGCAGCGTGCCGTGCTCCAGGTGCGAGCGGACCACGGTCGAGAACAGCCAGGTCCGGATGATGTCCTGGCCCTGGGGGCGCAGGTCCATCGGGAACACCCGCTCGAACAGGTCGGGGTCGGACCGCCAGCCGCCCGCGATCTGCGGCGACAGGGACGACGTGGCCCAGGTGTCCATGATGTCGGGGTCGCCCACGAAGCCCCCGGCCACGCCCCGCTGCTCGGCGGTGAAGCCGGCCGGGACGTCGGAGGACGGGTCGACCGGCAGCTGGTCCTCGGTGGGGAGGATCGGGTGGTCGTGGTCGACCTCGCCCTCGGCGGTGACCGGGTACCAGACCGGGAACGGCACGCCGAAGAACCGCTGGCGCGACACCAGCCAGTCGCCGTTGAGGCCGCCGACCCAGTTCTCGTACCGCACGCGCATGAAGTCGGGGTGGAACCCGAGCTCCTTGCCGCGGGCGAGCAGGGCGGACCGCAGGTCCTCGTCGCGGCCGCCGTTGCGGATGTACCACTGGCGGGACGTGACGATCTCGAGCGGCTTGTCGCCCTTCTCGAAGAAGTTCGCCATGCGGTCGGTCTTCGTCGGCTCGCCGTCGAGGTCGCCGGTCTCGCGCAGCCCGGCCACGACGGCCTCGCGGGCGGAGAAGGTCGTCTTCCCGGCGACCTGCTCGTAGGTCGCGCGGCCCTCGGGCGCGGTGATCCACTCCGGGATCTCGCGCAGCAGGCGGCCGTCGCGGCCGATGACGGAGCGGGTCGGCAGCTGCAGCTCGCGCCACCACTGCACGTCGGTCAGGTCGCCGAAGGTGCAGCACATCGCGATGCCCGCGCCCTTGTCCGGCTCGGCGGCCGGGTGCGCGAGCACGGGCACCTCGACGCCGAACAGCGGGCTGGTCACGGTGGTGCCGAACAGGTGCTGGTAGCGCTCGTCGTCCGGGTGCGCGATCAGCGCGACGCAGGCGGGCAGCAGCTCCGGGCGGGTGGTCTCGATGTGCACCGGCTCGCCGCCCGCTCCGTGGAACGCGACGCGGTGGAACGCGCCGGGGTAGGGGCGCGCCTCCAGCTCGGCCTGGGCGACGGCGGTCTGGAACGTCACGTCCCACAGGCCCGGCGCCTCCGCCTGGTACGCCTCGCCGCGGGAGAGGTTCCGCAGGAACGCCTGCTGCGCGACGGCGCGGGCCTCGGCGGAGATGGTCTGGTACGTCATCGCCCAGTCGACGGACAGGCCGAGCCGGCGCCACAGCGCCTCGAACTGCTGCTCGTCCTCGACGGTGAGCCGCTCGCACAGCTCGACGAAGTTCCGGCGGCTGATCGGCACCTGGTCCGCGGCCTTGACGCTCTTGCCCTCGCCGCCGACGTGCGGCGGCTCGAAGTCCGGGTCGTAGGGCAGCGACGGGTCGCAGCGCACGCCGAAGTAGTTCTGCACGCGGCGCTCGGTCGGCAGGCCGTTGTCGTCCCACCCCATCGGGTAGAACACCTCGGCGCCGCGCATCCGGCGGTAGCGGGCGACGACGTCGGTGTGCGTGTAGGAGAAGACGTGCCCGACGTGCAGCGAGCCGGACACCGTGGGCGGCGGGGTGTCGATCGAGTACACCTGCTCGCGGGTCCGGCTGCGGTCGAAGGTGTACGTGCCCTGCTCGGTCCAGGCGGAGTCCCAGCGGGCCTCGACGCCGTCGAGCGACACCTTGTCCGGTACCTCGCGCGCCGCGCGTACGGCCGGCGCGGAGGCGGGCGTCGGGGCAGCGGACGGCTGGGACGAGGACAGGTCGGTCATGGTCAGACATCCTCCCAGAAAACGTGCGCTGCCCCGACGCGGGACCGCGGCGGGTGACGTGCGGGCGAACGGCGGACGGCGCGTCGGTGAACGGGCACGGCGCGCGGGCGCAGCGGCGACGTCCGTGTGCGACAGTCCTCGACGCGTGTGCCGAGCGGCGCGCGCGACCGGGAGGACCACGTGGGCGAACCAGACGGGCTGCTGCGGTCCGGCCTCGCGCCGGAGCCGCGCACGCTCCTCGACCTGCTGGCGGCGACCGTCGCCGCGCACGCCGACGCACCCGCGCTCGACGACGGCAGCACCGTGCTGACGTACCGCGAGCTCGACGTCGCGGTCCGGTCCGCCGCGGCGGGCCTGGCGGCCGAGGGCGTCGGTCCCGGCTCGCGCGTGGGCGTGCGCGTCCCGTCCGGGACCGCGGAGCTGTACACCGCGGTGCTCGCCGTGCTGGCCGCCGGGGCGGCGTACGTGCCGGTCGACGTCGACGACCCCGACGAGCGCGCGCGGACGGTGTTCGCGGAGGCGGGCGTGCAGCGGGTGCTCGGGGAGGGCGACCTGCCGGGGCTGGTGGCGCGCGGGCGCCGGGCGGGGGCTCGCGGCGTGCCCGCGGGGCCGGCGCTCACCGACGACGCCTGGATCATCTTCACCTCCGGCTCGACGGGCGCGCCCAAGGGCGTGGCGGTCACGCACCGCTCGGCGGCGGCGTTCGTGGACGCCGAGGCCCGGCTGTTCCTGCCCGACGCCCCGCTCGGGCCGGGGGACCGGGTGCTCGCGGGGCTGTCCGTGGCGTTCGACGCGAGCTGCGAGGAGATGTGGCTCGCGTGGCGGCACGGCGCCTGCCTGGTGCCCGCGCCCCGGGCCCTGGTGCGCACCGGGATGGACCTCGGGCCGTGGCTCGTCGCGCAGGGCATCACGGTGATCTCCACGGTCCCGACGCTCGCCGGGCTGTGGCGCCCGGAGGAGCTCGGCGGCGTGCGGCTGCTGATCTTCGGCGGCGAGGCGTGCCCGCCCGAGCTGGCGGCGCGGCTCGCGACCCCCGGGCGCGAGGTGTGGAACACGTACGGGCCGACGGAGGCGACGGTCGTCGCGTGCGCCGCGCGGCTGACCGGCGAGGGGCCGGTCCGGATCGGGCTCGCGCTGGACGGCTGGGACCTGGCCGTCGTCGGGGAGGACGGCACCCCGGTCGCCGAGGGCGAGACCGGCGAGCTGATCATCGGCGGCGTCGGCCTGGCCCGGTATCTGGACCCGGTCAAGGACGCGCAGAAGTACGCGCCCGCCCCCGGGCTCGGGTGGGAGCGGGCCTACCGCAGCGGCGACGTGGTCCGGCTCGACCGCGCGGGGCTGCTGTTCGTCGGCCGCGCGGACGACCAGGTGAAGATCGGCGGCCGCCGCATCGAGCTCGGCGAGGTCGACGCGGCGCTCGGGGCGCTGCCCGGCGTGGCCGGTGCCGCGGCGGCGGTGCGGCGCACGCCCGCGGGCACGGCCGTGCTCGCCGGGTACCTGGTGCCCGCGGACGGCGGCACGATCGACCTGGCCGAGGCGCGCACCCGGCTCCGGGCGGTGCTGCCCGCGGCCCTGGTCCCGCAGCTGGCCGTGGTGGACGCCCTGCCCACCCGGGGGTCCGGCAAGGTCGACCGGGACGCGCTGCCGTGGCCGCTGCCCGGGGCCGCCCCGGTCGCGGCCGGGACCGGGGGGTCGACCGGCCTCACCGCGACCGCCGCCTGGGTGGCCGAGCGGTGGACGGCCGCCCTCGGGGCCCCGGTGTCCGGGCCCGACGAGGACTTCTTCGCCAGCGGCGGCGGGTCGCTCGTCGCGGCGCAGCTGGTCTCCGCGCTGCGCGAACGGTTCGGCACCGTGACGGTCGCCGACGTCTACGAGTACCCGCGCCTCGGCGACCTGGCGCGCCGGCTCGACGAGCTCGAGCCGGCGGCGCCCGTCGAGCACCGCGAGGTCGTGCCGACGCCGCGGCGCGCGCAGCTCGCGCAGACCCTGCTCGGGGTGCCGCTCGCCGCGCTCGTCGGGCTGCGCTGGCTCACGTGGCTGCTCGCCGCGGAGCAGCTGCTGGCCGTGACGGGCCTGGTGCCGTGGCTCGAGCCCGCGCCGCACGCCTGGTGGTGGCTCGCGCTGGGCTGGCTGGTGCTGATCAGCCCGCTCGGCCGGATGGGCAGCACCGTGCTGGTCGCGCGGACCGTGCTGCGCGGGCTCCGTCCCGGCCGGTACCCCCGCGGCGGGTCCGTGCACCTGCGGCTGTGGTTCGCGGAGAGCTGGGCGGCGGCCGCCGGTGCGGAGAACCTGTCCTGCGCGCCGTGGACCGCCACGTACGCCCGGGCGCTCGGGGCGAAGGTCGGCGAGGACGTCGACCTGCACACCCCGCCGCCCGTCACCGGCATGCTCACCCTCGGCGACCGGTGCGCCGTCGAGCCCGAGGTCGACCTGCGCGGGCACTGGCTCGACGGCGACGTGCTGCACGTGGGGCGCGTCCGGATCGACAAGCGCGCCACGGTCGGCACCCGCAGCACGATCGGCCCGGGCGTGCGGATCGGCCAGGGCGCGCAGGTGGCCCCGGGCTCCGCCGTGCTCGCGAGCGTCGCGCCGGGCGAGCTCTGGGCCGGGTCGCCCGCGACGTTCGAGGGACCGGCGGTCGCGCTCTGGCCCGGGGGTCGGGCCCCGCGGGGCCGCCGCTGGGTCGCGGTCTACGGGCTCACCGCCGGCGCGCTCGCGGCGCTGCCCGTGGCCGCCGCCGCGTGCGGGCTGCTCGTCGTCGGCGCCGGGCTGCGCGGCGCGGGGTCGTGGGGCGCCGCGTGGGACGACGCCGCGCGGGCCGTGCCGGTCGCGGCGCTGGTGTCGTTCGCGGTGCTCGCGCTCGCCACGCTCGCCGGGGTGCGGCTGCTCGGCACGGGGCTGGCCGAGGGGTACCACCCGGTGCGCAGCCGCACGGGGTGGCAGATCTGGGCGACGCAGCGCCTGATGGACGACGCCCGCTCCGCGCTGTTCCCGCTGTACGCCAGCACGCTCACGCCGGCCTGGCTCCGGGCGCTCGGCGCCCGGGTCGGGCGGGACGTCGAGGCGTCGACCGTGCTCATGCTCCCGTCGCTGACCACGGTCGGCGACGGGGCGTTCCTGGCCGACGACACGCTGATCGGCTCCTACGAGCTCGGCCGCGGGTGGCTGCGCGTCGAGCACGCGAAGGTCGGGAAGAGGGCGTTCCTCGGCAACTCCGGGATGATCGCGCCCGGCCGCGCCGTGCCGAAGCGGGGCCTGGTCGCGGTGCTGTCCGCGACGCCGGAGCGCGCGAAGCCCGGCACGTCGTGGCTGGGGTCGCCGCCCGAGCCGCTGCGCCGCACCCCCGGGGAGTCCGACACGAGCCGGACGTTCGACCCGCCGCTGCGCCTGCGCGTCGCCCGCGCGGTCGTCGAGGCGTGCCGGCTGGTGCCGGTGATCGTCGCGTTCGGGATCGGGGTCGGTGCGCTGCTCGCCCTCCAGGTCGTGGCGGAGTCGTCCGGCCTGGGTGTCGCGGCGCTCGCGTCCCCGGTCGTGGTGCTCGCGGCCGCCGTCGTCGCCTGCGCCGTGGCGGTCGCGGCCAAGTGGCTGCTCGTCGGGCGGCTGCGCGCGGGGGAGCAGCCCCTGTGGAGCGCGTTCGTCTGGCGCAACGAGCTCGCCGACACCTTCCTGGAGCGCGTCGCCGTGCCGTGGCTGGGGCCCGCAGCGGTCGGCTCCCCGGCGATGAACGTCTGGCTCCGCACACTCGGCGCGCGCATCGGCCGGGGGGTCTGGTGCGAGACCTACTGGCTGCCCGAGGCGGACCTCGTCACCCTCGGCGACGGCGCCACGGTCAGCCGCGGGTGCGTGCTCCAGACGCATCTGTTCCATGATCGGGTGATGAGCATCGACACGGTCCGCCTGGACCCCGGCGCGGGCATCGGCCCGCACGGCGTGATCCTGCCCGCCGCGAGCCTCGGGACCGGCGCGGCCGTGGGCCCGGCGTCGCTGGTCCTGCGCGGCGAGGCGATCCCCGCGGGCAGCCGCTGGACCGGCAACCCGGTCGCGCCGGTGACCGCGTGAGCGGCCGGGCCGACGCCGCGGACCCGGACCTGCGGGACCCGTACCTGCCCGACCCGTACCTGCCCGACCGGGTGCCGGGCGGGCTCCGCGTCACGCGGTACGACCTCGAGCTCGACTACCGCGTCGCAAGCAACCGGCTGGACGCGCGAGCCCGGGTGCACGCGACCGCCGACGGCGACCGGGACCGGGTCTCCCTGGACCTCGTCGGGCTCACCGTCACAGGCGTGCTCGTGGACGGCCGGCGGCCCGGACGCTGGTCGCACCGCTCCGGGCGCCTCGAGATCCGGCTGGCCCGGCCCGTGCCCACCGGTACCTCGCTGGTCGTCGAGGTGCAGTACGGCGGCCGGCCCGGCCCGCGGCGTGGTCCGTGGGGCGAGGTCGGCTGGGAGGAGCTGACCGACGGCGTGATCGTCGCCGGCCAGCCGGACGGCGCCCCGTCCTGGTTCCCGTGCGACGACCGTCCGTCCGCCAAGGCCCCGTTCCGGATCGTCGTCACCACCGAGACCGGGTACGAGGTGGTGTGCAACGGCGCGCTGCGGTCCCGCACCGCGCGCGCCAGCCGGGTCCGGTGGGAGTTCGAGCAGGTCGAGCCGACCGCGCCCTACCTCGCCACCGTGCAGATCGGCCGGTACGAGCGGACGACGCTCGCGGACGGCCCCGTGCCGCAGCAGGTGGTCGCCCCCGCGCGGCTGCGATCCGCGCAGGCGCACGACTTCGCCCGGCAGCCGCAGATGATGGCGCTGTTCGCCGACCGGTTCGGGCCCTACCCGTTCGGCCGCTACGACGTGGTGGTCACCGACGACGAGCTGGAGATCCCGCTCGAGGCGCACGGCCTGTCCGTGTTCGGCGCCAACCACGCCGACGGGCGGCGCGGCTCCGAGCGGCTCGTCGCCCACGAGCTCGCGCACCAGTGGTTCGGCAACAGCCTGACGGCCGCGACGTGGCGGGACATCTGGCTGCACGAGGGGTTCGCCGCCTACGCCGAGTGGCTGTGGGAGGAGGAGGCCGGGGGCCGTTCCGCCGACGCGCAGGCCCGCGCCGTGCACGACCGGCTCTCCGGTCTCCCGCAGGACCTGGTGATCGGCGACCCGGGCCGTGAGGACATGTTCGACGACCGGCTGTACAAGCGCGGGGCGCTGACGCTGCACGTGCTGCGGCGCACGCTCGGCGACGGGCAGTTCTTCGACGTGCTGCGCGCGTGGACGCAGCGGTACCGGCACGGCACGGTGACGACGCCGCTGCTCGTGGGCTGCGTGCGGGACGTGACCGGCGCGGACGTCACGGGCCCGCTCGACGCCTGGCTCGCGCGCCCGGCGCTGCCGGCGCTGCCCGGGGCGTCGGTCGCGTCGCGGCTGCGCGGCGGCGCGCGGCGGGTGCTCCTGGCCGAGGGCTGACCGCCGCGCCGCTGGGCTCTGCCGCCGCCCGCCGCCCGCTGCGCCGCGGCCCCGCCCGCCGAGGTCGTCAGTCCTGCACGAGGTCGTCAGTCCTGCACGAGGTCGTCACTCCTGCGGGACGACCTCGTGCCGGTGTGACGACCTCACGCCGCGCTGGACGCGTCCGTCAGGTCGACCGCCGCGACCCGCACCTCCGGGGCGGCGGACCCGGGCGTCGTGCAGGCCAGGGCGGCGAGGTGGTCATCGCCCAGGTCGAGGTCGGTGAGCCACCAGCGGGCACCGGCCGGGGGGTCGAGCTCGGCGGCGGTGGTCCGCACCGTGGGCCGCGGGACGCCGTCGGCGAGCACCACCGCGCGGGGGTCGACCGCCAGCCCGGTGCCGGCGGCCTTGAGCACGGCCTCCTTGCGGACCCACGTCCGCAGCAGCCCGCCCGGTCCCGCGGCGCGCGCCTCCCCGGGCGCGAGGACGACGGCGGCGAGGGCGCGGCCGGGGTCGGCGTCGCGGCGTTCGACGTCGATCCCGACCGGGCCGGCGTCGGACAGCGCGACGGCGACCCGGTCGCCGGAGCGGCTCGTGGACAGGTGCGGGACGGGACCGCCGTCCGCGCGGGCCGCCCACGGGACGCCGTGGTCGGTGCTGCCGCACCGGGGGCAGCGTCGCCGGATCCGGACCGTGTCGGCCGCCACGCCGCACGCGTCGGCGAGGAACCACCGCGCGAGCAGGAGCGCGGTGGCGACCGCGTCCCGGTGGGCGGGCGCGGCGCGGTCGACGCGGAGCCGTTCGTCGGCCGTCAGCCGCCGCGCGAGCCCGGGCCGGACGACGGCGTGGCCGACGAGCAGCAGGGGAGGGGACGCGGGCGCGGGCACGCCCGTCATCATCCCCGGCCCGGAGCGCGGGCCGCCCCCCGGAGCACGGCTGGACCGTTCGAGCCGACACGCTCCCGGCGTGTCCGTCCGAACCGTCCACCCGAGGAGACCGGGCGGGCGCGCGTCAGGCGGCGACGGCCTCGCGGGCGTCGTGGCGCAGGGTCTCGCGGGAGGTGAACCGGCGCACCGTGCCGCGCACGCCGGAGTCGCTGCGGCGGGCGAGCGCCACCCCGACCACGAGGGCACCGAGCAGCGGGCCGACGCCGCACGCCACCATGCCGGCGCGGGCGCCCAGGTGCTCGCACACCCAGCCGATCAGCGTGCCCGACACGGCCTGCGCCCCGAGCAGCACCAGCACGTACAGGGCCATGACGCGGCCGCGGACGTGCGGGGCGACGGTGGTCTGCACCAGCGTGTTGGACCCGGTCAGGTACAGCAGGGTGACGACGCCCATCGCGACGAGCACCGCGATGAACACCGGCTTGCCGGGCGCGAACGCGGCGAGCACCTGCAGGACGCCGATCCCGCCCGCGAGCAGCACCAGGTGCGTGATGCGGCTGCTGCGCCGGCGCGTGGAGAGCAGGGCCCCGGTGAGCGCGCCGACCGCGAGCATCGACGTGAGCAGCGCGTACCCGCCGGCGTCGGTGCGGAACACCTGGTCGGTGTACGACGCGAGCACGGTCGCCATGTTGACGCCGGTCACCGCGACGAAGCCGACCAGGACGACCGACCACAGGATGCGGGGGCTGCGGCGCACGTACGCCAGGCCCTCGCGCAGCTGCCCCTTCGCCCGGGCGACGACCGGGGCCGCGGTGAGCTCGGAGGCGCGCATCACGGCGAGCAGCAGCACGGCGACGAAGCACGCGGTGGCGTTCAGCAGGAACGTCCAGCCCTCGCCGACCGCGCTGATCAGGCCGCCGGCGACCGCGGGGCCGACCAGCCCGCCGAGCTGGAACACGGCGGAGTTCACGCTGATGGCCTGCCGCAGGTGCTGCGGGCCGGCGATCTCGTGCACGAACGCCTGCCGCGCGGGGTTGTCGAAGACCGTCGCCAGCCCGCTGACGAACGCGGCCACCAGCACGTGCCAGGCCTGCACGTGCCCGGACAGCGCGAGCACGCCGATCGCGAGCGTCGAGAGGCCGAAGATCGTCTGGGTGACCATCAGCACCCGGCGGCGCGGGTACCGGTCGGCCACGACGCCCCCGACGAGCCCGAGCAGGAGCATCGGCACGAACTGCAGGGTGACGGTGAGGCCGACCAGGGCGGCGGAGCCGGTGAGGCTGAGCACCAGCCAGTCCTGCGCGACGCGGGCGGCCCAGCCGCCGGTGTTCGTGAGCACCTGCGAGCCGACGTAGAGGCGGAAGTTCCGGACGCCGAGCGCAGCGAGCGTGGCGTTCCGCGCCCGGGGGGCGGGGGCGTCGGCGGTCGCGTCCGTCGGGCTGGCGGCGGGCGAGGGCCGGCGGTGCAGCGCGAGCCGGGGGCGGTGCAGCGTCCGGGAGACGCGGGCGGGTCCGGCGGGCCGGGCGGGGCGGCGGGTACGGGTCGGGGACAGGGACGGGCGTCGAGCCGGTGACACAGGTGTTCCTTGCTGAGGGGGAGAGGCTGGTGTCGTGCGGAACGGGTGCGGACGCGTTCGTGACGGGTCCGCCGAATCGTCGGTTGCCTCTACGATACGTCGCACCGCCTCATTTTTCGACGTCATGACGGCTATCAGTGTGATCATGTTGTGTAATGATCGCGACGCGTCGTCGCAGGTCAGAGACGATCCGGACAAATCGGAGGACCGGCATGTTTGACCCCGACCAGCTCCGGACTTTCCTCGCTGTTTCCGAGACGTTGAACTTCACGCGGGCCGCTGCACGGCTCGGTCTGTCGCAGCCCACGGTCAGCCAGCACGTCCGCAAGCTCGAGGACGCCGCGGGGCGCCGGCTGCTCGACCGGGACACCCGCGGCGTGCAGCTCACCGACGACGGGCAGGCGATGGCGTCGTTCGCCCGGACCATCCTGGCGGCGCACGACGAGGCCCAGCGGTACTTCACGGGCTCCGCGATGCACGGGCGGCTCCGGTTCGGGGCGGCCGACGACCTCGCGCTCGCCCAGCTGCCCCGCGTGCTCCGGGACTTCCGCCGCCTGCACCCGCGGATCAACCTCGAGCTCACGGTCGCCCAGAGCGGCGCCCTGCACCGGCGCCTGCGGGCCGGCCAGCTCGACCTCGTGTTCATCAAGGAGGCCGCGGGCCAGGCCGAGGGGCAGCTCGTCCGGCGGGACCGGCTGGTCTGGGTGGCGCTGCCGGGCACGACGGTCGACCCGGACACCCCGGTCCCGCTCATCACCTACCAGGGCACGTCGCTCACCCGGCAGGCGGCCGTCGCCGCGCTCACCGACGCGGGCCGGCCCTGGCGCATCACCTGCAAGACGGTCGAGGTGAACGGGGTCCTCGCGGCGCTGCGGGCCGGCATCGGGATCGCCGTGCTGCCGCAGAGCCTGATCCCGGACGACCTGGTCCAGCTCCCCGCGGGGACCGGCCTGCCGGGGCTCGGCGACGTCGACATCACCCTGGTCGCGAACCCCCAGTCGGCCGCCGAGCCGATCGCCGCGCTCACGAACGCGATCCTCGGCACCTCGCCGCGCTGAGCAGGGCTGACGCCGACGCCACGGCTGCGCTAACGTCGCGCGCGGCCCGCCCGTGGGCCCCCATCTCGAGAGGACCACCGTGGCCTGCGCCGACTACTTCCTGACCGGGTCTCCCGAAGCCGCGCGCACCGCGCTCGCCGCCGCGCTGGCCGAGCACGGCTTCACCGTGACGACCGAGCCGAACGGCACCTGGACCGTCGCCCGCGGCAGCGTGGCCGCGACCGCCCTGCTCGGGGCGCTGGCGGGGCGCAAGAGCCAGCGGCTGGTGTACGCGGTGCAGTTCTTCGACCACCAGGGCGCCCCGGTCGCGCGGTTCTTCCGGGAGTCCGGGGCCGGCGGGATGGGCGGCGCGTTCGGGCTGCAGCGCTCCGAGTCCGTGTTCGCCGAGGTGAGCGAGGCCGTTGCCGCGCGGCTCGCGCAGCAGGGCCTGCTCGTCAACGTGGTCCGCGCCTCCTGACACCGGCGCGGGCGGCGACACCGCGCCGACCCGCGCCGGGAATCCGGGCGACACACCGCCTGGTTACGCTGCGAGAGGGTCCGCGGGCGCGGGCCGGACTGGGGAGAGCGTCAGTGGCACAGGGTGTGGTGGCCGAGGGCCTGCAGGTCGGGTACGCGGCGATGCTGGAGCAGTTCCATCCGACGGAGGCCGTCGAGCTGTCCGCCTACGCGGAGAGCCGGGGCTTCCTGGGCACCATGGCGGCCGACCACTACCAGCCGTGGGTGCCGCAGCAGGGGCAGTCCGCGTTCGTGTGGAACGTGCTGGCCGCGCTCGGCGAGCGCACCACCGGCGACATGGGCCCGGGGGTCACGGCGCCGACGTTCCGCTGGCACCCCGCGATGGTCGCGCAGGCGTCCGCCACGCTCGCCGCGATGTACCCGGGCCGGCACTGGCTCGGCCTGGGCTCCGGCGAGGCGCTGAACGAGCACATCACCGCGAGCTACTGGCCGGAGGCGCCGGAGCGCATCAACCGGATGTTCGAGGCCATCGAGATCATCAAGAAGCTGTTCTCGGCCTCGCTCGCCGGCAAGGACGTCAAGCACGCCGGGCAGTTCTACAAGCTCGAGAGCACGCGCCTGTGGACCATGCCCGAGGTCGCCCCGGAGATCCTGGTCGCCACGGCGGGCCCCGTCACCGCCAAGCGCGCCGGCAAGCACGCGGACGGGCTCATCACCGTCGGTGCGCCGCTCGAGAAGATCAGCGGGCTGTTCGGGAAGTTCGACGAGGGCGTCCGCGAGTCCGGCCGGAACCCCGAGGACCTGCCGAAGGTGCTGCAGCTGCACCTGTCGTGGGCGGAGACCGACGAGCACGCCATGGAGAACGCCATGACCGAGTGGCCGAACGGCGGCATGAAGTTCCCGAAGGGCGACATCCGCTCGCCGTTCGACTTCGCGCAGATGGC
Source organism: Cellulomonas endometrii (assembly GCF_949769265.1). NCBI lineage: Bacteria > Bacillati > Actinomycetota > Actinomycetes > Micrococcales > Cellulomonadaceae > Cellulomonas > Cellulomonas endometrii. The sequence goes on along the minus strand of NZ_CATKPC010000003.1, from coordinate 261,191 downwards.
CAAGCTCGTCCGCCCGGAGGACTTCGAGGGCCGTATGGTCATCTCCGCCGACCCCGACGTGCACCGCGCCGAGATCCAGAAGTACGTCGACCTCGGCTTCGACCGGGTGTACCTGCACAACGTGGGCCGCAACCAGCGCGAGTGGATCGACGTGTTCGGCCGCGACGTGCTCCCGAAGCTGGTGCGCTGACGGTGTCCGACGGGCCCGGGTCGGGTGCGGCGGACGTCCTGACCGCGTGGGGCGTCCCGGGCATCGGCGAGGTCGAGCCCGGCGACGACCTGGCGGTCCTGCTCGGGGACGCGCTCGCGGCCGACGCCGCCGCCCGGCCCGCGACCGCGCTGGCCGACGGCGACGTGCTGGTCGTGACCAGCAAGATCGTCTCCAAGGCCGAGGGGCGGGTCGTGCAGGCCGCGGACCGCGAGTCGGCGATCACCGCCGAGACCGTGCGCGTCGTCGCGACCCGGGAGCACCCGGGGGGCGTGACGCGGATCGTCGAGAACCGGCTGGGGCTCGTCATGGCCGCCGCCGGCGTCGACGCGTCCAACACCCCCGACGGGACCGTGCTGCTGCTGCCGCACGACCCGGACGCCACCGCCCGGGCGCTGCGGTCCGCGGTCCAGGCACGGTTCGGCGTGCGGGTGGGCGTGCTGGTCACCGACACCGCCGGGCGACCCTGGCGGCAGGGGCAGACCGACATCGCCATCGGTGCCGCGGGGGTGCGGGTGCTCGACGACCTGCGCGGGTCGACGGACACCCACGGCCGCACGCTGCAGGTCAGCGTCGCGGCGCTCGCGGACGAGATCGCCGCAGCCGCCGAGCTCGTCAAGGGGAAGGCGACCGGCCGTCCGCTCGCCGTGGTCCGGGGGATGGCGCACGCCGTCACCGACGAGGACGGTCCCGGGGCGCGGGCGCTCGTGCGCGTGGGACCGGACGACATGTTCGCGGAGGGCACCGCCGAGGCGTACGCCCGGGGCTGGAAGGACGCGACAGGCGGCGACGCCGGGCGCGAGCAGGGCAGGACCGAAGGAGGACTGGAGTGAGCGACAGCGCGACGTACCGGTACAGCGGGGGCACGTGGGGCGGAGACCCGACGGCGACCCCGAGCCTGACCGTCGAGGTCCAGCACGGTGACATCGCCGTGGTCGACTACGCGCCGTCGCCGACCAGCGCCGGCCGGTTCTACCTCGGGTTCCAGCCCCGCGACTTCTTCGACGACCCGGCCGAGAGCGACCCGGTCGACATCGACGCCGAGGCCGAGGGCTTCGCCGCGTGGGCGGAGCTCGTGGGCGTCGACGACGTGCAGCCCGGCGAGGTCCGGCGGCTGATGGCCCTCGAGGGCCGCGAGCCGGACGACACCTTCGTCGAGGAGACGGTGGTGCGGCTGCTGCGCCTCGTGAACCTCCCGCTGCCGGACGGGCTCACCGGCTGAGCCGCGGGGCCGCGCGCCCGCGGGGGCGTCAGCGGGGCGGCTGCTCCGCCGCCATCTGCGCCGACTGGCCGGTCGCCCCCGGCTCGCCGGCCGGGATCGGCTCGGCGATCACCGCGGTGCCGTACGCGCAGACCTCGCTGAACTGACCGATCGAGTCGGTGTCGAACCGCATCGCGACGATGGCGTTCGCCCCGCGGCGCGTCGCCTCCTCGTTCATGCGGCGCATCACCTCGTGGCGGCTCTCGTACATGATCTTCGTGTACTCCGGGATCTCGCCGCCGCCGATGGACCGGAACCCGGCCGTGACGTTCGCGCCGATGTTCGTCGAGCGCACCGTCAGGCCCATCACCTCGCCGAGCACCGCCTGGATGCGGTAGCCGGGGATCTCGTTGCTGGTCACCACGATCATGCGCCCGATCGTCCCACGCGGGCCGAGCGGGACGGCTGCGCCGGGCGGGTGACGTCAGATGACGTCCCGCAGGACAGCGACCACGCACCAGTGGACGACGAACGCGAGCAGCACGATCGCCCCCGCCCCGACCCACCGGGGCCAGCCGGCCGGGGACCGCCGCAGGTGGGAGGCGGCGAGCACGGCCGCACCCATGCCCAGCGCGGCGCCGAGGGCACCGCCGATGAGCACCAGCGCCACGACGGGCGCCAGCAGCCACCACGCCCCGCGCGGCAGGGGCGGGGCGGTCAGGACCTTCTCCTCCCCGACCCGCAGGACCGGTGCCAGCTGCTTCCAGTCGAGCGAGGTGTCGACGACCCGCGCGTCCCCGGCGTCGTCGGTGAGCACGTAGCGCCCGAGACGGTCCCGCGGCAGCTCGACGCCGTCGACCGTCAGCCGCGGCCTCGAGCCGAAGGGGCGCTCGACGACGACGTCGCGGCCGTGGACCCGGACCTGGTGCGGCATGGCTGCAGTCTTCACCAGGGCGGGCCCGGTCCGGGGTCGAACGGACCGGGAAGATCAGGCGGTCGCGCGGGCGGCGGCCTTCGCGGCCTTCTTCGTCTCGCGCACCTTCCCGAGCGACACGGCGTCGCGGACGTCGGCGATCGAGCGCGGGACGTCGTCCCCGTAGGCGCCCGCGGCCTCCCGCCACCCGGCGGGCTCGACGCCCCGCTGCTTGCCGAGCAGCGCCAGGAAGATGCGGGCCTTCTGGTCGCCGAACCCGGGCAGCGCCTTGAGCCGCTTCAGGACGGTCGCGCCGTCGGGGTCGCCGTCGGTCCACAGGCGGGTGACGTCGCCGTCGTACTCGTCGGCGACCGCGCGGGCGACGGCCTGGATGCGGGCGGCCATCGAGCCGGGGAACCGGTGGACCGCCGGCGGCGTGGCGCACAGGGCGGCGAACTCCTCGGGGTCCGCCTCGGCGATCCGGCGGACGTCGAACCCGTCCATGCGCGCGGCGATCTTCGCCGGCCCGGCGAACGCCGACTCCATCGTGACCTGCTGGTCGAGCAGCATCCCGACGAGCAGCGCGAACGGGTCGGAGTCGAGCAGTCGGTCCGCGTCGGGGTCGCCGGTGAGCCAGAGCGTCATGCTTCCAGCATGGCACGACCGGCGCGGCGTGAGCGTAGTCAGCCGACGACTCGTAGCCAATCCCGTACGCGGACCTCCATTCGCTCAACGTCGGCGTCGGTCAGGGTTCCGGTGTGAGCCAATGCGCGCCGGGTTCGGTTCAGCTCCGCGAAGTAGTAGTTCACCCACGCTTGATCGCCAAGCAGAGGCTCAAAGTGCTGCCACTGACTTGCAATGATATCCCCGTACTGGGGGAAATCGACGTACGAGAGAAGAGAGTCGCCTCGCGGGCCGTGCCAGCGCGCCTTCTGATCATCTACCTGGCGTCGTTCGGCGCTCTTTCGTATAGTCGAATCTACGCCGTGAGTCCACCACTCTTCGGCGCCGAATGCTTCCCTAAGCGTCACTTCTACGAGTTCGCGAATGGAGTTCTCAAGGCAATACAATAGCTCGTAGACCTGGCCCATAGCTTCCGCCTGGGCGCGAGCAGTCGGCGAGAACTGTTCGATCGGGCTCTGAGTTGCGCGGTCGGAGGAGCTACTGCTGCTTGGAACCCCCACGCTGCGGTTCGTCGCCATAGCGCGGAACAAGAATGCTTGAACCTCGGCTTCGAACTGACTCACGTGAGGTTCGCCTTCAAGCTCCTGAATATCGCATCATAGACAGCGACATCTGTGGACAACGGCAGGTGGACATGGACATCGTGACGCAATGAAATGTGCGCGGGTCCCGTGGTGTCAGCGGCTGAGCCATTGACGCGCGTGGACTCGGAAGGCGTGGTGGCCTCACTAGGCTGAGGCGCCTCCTCGCTGGGAAGTGGTTCAGCGGCGGTTGAGAAGTCGGCCAGGTCGGCAAGCGTCTTGAAAGTGGCCGCCATTTTCTGCGTGACCGACGATCCCTTGTCGGAGAGTCGCGCGAACATGCCGTTCAGGTCAGTCAGGGAGCGGTGCTGCGCGTCCGTATCGATGGCGAACAGATCTCGATATGCCTCGCGCAAGCCGGAGGCAAGCACCTGCCTCGCGAGTGTGGAGTCCTTGTACTCGCGATAACGAGCTGTGGGTCGGCCGCCAGCATCCAAGAGCCCGATGGATTTCATCACCGGAATCATTGGTCGGTCGGAGGAGCTGGCGTACCCTAGCTGCTTCAAGAACTCGTAAGTGAAGGTCTCGGGTACGGCGGCCTTTTGGATGGCGCTCAGGATGTCAGCCGTGTTCTTCGTGCTCGTCAGGTAGGCGCTCGGCACACTCATGGCCAGACACTAGAGGATCGACCCCACCCACCGGGCGAGATTCAGAACCTCATGGTTAACGGATGCTGTGGTCGAGCAGCATCCCGACGAGCAGCGCGAACGGGTCGGAGTCGAGCAGGCGGTCCGCGTCGGGGTCGCCGGTGAGCCAGAGCGTCATGGGGCCATCCTCGCACCGCGCCCGCGGGGGGTCACGGGGCGACGGGCGCCGCGGTGACCGGGTCCAGCCCGACGGTGCCGAGCGGCACGGTCGACGCCGCGGGCCAGCGCAGGTCCGGGCACTCGGCGGCCGTCCGGCAGAAGCGCGCCGGCTCGTGGGCGCCCCAGCCGGCGGGGATCGCGACCAGGCCGACGAGGCAGCCGGTGAGGGTCAGCACGGACATCACGCGCTGTCGCACGCTCATGCCGGTCACCCCCCTCCGCCGCCGGGCACGCTGCCGGGCGCTGCACCTCACCCCATCGGCCGCGGGTGCGCGCTGTCGAGGGCTGGACCGGGTGATCGGGGGGTGTCGTGCGGCACGCTTCCGGTGCCAGGATCGACGGACGCACCGGAGGGGAGCAGCCGTGGGAGAGGTCGCGGAGTACGTGAGCTCGCTGCGCGGGCCCGAGCACGACGTGGTGGCCGGACTGCTGGACCGGGCGCGGGCGCTGGTGCCCGACGTCGAGGAGGGCACGAGCTACGGGCTCGCGGCCTTCCGGTACCGGGGGCGGCCGCTCGTGAGCGTCGTCGTGGGGGACCGCGGCTGCACGGCGTACCCCTTCAGCTCCGACGTCACCGCGAGCGTGCTGGCGACGCTGGAGGGCTTCGACGCCACGAAGGGCGGGATCCGGTGCACCGCGGACCACCCGCTGCCGCCCGAGGCGTTCGACGCGCTGGTGCGCGAGCGGCGCGCGGAGATCGACGCGGCGCTCGACCGGGGGAGGCGCGGGGACTGACCGCCGGACGCCGGCCCGCTGGCGACCGGTGCCGCGCGTAAGGTGCCTGCGTGCTGCTCGGTCGCTGGGTCCTGGTCGTCCCCGTCAAGGACGCGCGTCGCGGCAAGACCCGCCTCGCCGACGTGCTCGAGCCGGGCGCCCGCGCCGCGCTGGTCCGCGCGATGGCGCTGGACACCGTCGAGGCGGTCCTGGCGGCGCCGCGGGTCGCTCGGGTGCTGGTCGTGACCGCCGACCCCGAGGTGGGCGGGGGCGCCGGGGCGCTGCGGCGGGCGCGGGTGCTGCCCGAGCCGCCGGCCGCCGCCGACGACGCGCGGGGCGGCTGGGCCTCGCTGGACCGGGCCGTGTCCGCCGGGGTGGCCGCCGCCCGCGCCGAGGCGCCGACCGCGCACGTGGGGGTGCTGCTCGGGGACCTGCCCGGGCTGGACCCCGCGGAGCTCGACGCGGCGCTCGCGGCGGCCGAGGCGCACCCGCTCGCGGTGGTCCCCGACGCCGAGGGGACCGGCACCACGCTGCTCACCGCCCGCACCGGCGAGCGGCTGCAGCCGGCGTTCGGCGGCGGGTCGGCGGCGGCGCACCAGCGGCTCGGGCACGTGGTCGTCGACCTGCCCGCGGGCTCCACGCTGCGGCACGACGTGGACGTGCCGGAGGACCTGACCGCGCTCCTGGAGCGGGGCGTCGGCGGGCGGACCGGGGCGCTGCTGCGGCGGCTGGGGCCGCTCGGCTGACCCTGTGCGGAGCGGCTGTCAGAGGCCGACGAGCGCCAGCGCCTCCGCCGCGATCCGCGCCGTCGCGGGCACGTCCGTCATGAGCGTGCCGGTGGCCGCGGCGCGCCAGCCGTCGACGGCGAGCTTCTCGGCCGCGTGGGCGTCGACGGTGTCGACCAGCCAGGCGTCGAGCACGCCGGGGTCGCCGGCGGTGCGCGAGGCGTCCGCGCGGCGGCCGTAGTGCCGGGCGACGGCCTCGGCGGTGGCCTCGACGCCGATCGTCGCGAGGCACTCGGCCGCCATGCCGCGCACCGGGGCGCCGCCGACGATCGGGGACACGCCGACGACCGGCGCGGAGGTCGCGGTCAGCGCGGCGCGGATCCCGGGCACCGCGAGGATCGTCCCCACCGACACCACGGGGTTGGAGGGCGGCACGATCACCACGTCCGCCGTGGTCAGCGCGTCCAGCACCCCGGGCGCCGGCGCGGCCGACTCCAGACCGACCTGCACGAACCCGAGCGCGGGCAGTGCGGCGCGGTGCCGGACCCACCACTCCTCGAAGTGGACCAGCCGCTCGGTGCCGTCGGCGTCCGCGACCCGCACGTGCGTCTCGACCGGCTCGTCGGACATCGGCAGCAGCCGCACCCCCTGCCCGGCGAGGTCCCAGCGCCGCGCCAGCCGCTCGGTCGCACCGGACAGCGTCATGCCCTCGCGCAGCCACTGCGTGCGGGCCAGGTGGGTCGCGAGGTCCAGGTCGCCGAGCGTGAACCACTCCCAGCCGACGTCGTACGCGGCCAGGTCGGCGCTCACGTGGCCCGACTCCTCGCGCCGGCCCCAGCCCTGGTCCTCGTGGACGGCGCCGCCGAGGGTGTACATCAGCGTGTCGAGGTCGGGGCAGACGCGGACGCCGTGCAGCCACATGTCGTCGCCGGTGTTCGCGACGACCGTGACCTCGGCGGTCGTGCCGCCACGCCCGTCGGGCAGCCGGTCGCGGAGCAGGGCCAGCAGGCCGCGGGTGAACCGGGCGCCGCCGACGCCGCCGGACAGGACGGTGATCCTCATCGTGCTCCTTCGGTGACCGGCGTGCGGTCGGGGGTGCCGGACGGCGTGGGGGCGGCGTCGCCGAACGCGATCACCGGCCGCCCCGTCCGCGGGTGCGTCAGCACGGCGCAGTCGACGCCGTAGACGTCGCGCACCAGGGACTCGGTCAGCACCTCGCGCGGGTCGCCCGCCGCCACCAGCCGGCCCTGGGACAGCACGAGCACGTGCGCGCAGTACGCCGCCGCGAGGTTGAGGTCGTGCAGGGCCGCGACGGTCGTCCGGCCGAGGTCGCGGACGAACGACAGCAGCGAGAGCTGGGCGCTCACGTCGAGGTGGTTGGTCGGCTCGTCCAGCAGCAGCAGCTCCGGCTCCTGCGCGAGCGCCCGGGCGATGTGCACGCGCTGCCGCTCGCCGCCGGAGAGCGCCGACCACGCGCGGTCCGCGAGGTGTGCGGCGTCGGCGGACACCAGCGCGCGGTCCACCGCGGCGTCGTCCGCGTCCGTGCCCCACAGGGTCCGGTAGGGGATGCGGCCGAGCGCGACGACCTCCCGGACGGTCAGCGGGACGGTCGAGGACGACTCCTGCTCCAGCAGGGCGATGCGCCGCGCACGCTCCCGGCGGGGGACGGTGTGCACCGGCACGTCGTCGACCAGGACGGCACCGGCCTCGGGGTCGAGCAGCCCGGCGACGAGCCGCAGCAGGGTGGTCTTGCCGGCGCCGTTGGGGCCGAGCAGCCCGGTCAGCGCCCCGGCGGGCGGGGTCGCGTCGACGCCGTCGACCACCCACCGGCCGCCGAGCCGGGTGCCGACGCCCGCGATGGTCAGGTCCATGCGCTGCCCCTCCCGCGGCGCAGCAGCACCGCGAACACCGGCACCCCGATGAGCGACGTGACGATCCCGACGGGCAGCTCCCGCGGGTCGAACAGGGTCCGCGCGCCGGTGTCGGCCCACACCAGGAAGATCGCGCCCGTGACGGCCGCGACCGGCAGCAGCCGGCGGTGCGCGGGCCCGGTGAGCGCGGACACGGCGTGGGGGAGCACCAGGCCGACGAACCCGATCGACCCGCTGACCGCGACCATCGCCCCGGTGAGCAGCGCGACCAGCGTCATGAGCACCCACCGCGTGCGGTCGACGTCGATGCCGAGCGCCGCGGCCGCGGTGTCGCCGAACGCGAACGCGTCGAGCCGCACCGACGACGCGACGAGCGCCGCCCCGACCACGACGAGCGCGCCGCCGGCGATCACCACGGACTGCCACGTCGACCCGGCCAGCGAGCCGAGCAGCCAGTTCAGGATCTCCCGGTAGGAGTCGCCCTTCGCCGACCAGAAGATGACGAACGACGTGCCGGCCGCCGCGAGCTGCGACACCGCCAGGCCCGCCAGCACCGCCCGGCCGGGGGTGAGGACGCCGCCGACGCGCGCGAGGCTGAGCGTCGCGACGAGCGCGGCGAGCGCCCCGGCGAACGCGGCCACCGGCAGCAGGAGGCCGACGCCGACGATCAGCACCGCGACCGCCCCGAGCGACGCCCCGGAGGACAGCCCCAGCAGGTACGGGTCGGCGAGCGGGTTGCGGGTGAGGCTCTGCATGACCGCCCCCGCGATCGCGAGCCCCGCACCGACGGCCGCACCCGTCAGCACCCGCGGCAGCCGCAGGTCCCACACGATCGCGTCGGTCAGCACCGGTACGCCGCCGTCCGCCCCCGCTGCCGGGCCCAGGCCCAGGTGCCCGAGGATGCTGCGGGCGACGTCCGGCACCGCGATGTCCGCCGGGCCGACCGTGACGCAGACGAGCACCGTGCCGGCCAGCAGCGCGAGCCCGAGCGCGAGCGTCGCCACGAGGGGCGGGCGCCACGGCGCGCGGGGGGCGGTGGCGGTGCGGTCCGGCGCGGTGCGGGCGGGACCGCTGCGGGGCGGGGTCGTGGTCATCGGCGCCCCGGTCAGCCGTCCAGCGCCGCGAGCTGCTCGGACAGGTCGACGACGGCCTGCGCGTTCCGCACGCCGGCCTCGGCCGCCGGGAACGGCACCGTGAGGTACCGGTGCTCCTGCACCGCGGTGAGCCGGCTGGTGGCCGGGTTCCCCTCGAGCATCGCGATCTTCGACTCGGCGGTGTTCCACGTCGCGTCGACCAGCACGATGACGTCCGGGTCGGCCGCGACGACCTGCTCCCAGCCGGCCGACGTCCAGGTGTCGTGCACGTCCGCGAAGATGTTGGTCAGCCCGGCGGCGTCCATCATCATCTGCGGCGCGCCGATGCCCGCCCCGACGTACGGGGTGTCGGAGCCGGAGGAGTACCAGAGCGCCGTCGTCTCCTGCGCCGGGGCCTCGACGGAGCCCAGCAGCTCCTGCTGCTCCGCGACGACCTCCTCCGCGCGGTCCTCCACACCGAACACCGACGCGATCTCGCGGATCTCGTCGAACAGCCCGTCGAACGTCAGCGGGTCGGGCATGTAGCCCTCCTCCTTGCACGCGGCGGGGGACACGTACGTACCGATGCCCAGGTCCTGGAGAGCCGCGCGCTCGCCGACGCCGTCGTCGGAGAAGTTCGACTCCCAGCCCGCGTACACGAAGTCCGGCTGGGCCTCCAGCAGCGCCTCCTGCCCAGGCACCTGGTCCGACAGCACCGGCACGGCGTCGTAGGCGTCGGCGTACTCCTGCGGGACCGGTCCGTCGGCGAACGCGGTGCCCACCAGGCGGTCCTCGAGTCCGAGCGCGAGCAGCATCTCGATGGACGTCGACTTGATCGCGACGACCCGCTCGGGCGGCGCCTCGACGGTGACCTCCGTGCCGCAGTTGTCGAGCGTGACGGGCTGGAACGCGGCGGTGCTCGCGGTGGCCGGGGCGCTGGTGGGGTCGGCGGACGGGTCGCTGCCGCCGCCGCACGCGGCCAGCGCGAGCACGGTCAGCGCGGCGGGGACGGCGAGGACGAGACGGCGGGTGGTGCTGCTGCGCACGGAGGACTCCTGACGGTGCGGCCCACGGCGGCGCGCGCGGGGACCGCGGCGACGTCGTCGGTCGGTGCGGCCGCGGCGCCGGTGTGCGGGGAGCCGCGGTCCGACGGTGGACGCTGGGGGACGGCCGCGCCGCGGAGCAGTCCGCTGCTGCGAGCCGGGAGGGGGGTGCACGTCGCGCCCGGTGGCTGCGCCGTCCATGCGCGGGCGGCGACGTCCAGGCCACATCCGGCCTGGTCCGGGACCCACCCACGCCCGCCCCGCCGCACCCGTCCTGCCGCCCGCCCCGCGCGCGCCCGCCCTCGCGCCGCCCGCGCCCGCCCGCCCCTTCCTCGCCCCCGCCCGCGCGGCCGCCCCTCCCCCGCGCCCGGCGGCACCGAGACTGCAGGAGGCGGGGCTTCAGGCCGGCGAACCGCCCGCCTGCTGCAGTCTCGGCGGGTGCGGGACGCGGGAGGGGGCGGGTGCGTGGGGGCGTGCGTGCGGGCCCGGGCGGGTCAGGGGGCGGCGGCGAGGGCCAGCGCGCGGGCGGTGCGGGTGATCGCGTCGGGGGTGCCCGTCAGGGCGCCGACCGTGACGCGGACGTGCCCCGCGCCGCCCTCCGGCGGGGGCGCCGCGCGGAACGGGCGGCCGCGCGCGACCCGGATGCCCGCGGCCTCCAGCCGCACGAGCGCCGTCGCCTCGTCGGCGACGGGCACCCACACGTTGATCCCGTCGCCGGGCTGGACGACGACGCCGTGCTCGGCGAGCGCGGTGCTGAGCGCCCGCTGCCGCGCGTAGTAGGTGCGCCGGGCCTGTGCGACGGCCGCCAGCGCCTCCCCGTCGACCAGCAGGTCGGCCAGCAGGTGCTGCAGCAGCCGGCTGGTCCACCCGGGCCCGAGCATCCGCCGGGCGATCACGCGGTCCAGCACCGCGGCGGGCCCGCCGACGGCCGCGATGCGCAGGTCCGGGCCGTGGGACTTCGAGTACGACCGGACGTGCACGACTCGGTCGGGCAGGTGCGTGCCGAGCGAGACGTCGGCGGAGGACGCGATCTCGCCGGAGTGGTCGTCCTCGATGACGTGCAGGTCGGCGCCCGGGGTGGCGGCCAGGTGCCGGCGGATCACCGCGGCGAGCTCCCGGGCGCGGGTGGACGACATGGACACGCCGGTCGGGTTGTGCGCGCGCGGCTGGAGCACGATCACCTCCGCGCCGGTGCGCAGCGCCGCCTCCAGGGCGTCCGGCCGCAGGCCGTGCCGGTCGAGCGGGACGGGCACGCGCTCGAGGCCGAGCTGGTCGCACAGGTCGAACACCGGCGGGAACGACGGGTCCTCGACGATCACCCGGTCCCCGAACCCCGCGAGCTGCTCCAGGGTGCGGCTCATCGCGTCCACCGCGCCGTCGACCACCGTGACCCGCTGCGGCGTGAACGGCCACGACGCGCGCAGCAGGCGCTCCAGCGGCTCGATGACCGGGGTGCCGAGGTACGTGCCGGTCCCGGCGGCCGGGGTGCTCGCGGCGATCCGGCCGAGCGCGCGCTGCAGCGGGGGCAGCAGCTCGGGGTCGGGCGTGCCGGTGGACAGGTCGAGCCGGAGCGCGGGGCGGGGGCTCGGCACCGCGACGGCGACCGTGGCCTCGGCCGTCGCGCCCACCGCCTCGACGCGGCCGCCCGACGCCATGTCGCGGTACCGCGGCGGCAGCCAGGACGCGGGCTCCGGCAGCACGACCGTGCCCGCGCGCCCGCGGGACGTGACCAGGCCGACGGCGGCGAGCGCCTGCCACGCCCCGCTCACGGTCGCCGGGCTCACGCCGAGGTCCGCGGCCAGCCGCCGCACGGTGGGCAGGCGGTCGCCGGGCCGCAGCTCACCGCTGCGCACCAGGCGCGAGACGGCGGCCGCGATCCCCCGGGGACTGCGGTCCTCCACGTGCTGGGCCACGTCCATGCCGCACATCGTGCCCCCGCCCGCGGCGCCGCCCGCGCCACCCGACGGCCTCGGTGCGCAGTGTTTACAGCCCCGTCACGAGCGTTCTCGCGACCGAAACGCCCAGAAACCGCGCAGAAATGTTCAACCCCCACAGTCACATTCCTCAGCGGGTCATCCACAGCAGCGGAGGTACTTCATGGCAGTCGTGCGCGTCGCCTTCACCCAGGCCACCTGGACGGGCGACAAGGAGTCGATGATCAAGCTGCACGAGGACTGGACGCGCGAGGCCGCGTCCGCCGGGGCGCAGGTGATCGGGTTCCAGGAGCTGTTCTACGGCCCGTACTTCGGCATCACGCAGGACACCGACTACTACGAGTACGCCGAGACGATCCCCGGTCCGACGACCGAGCGGTTCTCCGCCCTCGCCCAGGAGCTCGGCATCGTGATCGTGCTGCCGATCTACGAGGAGGACCAGCCGGGCGTGCTGTACAACACCGCGGCGGTCATCGACGCGGACGGCACGCTGCTGGGCACCTACCGCAAGCACCACATCCCGCACCTGCCCAAGTTCTGGGAGAAGTTCTACTTCCGCCCCGGCAACCTGGGGTACCCGGTGTTCGAGACCGCGGTCGGCAAGATCGGCGTGAACATCTGCTACGACCGGCACTTCCCGGAGGGCTGGCGCGTCCTGGCGCTGAACGGCGCGGAGATCGTGTTCAACCCGAACGCCACCGCCCCCGGCATCTCGAACAAGCTCTGGGAGATCGAGCAGCCCGCGGCCGCCGTCGCGAACGGCTACTTCGTCATCGCGAACAACCGCGTGGGCCTCGAGGACAACGAGTACGGCGACGAGGCGGTGAACTTCTACGGCTCGTCCTACGCGGTCGGCCCGGACGGGAACTACGTCGGCGAGGTCGGGTCGCAGACCGACAACCAGCTGCTGATCCGCGACCTGGACCTGGACCAGATCCGCACGGTGCGCGAGCGGTGGCAGTTCTTCCGCGACCGCCGCCCGGACGCGTACGGCCCGATCGTCGCTCCCTGATCCCGCCGGCCCGCCAGGAGGACCCCGCATGAAGACGCTCATCACCGGCGGCACGGTCGTCAACGCCACGGGTCGTGGCGCCGCGGACGTGCTGATCGACGGCGAGACGATCGTCGCGCTGCTGCAGCCGGGCTCGACGGCGCTCGGCGTCGACCTGACCGCCACGGTCGACCGCGTCATCGACGCGACGGGCAAGTACGTCATCCCGGGCGGGATCGACGCGCACACCCACATGGAGATGCCGTTCGGGGGGACGTCCGCCTCGGACACGTTCGAGACCGGCACGACCGCCGCGGCGTGGGGCGGCACGACGACGATCGTCGACTTCGTCGTGCAGTACCCGCACGAGAACCCGGTCGACCAGTACGCCCTGTGGCACCAGAAGGCCGCCGGGAGCTGCGCGGTCGACTACGCGTTCCACCAGATCCTGTCGGACGTCCAGGACTCGTCGCTGCACGCCATGGACGAGCTGGTGGCCGAGGGGGTCACGTCGTTCAAGCTGTTCATGGCCTACAAGGGCGTGTTCCTGTCGGACGACGGCCAGATCGTGCGGGCCATGCAGAAGGCCTCCGACAACGGCGCGATGATCATGATGCACGCCGAGAACGGGTCGGTCATCGACACCCTCGTGCAGCAGCACGTGGCCCGCGGCGAGACCACCCCGTACTACCACGGCGTCTCCCGCCCGTGGCAGGCGGAGGAGGAGGCCACGCACCGCGCGATCATGCTGGCCAACCTGACCGGCGCGCCGCTGTACGTCGTGCACGTCTCCGCGAAGCAGGCCGCCGAGCAGATCGCGCTCGCCCGGGACAAGGGCCAGAACGTGTTCGGCGAGACCTGCCCCCAGTACCTGTACCTGTCCCTCGAGGAGCACCTCGGGGCGCAGAGCAGCGAGTGGGGCGACTTCGAGGGCGCGAAGTACGTGTGCTCGACGCCGCTGCGGTCGAGGGCCGAGGGCCACCAGCACCAGATGTGGAACAGCCTGCGCACGAACGACCTGCAGCTGGTCTCCACCGACCACTGCCCGTTCTGCATGAAGGACCAGAAGGAGATGGGGCTCGGGGACTTCTCGAAGATCCCGAACGGCATCGGCTCCGTCGAGCACCGGATGGACCTGCTCTACCAGGGCGTCGTGACCGGGGAGATCACCCTCGAGCGCTGGGTGGAGATCTGCTGCACGACCCCGGCCCGGATGTTCGGCATGTACGGCAAGAAGGGCGTCCTGGCTCCCGGTGCGGACGCCGACGTCGTGGTCTACGACCCGCAGGGCCACACGTCGATCGGCGTCGGGAAGACGCACCACATGCGGATGGACTACTCGGCCTGGGAGGGCTTCGAGGTCGACGGCCACGTCGACACGGTGCTGTCCCGCGGCGAGGTGGTCGTCGACGGCGGCGCGTTCCTCGGGCGCGCGGGCCACGGGCAGTACGTCAAGCGCGGCCTGTCCCAGTACCTCATCTGACACCCGGAAGGAGGCGCGCCATGGAGTTCGGCGTCGTCATGCAGAACGACCCGCCCGCGTCGCGCGTGGTCGACCTGGCCCGCCAGGCGGAGACCCACGGGTTCGACTACGTGTGGACCTTCGACTCGCACCTGCTCTGGCAGGAGCCGTTCGTCGTGTTCTCCCAGATCCTGGCCGCGACGCGCCGGGTCAAGGTCGGGCCGATGGTGACCAACCCGGCCACCCGGGACTGGACGGTGCTGGCGTCCTCGTTCGCCACGCTGAACGAGATGTACGGCAACCGGACGGTGTGCGGCATCGGCCGCGGCGACTCGGCGGTGCGGACCCTGAACGGCCGGCCGTCGAACCTCGCGACGCTGCGCGAGGCGATCCACGTGATCCGCGAGCTCGGCAACTCCCGGGCGGTCGAGCACAACGGCCGCAAGGTGCAGTTCCCGTGGAGCCGGGGCAGCGAGCTCGAGATGTGGGTCGCGGCGTACGGGCCGCTGGCCCTGAAGCTCACCGGCGAGGTCGGCGACGGGTTCATCCTGCAGCTCGCGGACCCGGACATCGCCGCGTGGATGATCCGGTCCGTCCGGGACTCCGCCGAGGCCGCGGGCCGGGACCCCGACTCGATCAAGTTCTGCGTCGCCGCCCCGATGTACGTCGGCGACGGCGACTCCCCGGCGGCGCGGGCCCACATGCGCGAGCAGTGCCGGTGGTTCGGCGGCATGGTCGGCAACCACGTCGCGGACATCGTGTCGAAGTACGGCCAGGGCTCGTCCGTGCCGAAGGCGCTGACCGACTACATCGCGGACCGTCAGGGCTACGACTACAACGAGCACGGCCGCGCCGGGAACTCGCACACGCAGTTCGTGCCGGACGAGATCGTCGAGCGGTTCTGCCTGATCGGCAGCCCGCGGGAGCACGTCGAGAAGCTGAAGGCCCTGCGCGAGCTGGGCGTCACCCAGTTCGCGGGCTACCTGCAGCACGACAACAAGGACGAGACCCTGCGCATGTACGGCGAGCGCGTCATCCCGGCGATGGCCGAGCACGTCGTGGCGACCGCATGACGGCCGCGGTGACCGTGGGCGACGCGCCGGAGGCGACCGCCGTCCCCGCCGCGCCCCGCACCCGCGCGCTGCCCCGGCCGGTCCGCGCCCTGCGGCCCGTCGCGCTCGGCCTGGCCGCCCTGGTCCTCGTCGCGGTCCTGTGGGAGCTCGTCAAGGCGGTCGTCCCGGAGGACGGCTGGAGCATCGGCGAGCTGCGCCTGCTGCCCCGGACCTCCGACCTGGCGATGCCGCACGTGACCGACATGCTGGCGCGGCTCGGCGACCCGCTGACCGCGCAGCCCGGCGCGGACCCGCTCTGGCTGGCGGTGCTCCGCGCCGGCGGGACGAGCCTGCGGATCGCCGCGGTCTCCTGGGTGATCGGGGTGGTCGTCGGGTTCCTGCTGGCGCTGGTCATGACGCGGTCGCGCGTCGCGCAGTCCGCGGTGCTGCCGCTGGTCGTCCTCAGCCAGACCGTCCCGCTCATCGCCCTGGCGCCGCTCGTCAAGGGCTGGGGCTCCAAGCTCGAGCTCGGCTTCACCTGGGAGCCGTGGATGTCGGTCGCCGTCATCGCCTCGTACCTGGCGTTCTTCCCCGTGGCGGTCGGGGCCCTGCGGGGGCTGACGTCGCCGGACACGCTGCACCGCGAGCTGTTCGCGGGGTTCGCGGCGTCCTGGACCCAGGAGCTGATCCACCTGCGGCTGCCTGCCGGCGTGCCGCACCTGCTGCCCGCCCTCCGCCTGGCGGCCACGAGCGCCGTGCTCGGCGTCGTCGTCGCGGAGGTCTCGACCGGGATGCCCGGAGGTATCGGACGCATGATCCTCGAGTTCGCCAACTTCGCCAGCAGCGACCCCGCCAAGCCGTGGGCGCCGATCTTCGGGGCGGTGCTGCTCGGCCTGGTCGCCTCCGGGGCGGTCGCGCTGCTCGGCACGGCCCTGCGCCGGTACCGCCGCGCGGAGGTGACCGCATGAGCGCGGCGACCGTCACCGCGACCGCCGTCCAGGTCTCGGGCGTCGGGCGGGTGTTCCGCGGTCAGCAGGGCGCCGTCACCGCCCTCGAGCACGTCGACCTCACCGTCGGCGCGGGCGAGTTCGTGTCCCTGATCGGTCCGTCCGGCTGCGGGAAGTCCACGCTGCTGCGGCTGATCGCGGACCTCGACCGGCCGACCTCGGGCTCGATCACCGTGTTCGGCCGGTCCGCCGAGCAGGCGCGGCTCGGGCACGACTACGGCATCGCGTTCCAGCAGGCGGGCCTGCTGCCGTGGCGCACCGTCCGCGCGAACATCGAGCTCCCGCTGTCGCTGCACGGCGTCGGCCGCGGGGCGCGCCGGGAGCGCGCGGACGAGATGCTCGCGCTGGTGGGGCTCACGGAGTTCGCCGACAGCTTCCCGGACCAGCTGTCGGGCGGCATGCAGCAGCGCGTCGCCATCGCCCGGGCCCTGGCCGAGCGGCCCAGCCTGCTGCTGATGGACGAGCCGTTCGGCGCGCTCGACGAGATGACCCGGGAGCGGCTGCAGTCGGAGCTCGTCCGGATCTGCGCCGAGACGCAGGCGGCGGTCGTCTTCGTCACGCACTCGATCCCCGAGGCGGTGTTCCTGTCCGACCGCGTCGTGGTGATGTCCGCCCGGCCCGGCCGGATCGCGGGGGTCGTCGACGTGCGGCTCGGCCGGTCGGGGGAGCGCGGGGACGACCTGCGCGAGGACGCCGGCTACTTCGCGGCGGTCACGGCCGTGCGCGAGGCGCTGCACGGCGGCGCGGACGCGGTGCCGAGCCGCGGGGTGGAGACCCGGTGAGCGGGGCCGTCACCGCCGGGCCGCGGCGGTCGCGGGCGGAGCGGTCGCGGG
The DNA here is from genome assembly GCF_949769265.1 of Cellulomonas endometrii. Lineage (NCBI taxonomy): Bacteria > Bacillati > Actinomycetota > Actinomycetes > Micrococcales > Cellulomonadaceae > Cellulomonas > Cellulomonas endometrii. Next base: position 244,093 of record NZ_CATKPC010000003.1, on the reverse strand, counting down.
CCGGGTGGTCCCGCGCCGGGCACCGGGCCGCCCCGGTGGTCCTGCTCGTCGCCCTGGTCGCCGCGTGGCAGGCGGTCGTCACGCTCGGCGACGTCCCGCCGTTCCTGCTGCCGAGCCCCGCCGACATCGCGCGGGAGCTCGTCGCGCTCCTGCCGACGATCGCGTCCGCGGCGCTGGTGACCGGCACGAACGCGCTCGTCGGCCTGCTGCTCGGCGCGGTCGTGGCGATCGCCGCCGCGGTGCTCGCCTCCGCGGTGCGGACCGTCGACGCGCTGCTGAACCCGCTCGTGGCGGGGCTGGCCGTCGTGCCGGTCGTGGCCCTCGCGCCCGTGCTCTACACGATGTACGGGGCGTCGGTGGAGACCGGCCGCCAGATCGTCGTGGCCGTCGCAGTCGGCGTGCCGGTGTTCGTCAACACCCTGCGCGGGCTTCGCCAGGTGCGACCGGTGCACCGCGACCTCATGCGCGCCTACGCCGCCACGCCCCGGCAGGCCGTCCGCGCGGTGACCGTCCCGACGGCGCTGCCGTTCGTGTTCACCGGACTGCGGCTCGCGTCGTCGCTGGCGGTCATCTCCGCGATCGTCGCCGAGTACTTCGGCGGCCCGCGCTCCGGCATCGGCTCGTTCATCACGACGGCCGCGGCGGGCAGCAACTACGCCCGCGCCTGGGCGTTCGTGCTCGGCGGCGTCGTCGTCGGGCTCGTGTTCTACGGGGTCACCCTCGCCGTCGAGCGGCGGGGGAGCCGCGGGGTCCGGCGCACCTGAGCGCCACCCCCACACGTCCCGCGGCCGGGGGTCCGCGGGTCGCACCACCCGCCTGCCGACGCCGCCAGGAGGGCCGTTCACGCTCCACACGCGCAGCACAGGCAGGACGGAAGGGGACGACATGAGGAACACGAGGCGGGCATGGCGGGGCGCAGGCGCGCTCGGGGTCGTGACGGCGCTCGCGCTGGCCGGCTGCTCGAGCGGCTCGGACGACGAGGCGGGCTCGCAGGAGTCGGCGTCGTCGGGCGGGTCCGGCGAGCTCACGCCGGTCAAGCTCCAGCTCCAGTGGCTCACGCAGGCGCAGTTCTCCGGCTACTACGCGGCCCTGGACCAGGGGTTCTACGAGGACGAGGGCCTGGACGTCGAGATCATCCCGAGCGGCGGCGACATCGTCCCGCAGGACGCCCTGGCCAACGGCGAGGTCGACTACGCGATCGCGTGGGTGCCCAAGGTGCTCGGCTCCATCGAGCAGGGCGCGGACATCACCGACGTCGCCCAGATCTTCGAGCGCTCCGCGACCCTGCAGGTGTCGTTCGCGGACGCCGGCATCGACTCGGTCGCGGACCTCGAGGGCAAGAAGATCGGCTCCTGGGGCTACGGCAACGAGTGGGAGCTGTTCGCGGGCCTGAACAAGGCCGGCGTGACGGACTTCGAGATCGTCCAGCAGGCGTTCGACATGAACGCGTTCCTCGCGGGCGACATCGACGCCGCGCAGGCCATGACGTACAACGAGTACGCGCAGCTGCTGGAGACCGAGAACCCGGAGACCGGCGAGCTCTACCAGCCCGACGACTTCTCGGTCATCGACTGGAACGACGAGGGCACCGCCATGCTGCAGGACGCCATCTGGGCGGACGCGGGCCGGCTCGCGGACGACCCGGAGTACGCGGAGACGACCGTGGCGTTCATCAAGGCGTCGCTCAAGGGCTGGATGTACGCGCGAGACAACCCGCAGGAGGCCGCGGACATCGTCACGGCGGCGGGCTCCACGCTCGGCACCAGCCACCAGCTCTGGATGACCAACGAGGTCAACAAGCTCATCTGGCCGTCCACCTCGGGCGGCATCGGGCTCATCGACGAGGCGGCCTGGGACTCGACCGTCGAGATGGCGAAGCAGACCTCCAACGAGACCGGCGCGACCATCATCTCGGCCGACCCGCCGGAGACCGCGTACACCAACGAGTACGTGCAGCAGGCGCTGGACGAGCTCACCGCCGAGGGCGAGGACGTCGAGGGGGCGGACTTCGCGCCGGTCGACGTCGAGCTCCAGCCCGGCGGCAACTGACGGGCGCGCGCCCGGGCCGGCAGCGCGCCGGCCCGGGCGCCACCCCCTCCCGCACCGACCACCACCACGGAAGGCCACCCGCACCATGACCGCACTCGACGCCGACGGCCGGCTCGCGCACGACCTGGACCGCGCGCACGTCTTCCACTCGTGGTCCGCCCAGGGCGCGCTGTCGCCGCTGGTCGTCGACGGGGCGCAGGGCTGCGAGGTGCACCTGGCCGACGGCCGCACCCTGCTCGACTTCAGCAGCCAGCTCGTCAACACGAACATCGGCCACCAGCACCCCCGCGTCACCGCGGCCATCGCCGAGCAGGCCGGCCGGCTGACGACGGTCGCCCCGTCGCACGCCGTCCTGCCCCGCGGCCGGGCCGCCGAGGCGATCCTGCGGCACGCGCCCGACGGGTTCTCCAAGGTCTTCTTCACGAACGGCGGCGCCGACGCCAACGAGAACGCGATCCGGATGGCCCGCCTGGTCACCGGCCGCGACAAGGTCCTGTCGTTCTACCGCTCGTACCACGGCAACACCGGCGCGGCGGTGGTCGCGACCGGCGACTGGCGGCGCGTCCCGAACGAGTACGCCCGCGGGCACGTGCACTTCTTCGGTCCCTACCTGTACCGCTCCGAGTTCTGGGCGAGCACCCCGGAGCAGGAGTGCGAGCGGGCGCTGCACCACCTCGAGCGCGTCATCGTCTCCGAGGGCGCGTCGTCCGTCGCCGCGATCCTGCTGGAGACCGTCGTCGGCACCGGCGGCGTGCTCGTCCCGCCCCCCGGCTACCTCGCCGGCGTCCGAGCGCTCGCCGACCGGTACGGCGTCCTGCTGGTCCTCGACGAGGTGATGGCCGGGTTCGGCCGCACCGGCTCCTGGTTCGCGCTCGACCAGCACGACGTCGTGCCCGACCTGGTCACCTTCGCCAAGGGCGTCAACTCCGGGTACGTGCCCGCTGGCGGGGTGCTGATCTCCGACCCCGTCGCCGCGGCCTTCGACGACCGCGTGTTCCCCGGCGGGCTCACCTACTCCGGGCACCCCCTGGCGATGGCGGCGATCGTCGCGACCATCGAGGCCATGGAGGACGAGAAGATCGTCGAGAACGCCGCCCGGGTCGGCACCGACCTGCTCGCACCGGGCCTCGCGGCGCTCGCGGACGCGCACCCCTCGGTCGGGGACGTCCGGGGCACCGGGGTGTTCTGGGCGCTCGAGCTCGTCGCCGACCGCGGCTCCCGCGAGCCCGTCCCGGCCGCGGGGATGGCCGCGGTGAAGGCCGGGCTGCTCGAGCGCGGGCTGCTGCCGTTCGTCCAGGACAACCGGATCCACGTCGTGCCGCCGTGCACCGTGTCGGACGCGCAGGTCGCCCAGGCGCTCGCGGCGTACGACGAGGTGCTGACCGCGCTCGACGCCACCCTCTGACCCTCCCGCCGACCCGACCTGCCCGCGTCGGCCGCCGTCGCCCGCGTCGGCGAGGTCGTCACTCGTGCCCGAGGTCGTCCCGCAGGACTGACGACCTCGCCGACGAGTGACGACCTCGCGGCCCGCCCGCGCGGTCGTAGGGTGCGTTCCTGCACCGCCGTTCCCCTTCGAAAGGACCCCGCATGTCCTCCAGCACGTCCGCCGCGCCCGCGTCCCCCCGGCCCCGCGCCGTCGTCACCGGGGCGTCCAGCGGGATCGGCGCCGCCACGGTCCGCCGCCTGCGCGCCGAGGGCTGGGACGTCGTCGCCGTCGCCCGCCGCGCCGACCGGTTGGAGGCGCTCGCCGCGGAGACCGGCGCCGAGGCGTTCCCCGCCGACCTGACGAGCGACGAGGACGTGGCCCGGCTGGTCGCGCACGTCCAGGAGACCGGCGGGCTCACGTCGCTGGTGAACAACGCGGGCGGCGCGTTCGGGCTCGACCGGGTCGAGGACGCCGACGTCGAGGGCTGGAAGCGGATGTACGACCTCAACGTGCTGGGCACCCTGCGCATCACGAAGGCCCTCCTGCCGGCGCTCAAGGCCAGCGGGCGCGGGGACGTCGTGGTCGTGACGTCGACCGCCGCGATCGCCCCCTACGAGGGCGGGGCCGGCTACACCGGCGTCAAGCACGCGGAGCGGATGCTCACCACCACGCTGCGCCTCGAGCTCATCGGCGAGCCGGTCCGCGTCATCGACATCGCGCCCGGCAACGTCGCGACCGAGGAGTTCTCGCTGGTCCGGTTCGCCGGCGACGCCACCCGCGCCGCGAAGGTCTACGAGGGCTACGAGCCGCTGCTCGCGGACGACGTCGCCGACGTCATCACGTTCGCGCTGACCCGGCCGCACCACGTGAACATCGACACCCTCGTGGTCCGCCCCCGCGCGCAGGTGAGCAACACCCAGATCGCCCGCAACGCCTGACCGCCCCGCTGGCGGGCGTGCGCGCGCGTCGGCGGGGCCCGCCCCGTGGCCGCGACTGCGCCCACTCGTCGAGACTGCGCCCCGTAGCGGGGACTGCGCCCCCTGCAGCGGGCGCGTTCCCGGCTACGGGGCGCACTCCCGGCGGCACTCCGCGGGCAGGGTCAGCCGAGCGTCGCCGGCTTCGTGCCGTCGTCGTGCGGCAGGTCGCCGTCGACCGTGGCCGTCACCGTGAGCTCCTGGAACGTGACCTCGCCGCGGTACGTCGACAGGAACGCGGTGTCCGTCGCGTCGCGCCCGGTGGCGATCCGCAGCAGCGACTGCCGCGGTGCCAGCCGCGTCGCGTCGACGACGTGCCAGGCGCCGTCGACGTACGCCTCGACCACCGCGTGGAAGTCCATCGGGCTCAGGCCCGGCGCGTACACCGCCGCGAGCCGGGCGGGCACGTCGCGCGCCCGCAGCAGCGCGACGACGAGGTGCGCGAAGTCCCGGCACACACCGCGCCTCTTGAGCAGGGTGTCGGTCGCGCCGTCGGTCGGCTGGCTCGACCCCGAGAGGTACACGAGGTGCCCGTGCACCCAGTCGACCACCGCCGCCAGCAGGTCCTGGCCCTTCAGCCCGCGGAACTGGTCGCCGGCGAACGCCAGCAGCCTGTCCGAGTCGGCGAACCGGCTCGGGCGCAGGTACTCGATGAGGTCCGCGTCGGTGACCTCCGGGGCGGCGTCCCGGCCGGTGACGGTCGCCCGGTAGTCGACCTCCACGAGGCCCGGCCCGCTGTCCACGCGGTGCAGGCGGGTCCCGTGCGGCCCCTTCACCTCCACCACGTCGGCCGGGGCGCCGTCCCGGGTGACGCGCAGCAGCTCGTCGACCTCGTGCGCGCCCTCGGCGACCGTCACCGCCAGCACCAGCTCGGCGGGGGCGTGCACCTGCATGGACAGGTGGGAGGTCACGGTGCGCAGCACGGGGCTCGGGGCTCCTTCGGCGGGGGAGGGACGCGGCGTCGCGGTGCCGGCGCGGAGCCCGGCGAGCACAGTGTGCGGCCTGCACGGCCGGTGCGCCAGGGACGGCGCACACCGGGGCGCCGAGGCCCGAGGCCGTGCGCCCCGTGTCGGTCGGGAGCGCCGTCGGGAGCGGACCGGATCAGGCGCCCGCGCTGACCGTGCCCTCCATCTCGTCCGCGCGGCGGATGTGCCGCGTCACCCACGGCGACAGCGCGAGCAGCGCCGCGGCGAAGACCATCGCCACGGCACCGATGCCGCCGAAGTACAGGGTGTCCGACGTGCCCTCGGTGGCCTTGATGAGCTGCGCGGTGATCGCCTGCCCGGCCGCGGGGGCCAGGAACCAGATCGCCATGGCCTGCGTGCGGAAGGCGCGGGGGGCGAGCAGGGTGGTCGCGGCGAGGCCGACCGGGGACAGGCACAGCTCGCCGAGCGTCTGGATCACGTAGACGACGACGAGCACCCACGCGGGGGCCTTGCCGTCGCCGATCGCCGCGGAGGCGAGGGACATCACCAGGAACGACGCCGCCGCGAGCCCGAGCCCCATCGCGAACTTCGTGGCAGTCGGCGGGCGGTCCCGCGTCTTCGTCCAGATCCAGGCGAACACCGGCGCGAGGATGATGATCGAGGCGGGGTTGACGGACTGGAAGAACTCCGGGCTGATGGTCACCCCGAAGAAGCTGAGCTCCGTCCGGTCGGCGGCGAACGCGGCCAGCGTGGTCGCCGCCTGCTCGAAGATCATCCAGAACAGCATCGCCGCGACGAACAGCGGGATGTACGCGATCACGCGCGGCCGCTCGGCGTCGGTGACCTTGGGGGAGCGGTACATCACGATGAAGTAGGCCACCGGCGCGATGAACGCCAGGTACGACATCGTGTCGATGAAGGTGTCGAGGTTGAACCCGCCGGCGACGACCGCCGCGATCGCGCCGACGACGACGATGCCGGCCACGATGACGAGCAGGCCCCGCAGCAGCGCCGGGCGCTCGTCGCGGCGCACCGGGTTCGGCGCCGTGCCGCCCGCGCGGCCCAGGTACTTGCCACCGGCGACGAAGAACGCCAGGGCGACGGCCATGCCGACCGCCGCGACCAGGAAGCCCGCGTGGTACCCGCCCCACGCGCGCGCCGCGCCCACCAGGAACGGGGCGGTGAACGACCCGATGTTGATGCCCATGTAGAAGATGGAGAAGGCGGAGTCGCGTCGCGGGTCGTCCCGGGAGTACAGCTCGCCGACCATGCTCGACACGTTGGGCTTCAGCAGGCCCGTGCCCAGCGCGACGAGCGCGATCCCCGCGTACGACGTCCCGGCGCTCGGCAGCGCGAGGGCGACGTGGCCGGCGGCGATGATGACGCCGCCGTACAGGGTGGCCCGGCGGGACCCGATCACCCGGTCCGCGAGCCAGCCGCCCACGACCGAGAGCAGGTAGACGCTCGTGCCGTAGATCGACACGAGCGCGAGCCCGGTCCGGTCGTCGATCCCGAGGCCGCCGTCGGCGACGGAGTCCGTCAGGTAGTACAGGAGGATGGCGCGCATCCCGTAGTAGCTGAACCGCTCCCACAGCTCCGTGGTGAACAGCGTCATCAGCCCGCGCGGGTGCCCGAAGAACGCCCGGTCCCCGGCCAGATCGCCGGCGGGGCGCTCGTCGCGGCCGGCGGCCGCCCCCGTCGCGGTCATCGGCCCGCGCCGGTCTGCGAGCAGGGGAGGACCACGCGCGGGGCGCGGCGCACAGGGGTCACAGCGGTTCTCATCTGTCGTCTCCAGGCACTCGACTTGCCGAGCGCACGTCCCCGCTGCCGGCGAGGAGGTGGCCCCGGGGCTCGCGCAGAGCGGCGGGACCCGCGTTCCAGGATGGGACGGCATCAGGAGCGCTCGCAAGGCGAGCGCCGTGTTGAGTGGCGCCCGCGGCGGATCTGGGTGCTCCCTGCCGTACCGCTAAGTGCTGGTCGTGGGACGTGCGTCCCGGTTGCGGGCGCATCGGCGGGACGGTGCGTAGGTGACGAGGTGGGCCAGGTGGGGCTTGAACCCACGACCGACGGATTATGAGTCCGCTGCTCTGACCGGCTGAGCTACTGGCCCCGACGCGGGTCAGGCTACCGAACGGGCGGCGCGGGAGCGCCGGGCGGGCGACTACCGTGGAGCCTCGTGCCGCTCTTCTCCCGCCGCCACGTCCTGCCCGACGACGTGCGCCGCGCGCTGGACCTCCCGCCGGGCGACCGCGTGCTCGCGACCGCCGCGCTCAGCGGCGACCGGTGGCTCGCCGCCACCCGCCGGGCCCTGTACGTCGCCGACGGTCCCGAGGTGGTCCGGCACCCGTGGACGGACGTCGACCGGGCGTCGTTCGCGCCCGAGCCCGCGGCCATCACCGTGCACTGGGTCACCGGTGCCGTGCAGGAGCTGCCGCTCGCGCCGCCGGTGCCCGTCACGTTCGCCCAGACGTTCCGCGAGCGGGTGCAGTCCTCCGTCGTGCACGTCGAGACGGTGACGGTCCTGGGCGCGGGCCCCGTGCGGGTCGTGCTGCGGCGGGGCGAGGACGGCGACCTGTTCACCCAGGTCATCGGGTCGGGGCGCGTCGACGTGTCGGACCCGGCGGTCGCCGCCGTGCTGGACGAGGCCGAGGCGCGGGTGCGGTCCGCGGCCGGCCTGCGGGGGTGAGCCGGCCCGTACCGGACGTGGCGGAACCACCCCCGGCGGGCTGCTAGAGTTCTTCCCGCGCGATCCCTCGTAGCTCAATTGGCAGAGCATCCGACTGTTAATCGGACGGTTACTGGTTCGAGTCCAGTCGAGGGAGCACCAGGACCCCCGGACAGCCCCCGTGCTGCCGGGGGTCCTCTGCGTCGGCGTCCGGTCCCCGCGGAGGCGCACGGCACCACCCGGAACGGATGAGGCCGAGGGGGCCGGGGTCCGCGCAGCATGGGTCCGTGGCCGCCCGTCCACCGCCGGGCGGGCCGCGAGAGGGGGCCCCGATGCCCGCGCGACGTCGTCCCGGCCGCGACTCGGCCGCCGAGGAGGGCTGGGCCGACCAGGACGTCCGGGTCGGCGACCACCAGGTCCGCGTGCGCGTCAGCGACCCCGTCCCGGGGGCCACGCCGGTCGTGCACGTGCACGGGTTCGCGATCTCCGGCAGGTACCTCATGCCGACCGCCCGGCTGCTGGCGCACCGCGCGACCAACGTGGTGCCGGACCTGCCGGGGTACGGCAGGAGCGAGGGCTGGGGGACGACGCTCGGCATCCCGGCGCTCGGCGAGGCGCTGCTGGGCGTCCTCGACGCCCTGGAGCTCGAGCGGGTGGTCCTGGTCGGCAACTCGATGGGCTGCCCCGTCGGCCTCGAGGTCGCGCACGTGGCCCCGGACCGCGTCGAGCGGATCGTGCTCGCGTCCCCGGCCGGCGGGCTGTACAACCAGCCGCTGTCCCGGGGGCTCGCGCAGCTGGCGAAGGACGGGCCCCGGGAGAGCCCGGCCATGGCGCGCGTCGCCGTGCCGGACTACCTCCGGTTCGGGCCCGCGAACACGCTCCGGCTCTTCGACGAGATGGTGCGCTACCCGTCGCTGGAGCGGCTGCTGCGGCTGTCGGTGCCGGCGCTCGCGGTGGTCGGGAGCCGGGACCCGATGATGCCGCCGCGCTGGCGGGTCATGGAGGTGGCCCGGCTCGCCCCGCCGCACGTGACGCTCGTGGTGATCCGTGGCGCGGCGCACGCGATGAACTACTCGCACCCTGGGGAGCTCGCCCACGTGATCGGGTCGTGGCTGGACGGGCGGGAGATCGTCGACGACCCCGACCAGCCGGGGCTCGCCGTCGCGGTGCAGGTGCCGCGGGTGTGAGAGGCCCCGGGCGCGACGGGTGCCCCGGCGTGCAGCACGCCGGGGCACCGTGACGCTGCGGCTAGAGCGCCGCGCCGATCAGCAGGAACGCGAACGACCCGGCCACGAGGATCGCGACCAGGGGCAGGACCCAGCGGATGTAGCGACCGTAGGGCACCTTCGCCAGCGACAGCCCGCCCATGACGATCGCGGACGTCGGCGTCACGAGCGCCACGACGCCGACGGCGCACTGGAACGCCGTCACCACGAGGTCGCGTCCGACGCCGGCGAAGTCCGCGAGCGGAGCGAGCACGGGCATGGAGAGCGTCGCGAGCCCCGACGAGCTCGGGACGAGGAACGACATCGGGATGTTCACCAGGAACACCAGGATGCCGAACAGCCCGGAGCCCGCGCCCTGCACCGCGTCCTCGAGGGAGTGCAGCACGGTGTCGGTGATGACCGCGTTGTGCATGATCACGGTGATCCCGCGTGCGAGGACGATGACGAGCGCCGCGCCGAGGAACTCGGACGCCCCGGCCAGCACCGACTGCACGAGCGCCTCGCCGCGCATCCGTCCGACGAGCCCGACGGCGATGGACATCACCAGGAACAGGGCGGTCAGCTCGGGGAAGTACCAGTCGAGCTGCCACGCGTAGGACGCCGCCTCCGGGCCGGAGATGACCTGCGCCCAGGGCACGAGGGCGAACACCATGAACACGAACGTGGCGGCGAACAGCGCCATGACGACCTTCTGGCGCCCGGTCATCGACAGCGCGTGCTCGTCCAGCCCGGCGGCCACCTCGGCGTCCTCCTGGCTGATCCCGACGACGGAGCGGGACGGGTCCCGCCGGACGCGGACGGAGTAGCGGACGACGTACGCGATCGCGAGCCCGCCGAGCACCACGAGCATGAGCGCCCGCAGGCCGATGCCCTGGCCGATGGGGATGCCGGCCGCGTCGGACGCGGCGCCCACCATGAAGGGGTTGACGGTCGAGGCCATGTTGCCGACGACGGAGCCGACGAGCACGACGCCGACGGCGGTCATCCGGTCGAAGCCCAGGCTGAGCAGGAGCGGGACGAGGATCGCGTAGAAGCCCAGCGTCTCCTCGCCCAGCCCGAACGTCGAGCCGCCGAGGGTGATGAGCACCATCAGGGCGACGATGACCAGCGCGCCGCGGCCGCGGAACCGGCCGGCGACGCGCCCGATGCCCGCGTCGATCGCGCCGGTCCGCGTGGTCGTCACGATGAACGCGCCGATGGCGAGGACGAACAGGAACACCCCGGCGGCGCCGAACAGGCCGCCCTGCTCGTTCGGGCCCACGGCCCCGGACGTCGCGCTCTCGACGCCGTACAGCCCGTTCACGGGTGCCTGGAAGAGGTCCATCAGGCGCTCGCCGAACGTGGCCGCGGTGTCGACGTGGTGGTAGGAGCCGGGGACGGTGGCGCCGTCGACCACGTCGTACTGGCCGGACGGGATCACGAACCCGAGCGCCCACACGACGACGCTCAGCCCGAGCAGGATCGTGTAGGTGTTCGGCAGGGTGAACCGCCGCCTGCGGGGCGGCGTGGTGGTGGTGTCGTCGGCGGTGGCCGGCGGGGCCGTCTGCGTCATCGCGGGGCCTTTCGGTGGGTGCGGGAGGGGAGGGACGGACGTCACGGGAGCAGGGCCGCGCGCGCCAGGCGCACGGCTCCTGCGACGGGCGGGGCCTGCAGCAGCTGGACGCGCGCGGGGACGCCGCGCTCGGCCAGGCCGCGGTCGAGCGCCGCGCGCAGGGAGGGCTGGGCGGTGATGACGCCACCGGCGGCGACCAGCTCGGTGCCCAGCGCGCCGCGGGACACCACGCGGGCCACGAGGTCCGCGAGGGCTGCGCCCGCGTCGTCGACGAGCCCGGCAGCGAGGGCGGAGCCGGCCGCCTGCGCGTCGAAGACGAGCCCGGCGTGGGCGGACCACGAGGCGGGGTCGCCCGACAGGAGCTGCCCGGGCAGGTCGAGCACGTGGTCGACGCCGAGGGCGCCGCACAGCAGCGCGGGGAGCGGGTCGCCGGAGCCGTCCTCGACGGCCCGCAGGCTGGCGCGCACGGCCTCGCGGACGATCCCGGAGGCGCCGCCCTCGTCGCCGACCAGCCAGCCCCAGCCGCCCGCGTGCACCCGGTCGCCGGAGGGGGTCCGCCCGACGGCCACGGAGCCGGTGCCGGCGATGAGCCCGACCGCGGTCGGCCGGTCGGCCGCCGGGGCGACCAGCTCGGCGTCGTTCACGACGACGCACCGCACGCCGGGGAGGTGACCGGCGAGGTGCCGCTGGAGCTCCTCGCTCTCCTCGACCAGGTCGCAGCCGTGGGCGCCGACGCCCACCGCGGCGAGGACGCGCGGTCCGCCCAGGGGAGCGACGCGCTCGAGCAGGGCGGCCGCCGTCCGGGCGCCCTTGTCCGCGAAGGACGCGCCACGCCAGCCGGTCGTCGCCTCGGTCACGTCGACGAGCACCTCACCCGCCGACGTCTCGACCACGGTGCGCGTCTTGGTCCCGCCGACGTCGATGCCGGCGACCAGCGCGGTCACCGGCCCGCCTCCGCGTCCTGGCCGGTCTCCGGCAGCTTCGTGTCGACGCGCGCGAGCGTGCCGGCGTCGACGTCGGTGCCGAGGGCGTCCGCGAGGTCGAGGGCGAGCAGCTGGAGCACCGCCACCTCGGTCACGACGGCCGCGAGCGGGGGCAGGGACGGCACCGCGGCGACGTGCACGCCGGCGCCCGGCGGCGCGTCCTCGTCGGTGACCAGCAGGACCGGCACCCCGTAGGCGGCGAGCTGGTCGGCGAGCGCGGCCTCGCGCGCCCCGCCCACCAGGACGTGGGCCGTGCCGCCGACCGCGTCGGTGAGCCCGTGCAGGTAGGTGCGCGTCCCGGTCCCGAGGGAGGCGACCTTGGGGCCCTCCCGCAGCAGCAGGGCGCCCTGCTCGGCGGCCCCGACGCTGGCGGGGCGACCGGCGACGTCGACGCAGCCGGCCGTCGCGGCGCGCGCCGCGAAGTCCGCGACCGCGGCCCGGGTGCGCCCGTCGTCGAGCACGGCGTCCAGCAGCTCGGGAAGCCGCTGCCACACCGGCGTCACGGCGCCCGCGACGCGGCGCTCGACGAGCATCCCGAGAGCGACCGCGGTCGCGGCGACGGCGACCGACGACATCCCGGAGTCCACCTGGCCGCCGAGCCCCAGCGTGCGACCGGCCGCGGCCTCCAGCGGCGAGCCCGGCTGGTTCACCACCGCGAGGCGGCGGTCGCGGTCGACGACGCCGAGCGCCTCGACGGTCTCGGGGCTGCGCCCGGACTGGGACACCGCCAGGGCGAGGTCGACGGGCAGCGCCGTGCCGGCGGGCAGGTCCTCGCCGGTCGACCGGACGGCGAGCACGCCCGCCCGGCGGAGCTCGGTGACGGGCGCGGCGAGGACCGCGTGGGAGGCGCCGATGCCGACCAGCAGCGCACTGCCCGTGGCGGCGTCCAGGACGTCGGGGTGCTCCGTCAGCCAGTCCCGCGTCCGGGCGGACGTCCCGGCGACGGCCGCGGGCTGGGCGCGGACCCCGTCGCGGAACGGGAGGAGGATCTCGTGCGGCGCCATCGCTCTCGCACCTCTCAGTTAGTAAACTTGCCTTACGAAGCACGGACCGTAGCGGCCCGAGCGGGGTCGGGACAACTGCCTCCGCGCCTCGGTCGGCGGAGCACGGGCATGAGCACGCGCGGCGCGGTCAAGGAGCGCGATGCTCGCCCGTCGGGTCGGCGCGCGGCAGGCACGGTCGCGGGCGACGAAGCTTGACCGGTGCGGGTCGTTGTCGCTCGTGTATGGTCAAGGAAGGGCTCATGGTCAAGGAGGTGCGGTGAATCGGCGCGCGTGGCCCGACTTCTTCGTGGCGGACGGGACCGATCCGGCCGTCCTGAGCCGGGCGGTGCGCCGGGGCACCCTGCTCCGGCTCGCCCGCGGCGTGTACTCCGGCCGCACCGACCGCGACCCCGCCGAGCTCGTCCGCGAGGAGTGGCCGCGGCTCCTCGAGGTCGTGCTGCCGGGCGGGGTGCTGCTCGGGGCGGCCGCCCGGACGCTCGCCGACCTCGCCGACGCCGACCGTGCGCTCGTGCCGCTGCCGCCCGCGCTGACGGTGGTCGAGGTGCGCCACGCCCGCCGGACCACCGTGCGCCTGCCGGGCCTGGAGGTCCGGAGCCTGCCGGGCGCGGAGCCCGACGCGGTGCGGACGTTGGCACCCGGTGTGGTCGTCGAGGTCGCGGGGCCGGCACGCGACGACGTCGGACCGCCCGCCGAGGGGCCCGTTCCGGGCGCCCGCGAGGACGCCTCCGCGGACCCCGCGCCCGCGCGGCCGTCGGCGTTCGACGACGCCCCTGCCGCGCCCGGCCGGGCGCTGTCCGCGACCGGCCGCCTGGTCGGTCTCGCCCTGGTCCGGGGTGGCGAGGCCACCCGCCCCGAGCTCGGTCGCCGGCTCGGTCTGTCCAAGCCCACGGTGTCCACCGCCGTCGCGGAGCTCGAGGACGCCGGCCTCGTCCGGCGCCTCCCCGCGCGCACGGGCGCGACCGGGCGCTCCGCCGCGGTCTACGAGATCGCGCCGTCGGCGGGGTGGACGCTGGGGATCGACCTCGGGAACACCCAGATCCGCCTGGCCGCCCGCGGCCTCGGGGAGCGCGCGCTGGCCGAGCGGCGCAGCGTCCTCGACGCCGCGGGCACCGTCGAGGACCTGCTGCGGGACGCCGCCGACGGGGTGGCGCAGCTCGTCGACGAGCTCCGCGGTGCCGGGCCGCTGCGGTCGATCGCGATCGCCCTGCCCAAGCCGGTCCGCGCCGACCACCGCCTGACGGGTCGCGAGGGGCCGTCGCTGGGCGGTCTCGCCGCCGAGGAGGTCGTGGCCCGGCTGAGGCTCCCGCACGGGGTGCGCGTGCTCGCCGAGAACAACGTGAACTGCGCCGTGCTCGCCGAGGTCGACCGGGGCGTGGCCCAGGGAAGGCGGGACGTCGTGCTGCTCCAGGTCGGAGAGCGGATCGGTGCGGGCGTGGTGGTCGACGGCGTCCTGGTGCACGGTGCCCGGGGCGGCGCGGGGGAGCTCGCGGACGTCCCGTTCCCCTGGGCGCCGGGGGTGGCGCCGCAGGAGCTCGGGCTGCAGCAGCACCTGGGGGCGGCCGCCCTCGTGCGGCGGTGGCGCCCGGGCGACGGCGAGGGGGCGCCCGCGGCGAGGATCGCCGGGCTGCTCGCCGGCGCCGACGCCGGCGACCCCGCCGCGGTGCGCGCGCTGCGGGAGCACTCGGTCGAGATCGCCCGGCTCGCGCTGACGCTCGTGTCGGTGCTCGACCCGGAGATGGTCGTCCTCGGTGGTGCCATCGGCGAGCACCCGCTCGTCGCCCGCTGGGTGCGCGCCGAGGTCGCGGCGTCCGCCCCGCACACCGAGATCGTCCCGGGCGCGTTCGCCGGGGCCGCCACGGTGGAGGGCGCGACGACGCTCGCCGGCCGCGCGGCGCTCGGCGCCCTCTTCGGCGACCCGCACGCGCGCAGCCGGGAGCCGTCCCTCCCGTCGGTTCCCTGACGGCCCGTCAGCCCGTCACACCACGATGTCCCGTCCGTGGGCCGTGAGCGCCCAGATCACGAAGACGTCCAGGGCGATGACCACGAGGCCCCACACCGGGTAGTACGGCAGCCACGCGAAGTTCACGACGATGCTGAGCCCCGCGACGAGCACGCCGACCGTCCGCGCCCACACGGCGCCGGTGAACACGAACACCCCGGCCAGGGCCACGACGATGCCCAGCAGCAGGTGCGCCCAGCCCCAGGTGGTCACGTCGAACGAGAACACCCACTCCTGCCCGACCACGTAGAAGGTGTCGTTGATCAGGGCGACGAAGCCCTGGATCGCGTGGAGCACGCCGATCACGATCATGACCGTCCCGGCGAAGACGGTGAAGCCCACCGCTGCGGTGCTGCGGGTCTCGCTCATGGGGACCTCTCCTCTCGTCGTGCCTGTCGGTGGAGCCCGCCTCGACGCTAGGAGCCGGTGCGGACGCGCGGCATCACCCGTTGCGGATGGGTACGGGCGCGGGGCCTGGGCGCGGGCGCCGCGCGGCGGTAGCCTCGCGAGGACCAGGCAGTCGGCGGACGGAGCGGTCCCGTGAGCGCATGGCAGAGGTCCCAGCCCGTCGCCGGTCGGGCCCGGGTCGTGCGGGCGGCGGCTGCCACCGCGCTGCTCGGCACCGTGGCGGGCGCGCTGGTGGCGTGCGGCAGCGACGATCCCGGGTCGTCGGGCACCGAGGTGACAGAGGGCACGACGGCCACCGCCACCGCCGGGGGAGAGCTGGAGCTCACCGCGGGGTCCTCCGCGCTCGGCCTGCCGCCCGGCGCCGGGGAGCAGCCCGCCGACGCGGTCGCCGGCGCGGCGCGCACCACCGACGACACCCTGCTGTACGTCGTGACGTTCGGGTCGAGCACCTGCCCGCACGTCGCGGACGCCACGGCCGGGGCCGCCGGGACCGGCGCGGTGGAGGTGACGATCCCGGAGCAGGGGGACGACCCCTGCACCGCCGACTACGTCCCGTCGACCACGGTGGTCGCCCTGCCGGAGTCGGTGGACGCGGCGAGCGACCTCACCGTGGCGATCGGGACGTGGGGCGAGGTGACGCTGCCTCCCGGGTCCCAGGACGTGGTGTGGGCCATGGCGGAGGGCTGAGGCCGGTCGCGTCGGGGCGTCCGCCAGCACGTCGCCGCTGACGGCGCGCGGTCCGGGACGACGCGCCGGCGTGCGTCCACAGGGCGTCGTCCCGGAGTCCGCCAGGGTCGGGGGCGGCCGCTACAGTCGGCAGCTCAGCCGCGCTCACCCGCCCCCGACCAGGAGCACCACCCATGAGCGCACCCTCCGCCCCCACCGGGGCGGCACCCAGCACGCTGCCCGACGACCTCCCCCCGACCGGGGACACCGGCGACACGGTCCCGGCCGGCCGCCGACGTCCGACGACCCGCAGCCGGCGCCTGACCGGCGCCCTGGTCGCGGTGGCGGTCCTCGTCGCCGGGATCGGGGTGGCCCAGCACCGGTCGGCCGCCGCCGCGGAGCGCGAGGCGGCCGCGGCGCTCGCCGACCTCGGTCGCGCCGGGCGCGAGCTCCGCGCCGCCCGGTACGCCGGGCGTGACGCGCTCGCCGCCGCCGCGCACCGCGTCGCCGACAACGCCGTCCGCGAGGACCTCGCCGGCCTGCTGGTGGCCCTGCCCGCCGCGACCGTTCCGCCGGGCGACCCGGCGGCGGCGCGCACGGCGTCCGCCCGCGCGCAAGCTGCAGCCGCGGTCGAACGGACCGGGCTGCTGACGGCCGCGACCCGCGCCGTGCGGCGGGCGCAGGCGGAGTGGGAGCTCGCCCGGGCGACCGCCGACCACGCCGGCGCGCTCGCAGCGTTGGACGCCGCCCTGCACGAGGGTGCGGCGGCGCTCGCCGCCTCGGCGGGCCGGGTGCCGGACGAGGCCCCCCGGCAGGCGCTCGCCGCGGCGATCGACGCCGCCACGGCCGACCGGGACGCACCCGTCCCGGTCGACGTCGAGGCGCTCGGGCGCGCCGCCGCGCAGGCCGCCGCCCACACCGAGGCGCTCGCGGTCGCCCGTGCCGCCCTCGCGGCCGCGGAGGCGACCTGGCAGGCGGAGCAGGACCGGATCGCGGCCGAGGCCGCCGCCGCGAGGCGGAGGAGCGCGTCCGGGTCGTCCGGAGGTGCGACCTCCGTGCGCGGCCGTGTCGGCGTGCCACCCAGCGCGCCGGGCTCGCGCACCGCCCCCGCCACTCCGACCGCACCCGGCACGACCTGGTCGCCGGGCGACCCGCTGCCGGAGGGCTGGACCGTCGTCACCGAGACCGAGGGCGGCGGCTGGTGCGGCGACGAGCACGGCAACGTGTGGGACTGCTGAGCGTGGCCCGCCCGGCGAAGGGGGCGCCCGTGACCTGACCCCGGCGCAGACCCCGCAGAAGAGGGGTCCGGTGCGCGAACACCGGACCCCTCGCGCCCGCTCGACAGTTCCTCTGGAGACCTGACATGCAAGCACGGCCATCTTGGCACGCCCGCCGAGCGACCTCCGCTCTGCTGGCCGGGACGCTCGCGGCCGGGGCGACCACCGCCCTGGTCCTCGCGCCCGAACCCCCGCCCGCCACCGCGGCGATCCCCGCGGCCGGCATCACCATCACGCCCGCCGGCTACGGCCCGGTGCACCTCGGACCCATCGACGGACCGTCCGGGGCCGAGGAGCACGGGTACTGCCTGCAGGCCCGGCTGCCCGCGTCGGGGCCGTCGGACGTCCCGCTGTCGGTGACCGCCGTGGACGACGCCCCGCTCGCCGCGGCGCTCGCCCGGCACCGGTACGCCGCCGACGACCTCACCCAGGCGGCCCTCGGCTACGCGGCGCACCAGCGCCAGGAGCGCCCCGGCGGCATGGCCGGCGGCGTGGTCGAGTCGGTGAAGCTGCTGATCGCCGCCGCGACACCGCAGGCCGTCAAGGACCGCGCAGCCGCGCTCCTGAACCAGGCCGCGGCCGAGGCCGGGCCCTACGCCGCGACCGCCGGCACGGTGACCGGCCAGGGCCGTCGCACCGGCGCCATCCGCGGCATCGTGCTGCGGTCGGCCGCCGGGCAGCCGGTCGTCGGAGCGCCGTTCACGGTGACGCTGTCGGGCCCGGCGGTGCTCGACGCCTCGGGCGGCAGCACGTTCCGCGGCACCACGGGCAGCGCGCCGGTGGACCTGACCTGGACCGCCACCGGCAACGGGGACGTGAGCTACCGCGTGGTGTTCGACGACGCGTGGCGCACGACGGTCACGGTGTTCGACGTGGGCGGCGGCCGTCAGGACCAGCTCAGCTACGGCAACCGCCCCGGTCACGACCCCAGCCAGATCGTCGAGGACGGTCCCGTGTTCCCCGTCGTGAAGGACTTCCGGCCGCGGGCCACGACCACCGTGCAGGACGTGCGGGTGCAGGACGGCGACCCCCTGGTCGACCGTCTGGAGTTCAGCGCGGCGCCCGGCGACGTGTGGGTGGACCTGGACGGCGACCCCGTGGACGTCCCGGCGGACGTCACCTGGTACGGGCCGTTCCTCCAGCCGCAGGCCCAGGCGGCGGTGCCGCCAGCGGGTGCGCCCGTGGCCGGCGTCGAGCGCGTCGTCGCCGACGGGCCGGGCGGCGTCGTGACCCCCGGCACGGTGCGGGCGACCGGCGACGGCTTCTACACCGCCGTCGTCACGATCCGGAAGGCCGACGCGGGGCCGTTCGCCGAGTACATCCGCGAGGACTTCGCGGCGCCGTACTTCGAGGAGGCCGAGACGGCGGTCAACCGGTTCGAGCTGAAGCACGAGTCGCAGGCCCGCGAGTTCAACGTGGTGCCCGGTGGCCGCGCGTTCGACCGGATCACGGTCACGGGATACCCCGAGGACCACGGCGAGTTCGGCGGTCTGGGCCGGTGGGGCGCCGACCTCGGCCAGGCGACCGTCACGGTGCACGGGCCGCTGGCGCAGCTGCCGACGACCGCGGAGGTCCCGCCGGGCACACCCGTGCTCTGGACCGGCACGGTCGACGCCGCGAACGGCGTGTACGAGGTGGGCTACGAGGACCCGATCGTGGTGCCCGCCACCGCCACCCACCCCGGCGGCGACTACTACGTGTTCGTGTACTCCTTCGCCGGCGACGACCGCGTGGAGCCGTTCGTGAGCAGGTTCGACGACGTGCGGGAGGCGTTCTACGTGCCGGGCGACCCGGTCGTGGTCGTCCCGCCGACGGTCGTCACCCGGGCGCAGGAGCAGGCCGCGCCGGGCGAGACGATCCACGACCTGGCCCTCGTGACCGGCACCACGGCGGACGGCGACCACCTGGTGTTCGAGGCGTTCGGACCGCAGGACCCGGCCGCGGCGCCCCGGTGCGACGACACGACGTCGCTCTGGGTCTCCGACCCGGTGCCGGTCGCCCGTCCCGGGCTGTACGAGTCGGGCACCACGCCGGCGCCCGACCGGCCGGGCCGCGTGTACTGGGTGGAGACGCTGATCGGGGGAGACGGTGCGGTCAAGCACCGCGGGGAGTGCGGGATCCCGTCCGAGACGACGACGGTCACCGACGGGTTCACGGTCCGCACGACCGCGACGGCGGCGCAGGACCGCCCGGTCGCCGGCGTCGAGCTGTGGGACGTCGTGACCGTCACCGGGACGCCGCCCGCCGGGGCGGTGACCGTCGTGGACCTGTTCGCGGCCTCCCCGGGGCAGGAGCTCGTGTGCGACGAGCCGGTGTGGACGTCCGCGCCCCTCGCGTTGTCGGAGGGCGCGGGCGAGTACGCGACGGACCGGTACGTCGCGGGCGAGCCGGGCACGTACGGGTTCGTCGAGCGCACCAGCACCGCGGACGGCGAGCCGCTGTCCGCGGGGCGCTGCGGCGAGCCGTCCGAGACCCTGACGGTCGCCGCTCCCGAGCCGGTCGCGCCGGAGTCCCCGCTCGCCGTCACGGGCGCCGACGTGGGTCGGTGGCTCGCCACCGCGGTGGTGCTGGTGGTCGCCGGGGCGGTGGTCGTCGGGTACCGGGCACGGGTGCGGCGGGCGCTCGACGCTGCCGGCGATCCGGGTGAGGCCGGACCGTGGGACCGGATCAGCGGTGCGTGACGTGACCGCTGGACGGGCGGGGGTGGCGCCGCGCGTGGCCGCCACCCCTGCCCGGGGTCCCCGGCCCGGGCTCCCGCCCGGGGCGCCTGCCCGAGGCTCGTGCCCAGGTCGGGCACCCCGTCCCGACTACGATCGCCGGCAGGCACCTGGGCACCTGGGCACCTGGCACCTGGGCACCTGGGCGCCGGGCACGTGGGCGGCGCTTGGGCACGTCGACGGTGGCGACGCCGGGCCGGGCGCCGACGACTCGGAGGGGATGGACGGATGAGCCGGGGTCGGCTGCGGGTGCTGCTGGGTGCCGCGCCGGGGGTGGGCAAGACGTTCGCGATGCTCGAGGCGGGCCGTGACATGGTCCGTGACGGCAAGGACGTGGTGGTCGCGGTGGTGGAGACCCACGGGCGGGCGGCCACGGCGGCGCTGCTGGACGGGCTGGAGGTCGTGCCGCGGGCGCAGGTCGAGCACCGCGGGGTGCGGCTGTCGGAGATGGACCTGGACGCGGTGCTGGCGCGCCGGCCGAAGGTGGCGCTGGTGGACGAGCTGGCGCACACGAACGCGCCGGGGTCCCGGCACGCCAAGCGCTGGCAGGACGTCGCGGAGCTGCTGGACGCGGGGATCCACGTGGTGAGCACGGTGAACGTCCAACACGTCGAGTCCCTGAACGACGTGGTGCGCACGATCACGGGGGTGCCGCAGCGCGAGACGGTGCCGGACGGGGTGCTGCGGGCGGCGGACGACGTGGAGCTGGTGGACCTGGCGCCGCAGTCGCTGCGGGACCGGTTGGCGGAGGGCAACGTG
Source organism: Cellulomonas endometrii (assembly GCF_949769265.1). Classification (NCBI taxonomy): domain Bacteria; kingdom Bacillati; phylum Actinomycetota; class Actinomycetes; order Micrococcales; family Cellulomonadaceae; genus Cellulomonas; species Cellulomonas endometrii. Next base: position 223,462 of record NZ_CATKPC010000003.1, on the reverse strand, counting down.
TACCCGGCCGAGCGGGTGGACGCGGCGTTGTCGAACTACTTCCGGCTGGGGAACCTCACGGCGCTGCGGGAGCTGGCGCTGCTGTGGCTGGCGGACGAGGTGGACTCGGCGTTGCGGACCTACCGGGCCGAGCATGCGATCGACGCTCCGTGGGAGGCCCGCGAGCGGGTCGTGGTGGCGCTGACCGGTGGCCCGGAGGGGGAGACGCTGCTGCGCCGGGGGGCGCGGATCGCGGCGCGGTCGGCGGGCGGGGAGCTGCTGGGCGTGCACGTCAGCGCCCAGAGCGGCCTGCGGGACGCGAACCCCGGCGCCCTGGCGGCGCAGGCCGCGCTGGTCGAGCAGCTCGGCGGGACCTACCACCAGGTGGTGGGGGACGACGTGCCCCGCACGCTGGTCGAGTTCGCGCGGACCGTCGACGCCACCCAGCTCGTCATCGGCATCAGCCGCCGCAGCCGGCTCGCCGCCGCCCTCAGCGGACCGGGTATCGGCGCGACCGTCATCCGGCAGGCCGGTCCCATCGACGTGCACATCGTCAACCACGCCGCCGCGGGCGGCCGGTTCGCCCTGCCCGGAGTCGGCGGGGCGCTGACGACCCGGCGCCGCGTGCTCGGCCTCGTGCTGTGCCTGACGCTGGGCCCGCTGCTCACCTGGCTGCTGGAGGCGACGCGGACCGGGACGTCCCTGGTCGGCGACGTGCTGACGTACCAGCTGCTGGTGGTGGTGGTCGCGCTGGTGGGCGGGTTCTGGCCGTCCCTGCTCACCGCCGTGCTGTCCGGGTTGAGCCTCGACTACTTCTTCATCGAGCCGGTGCGCACCGTGACCGTGGCGGAGCCGCGGCACGTCCTCGCGCTGGCGCTGTACGTCGCGAACGCGGTGCTCGTCAGCGCGGTCGTCGACGTCGCCGCGCGCCGGAGCCGGGTGGCGCAGCGGGCGCGCGCCGAGTCCGAGCTCATGCTGGCCGTCGCGGGTGGCGTGCTGCGCGGGCAGGACGCGCTCGCGAGCCTGATCGACCGCGCACGCGAGGCGTTCGGCCTCGCCGGCGTGCGGCTGCGGGCGGGGGACGAGGTGCTCGCGGAGTCCGGCACGGTGCGACCGGGAGCGACCGTGGTGGCGGTGGACGAGGACGCCGTGCTCGACCTCGACGCCGGAGAGCCCCGCCCCGACGCCCGCGCGGCCGACCTCGACGGCGCCGGCAACCGGCTGCTGGGCGTGGTCGTCACCCAGGTCGCGGCCGCACTCGAGCACCAGCGGCTGTCCCGGACGGCCGACGCCATCGGCCCGCTGCTGGAGACCGACCAGGTGCGCAGCGCGCTGCTGTCCGCCGTCAGCCACGACCTGCGCCGGCCGCTCACCGCCGCGACCACCGCCGTCGGCAGCCTCCGCTCGCGGGACGTCGACTGGTCGTCCGCCGACCGGGAGGAGCTGCTGGCCACCGCCCAGGAGAGCCTCGCGACCCTGACCAGCCTGGTGACGGACCTGCTGGACGTCAGCCGCCTGCAGGCCGGGGTGCTGGGGGTGTCGACCCGGCCGACCGACGTGGACGAGGTGATCCTCCCGGCGCTGGACGAGCTCGGTCTCGGGCCGGACGACGTCCACCTGGAGCTGGACCCCGCGCTGCCGCCCGTGCAGGCCGACCCCGCGCTGCTCCGCCGCGTCCTCGTCAACGTGCTGGCCAACGCGGTGCACGCCAGCCCGCACGGCAGGCCGTCACGCGTGCAGACCAGCGCCTTCGCCGACCGGGTCGAGATCCGGGTGGTGGACCACGGCCGCGGCGTGCCGCCGGAGCGCCGGGCCGACCTCTTCGTGCCGTTCCAGCGGCTCGGCGACACGGACAACGCCACCGGGCTGGGGCTGGGGCTGGCGCTGTCTCGCGGCTTCACCGAGGGCATGGGCGGGACGCTCACGCCCGAGGACACGCCCGGCGGGGGACTGACCATGGTGATCGCCCTGCGCACCAGCGCGGCGGCGGCGCCGACGGGGGCGGCGGGCGCGTGAAGATCCTCATCGCCGACGACGACCCGCAGATCCTCCGGGCGCTGCGGATCACCCTGCGCGCCCGCGGCTACGAGGTGCTGACCGCCACCGACGGCACCGCGGCGCTGAACCAGGCGATCGAGCACAAGCCGGACCTGTACCTCCTCGACCTCGGCATGCCCCGGCTCGACGGGGTGGAGGTCATCCACGGCCTGCGCGGCTGGACCACCGCGCCGATCCTCGTGCTGTCCGGGCGCACCGGCTCGGCCGACAAGGTCGACGCGCTCGACGCCGGCGCCGACGACTACGTGACCAAGCCGTTCGGCGTGGACGAGCTGCTCGCCCGCATCCGTGCGCTGACCCGCCGGGTGCCGGGCCAGGACGCCGAGCCGCTGGTCCGGATCGGTGACGTCACGGTGGACCTCTCCGCGACCACCGTCACCCGCGACGGCACCCCCCGCGAGGCGGTGCGGCTCACCCCGACGGAGTGGCGGATCCTCGAGATCCTCGTGCGGAACGCCGGCCGGCTCGTCACCCGGCAGACGCTGCTGTCCGACATCTGGGGCTCGGAGCACGTCACCGACACCGGGTACCTGCGGCTGTACCTGTCGCAGCTGCGCAAGAAGCTCGAGCCCGACCCCGCCGCCCCGCGCTACCTGCTGACCGAGCCGGGCATGGGGTACCGCTTCGACCCGGCGGGCGGGGGTGACGGTGCCGGATCGTCTCCGGAGTCGCGCTGACCGGCGTGGACGTGCCCGCGCACCGGCCGGCCCGTCCACCATGTGAACGCGCACATCTGTGACCTGCGGATCTGTCCGCTCTCTGGTGGTACTTGCCGTTCTGTCCGATTTCTGTATAGTTCTCGGTGTTGAGCGACAAACGGCAAACCCGCTGCAAGGCGGGGACGCAAAGCCACGGGGCCCTCTGGGCCAGCCGGGCTACCGAACCGACAAGGAGTCATCATGACGTTCCCCCTCCAGGCCCAGCTCCCGACGCAGGCCACCTCCTCCTCGCTGCTCACCCCGGGTGAGGTCGCGGTCATGTTCCGGGTCGACCCGAAGACGGTCACCCGCTGGGCCCAGGCGGGCAAGCTCTCCGCGGTCCGCACCCTCGGCGGCCACCGCCGGTTCCTCGAGTCCGAGGTCATGGAGCTGCTCGGCGCGGTCCCGACGCAGGCCGGCCGCTACTGAGCCACCCGAGACACCCGGAACGGGCCCCCGAGCACACGCTCGGGGGCCCGTTCCGCGTCCGGGGGCCCGAGCACGCAGGCACGTAGCCCCGCGGCCGCGAGGTCGACCGGTTGCGTCGACGGCGCGGGATCGACACCCTCGACCTGGCCCCGCGGACCCTCGACCTCGCCGCGAACCCTCGACCAAGCCGCGGACCCTCGACCTCGCCACGGACCCTCGACCAAGCCGCGAACCCTCGACCAAGCCGCGAACCCGCGCCGACCGGGACCGGATCGGACCGGGTCAGAGCGGGTCGAGGACCGTCGCCAGCACCGCGCGGCGCACGTCCGCCACGGGGCGGTCCGGCTGGAACGCGAGCCACTCCAGGCCGGCCACCAGCGTCGCGCCGAACATCGCCGCGGCGGTCAGGGACGGGTCGCGGTGCGGCCAGGACGCCTCCACCACCTCGGCGAACACGGCGAACGCCTCGTCCCGCACCTGACGGATCGAGTCCTGCCAGTCCCGCCCGGTCCGGAACACCTCGGCGACCAGCACCTTGGCGAAGTCGGGGTGCCCCTGGATCTGCGCGAGCAGCTCGTGCACGAGCGCCCCGACCGCATCCCGGCCGGTGCGGCCGGCCGCGGCTCCCCGCAGTGCGGCGGTGAGGGCGCGCTGCCCCTCGGTGAGCACCGTCTCGAACAGCGCGCCCTTGGACCCGAAGTTGTAGTAGACGCTGCCCTTGGCGACGCCCGCGCGCTCGGCGATGTCGTCCACCGACGTGGCCGAGAAGCCACGGTCGGCGATGAGGGCCACGGTCGCCTCGATGATCGCGCGGCGCGTGTCGCGGCGCCCGGTGCCCACGGGCGCGCCCGGGGCGGTGGCGGGGGAGGCGGCCGTCGACATGGGTCCCAGCCTCTCAGATCGACAGGGCGGGGTGCAGGCGCGACAGCGTCCACGTGCGCTGCCGCGCCGCCCGCCAGGACGTGATCGCGAGGGACCCGACGAGGAACGCCAGCAGCGCCGCGACCGACGACCACAGCCGCCCGTCGGTGCCGCCGGTCGTCAGCTCGCGCAGGCCCGTGATCGCGTAGGTCATGGGCAGGGCGGGGTGCAGGGCCTGGAAGAACGACGGCGTCGTCTCGACCGGGTAGGTGCCGCTGGCGGCCGTGAGCTGCAGCATGAGCAGCGCGATGATCGCGACCTTGCCGGCGGCCGACCCGAGCACCGCGGTGAGCATCTGCTGCACGGCCAGGAACGCCGCGGCGACCAGCACGGTGAACGCCAGCGTGCCGAGGGTCGTCGACATCCCCAGCCCGAGGCCGAAGTGCACGACCGCGAGCAGCACCACGACCTGCCCGACGCCGATGAGCAGCGCCGGCAGGTACCCGGCGAGGGCGATCCGCCAGCCGCGCGCCGGCGTCGCCAGCCCGCGCGGCGGCAGGGGCCGGAGCAGCAGCCACGTGATGAGCCCGCCGACGAAGAGCGCGAGCGGGATGAAGAACGGGGCGAAGCCCTCCCCGTACCCGTTCGCCGCGGCGACGTCGGTGCTGTCCATCCGGACGGGCGTGCTGAGCGCGTCGGCGCGCTGGGTGCGCGTCGCGTCGTCGTCGGCGGGGATCTGCCCGGCACCGTCCGCGAGGGAGCCCGCGAGCTCGTGGCTGCCGTCGCCGAGCTGGTCGGCGCCGTCGGCGACCTGAGTCGCCCCGGAGGCGAGGGTCGACGTGCCGGACGCGAGCGTGCCGGCCCCGTCGGCCAGGGTCTGCGCGCCGTCGTCGAGCGTCGCCGCGCCGGAGGCCAGCGTGCTCGACGCCGAGGCGAGCGAGGCCGCGCCCGAGGCGACCTGCGCGGTGCCCGAGGACAGCGTCTGCGCGCCGGTGGCGAGCTCGCCCGACTTCCCGGCGAGCGTGCCGAGCCCGGACGAGAGGGCGGCGGAGCCGTCGCGGACCCGGTGGGCGCCGTCGACGAGCGTCTGCAGCTGCTGCGCCGCCGCCTGCGCGGCGGCCGGCGTGCTCGGCAGACCGGCGTCGGCGATCGACTGGTCGAGCGCTCCGACCATGCGGTCGAGCACCGCGGCCGTCGCCGGGTCCGCGGTCGTGGCGAGCGCGTCGAGCTGGGACCGGAGCGCGGGCAGGCCCTGCGCGGCGGTGCTCAGCTGCGAGACGGTGCCGGCCAGCTGGTCGACGCCCGTGCTGACCTGACCGGCGCCGGTCGCCAGCGTCTGCGCGCTGGTGGCGGCAGACGCCGCACCGGTGGCGAGCTGCCCGGCCGCGGTCGCCAGCGCACCCGCACCCGCGGCCGCCGACCCGGCGCCGGACGACAGGGTGCCCGCCCCGCTCGCCAGCTGCCCCGCACCCGAGTCGAGCCGGCCCGCGCCGTCCGCGAGGTCGGCGGAGCCCGAGGCGAGCTGCTGCGCGCCGTCGGCCGCGGACGCGGCGCCGTCGGCCACCTGGTGGGCGCCGGCGGACAGGTCGCCGCTCGCCGCCGCGAGCGTGAGGGCGCCGTCGGACGCCTGGGCGAAGCCGTCGCGGGCCGAGCCGAGGCCGACGAGCACCTGGTCGACGGCCTGCTCGCCGATGGTCTCGGACACCGCGGCGCGGATCTGCGTCATGGCGCTGCGGCCGAGCGTCGAGGCGAGGTAGGAGTTGGCGTCGTTGTAGGTGACGTCGAGCTCCGCGGCGGTCGGGTCGTCACCGCCGGCGGACGCGACGTCGGCGGAGAAGTCCTCGGGGATGGTCACCGCGAAGTAGTAGGTGCCGTCGCGCACGCCGTCCGCGGCGGTGGTCGCGTCGACCTGGCGCCAGTCGAGCGCGCCGGAGTCGAGCAGCTCGGTGACGACGTCGTCGCCGGCGTGCAGGGCGTCGCCGTCGTCGGTGGTGCTGCCCTCGTCCGCGTTGACCAGCGCGACGGGGAGCCGGTCGAGGTTGCCGGTCGGGTCCCAGTAGGCCCACAGGTACAGCGCGCCGTACAGCAGCGGCACGGCGAGCATCGCGACGACGGCGAGCTTCGGCAGCAGGCCGCGGCGGAACCGGCGCAGCTCGGTGCCGGTGGACAGGAAGGAGAGCATCTCGGGGGTCCTCAGGAAGAGCAGGGGGTCAGTCGGCGGGGACGGCGTGCGGGCCGGTGGCGAGGTTCACGTGCTGCGGCGGCGTCCACCACCGCATGCGGGCGACCTCGTCGAGCGACGCGACGGACGCGATCACGGTCGTGCCGGCGGCGGCGAGCGCCTCGAGCCGGGTCCAGACCGTCTGCCGGCGGCGCGAGTCGTGCACCTGGTCCAGATCGTCGACGACGAGCAGGTCGGGCTGCTGGGCGAGGGCGAGCGTGACGCGGAGCAGCATGACGTCGACCTCGTCGAGGTCCCAGATCACCGTGCTCACGCGCGGCAGGGGCCGCTCGCCGAACGCGGGCTCGGCCAGGGCGGCGAACCGGCCCTGGTCGACCCGGCCGGTGCGCCGGTACCAGGGCGACAGCCAGGCGAGCCGCTCGCGGGTCACGTCGGCGACCGTCACGCCGTCGTCCAGCTCGTCGATCCCCGAGAACCCGGCCACGGCGGCGCGGCGCTGCACGGCGGACCGGCGCCGGGGGAGCGGCTCGCCGAGCACGGTCAGGTCGCTGCCGGCGTCGGGCACCATCCGGCCGGCGAGCGTGAGGAGCAGGCTGGACCGGCCGGCGCCCTGGGGGCCCTGCACGACGGTGAGCGTGCCGGCGGGCAGGTCGAGGTCGACCGGCCCGTACACGGGGCCGCGCGAGCCGGTGAGGGTGAGGCCGCGCGCGCGGACGGCGGTGGGGACGGGCGCGGGCGCCGCGTCCTCGGGCGCGTCCGCGCCGGTCTGCTGCTGCGGCTCCGCCCGGAGGGGCGTGGGTTCCGGAGATGACACTGTCGCCTCGATCGGTTCGCACTGACTGGTCAGTACAAAGATAGGACGACCGCGCGCGCCTGTCATGCGCTGGCCACGTTCCGCGGATCACACCCGGGTCGTGAAACAATCGCCCCCATGGCGATGAGAGAGATCCGCGTGGTGGGCGACCCGGTGCTCCGCACCCCGTGCGAGCCGGTGACCACGATCGACGCCCGGGTCCGTGGCCTGGTGGAGGACCTGCTCGAGACGGTCGACCACGACGGGCGGGCGGGGCTCGCGGCCAACCAGATCGGCGTCGGCCTGCGCGCGTTCTCCTGGAACATCGACGACGAGCTGGGTTACGTGCTCAACCCGACGATCGTCGAGCTGTCCGAGGACTTCCAGGACGGCGACGAGGGCTGCCTGTCCGTGCCGGACCTGTGGTTCCCCACGCGGCGCGCCTGGTACGCGCGGGTGGTCGGCCACGACCTGGACGGCAAGGAGGTCGTCGTCGAGGGCGTCGAGCTGATGGCCCGCTGCCTGCAGCACGAGGTCGACCACCTGGACGGCCACCTCTACATCGACCGGCTGGACCGGACCGTGCGCAAGAAGGCGATGCGGGCGATCCGCGAGACGCTCTGAGAGCCGGGCAAACCGGACCGATTTCCTGGATGGGGGCCGCAGCGCTGGTGCGCAGCGGCCCCCATCAGGCATGCTGTGCCTTGCACGCCGCGAGACCGTGTGTCAGCTCCCGGTAGGGACGAGGTCGTTGGGGAAGACGAACCTCGAGCCGATCCAGGAGGGATGACATGGCAGGTGCGATCACCCGCGGTGTTCTTTTCGTGCACTCCGCGCCGCGCGCGCTCTGCCCGCACCTCGAGTGGGCGGCGGGCAACGTGCTGGGTTCACGCGTGTCGATGGAGTGGACGGAGCAGCCTGCTGCGCCCGGGATGCTGCGGGGCGAGCACTCGTGGCAGGGCGCCCAGGGCACCGGTGCGCGCCTCGCGTCCGCCCTGCGCGGGTGGACCCACCTGCGCTACGAGGTGACCGAGGACGCGAGCCACGGCAGCGACGGGGCCCGGTGGAGCCACACCCCGGAGCTCGGCATCTTCCACGCGCAGACCGACGTGCACGGCAACGTCGTGGTCCCGGAGGACCGGATCCGCGCCGCGCTGGAGCAGGGCGACGCCCGTGCCGTCCGCGAGGAGCTCGGGCTGGCGCTCGGGCAGGCGTGGGACGACGAGCTGGAGCCGTTCCGGTACGCCGGCGCCGGCGCTCCCGTGCGCTGGCTGCACCGGGTGGGCTGACCGCCCGCCGCTCAGCCGTAGAACCGCGCGGCGCGGTCGTACAGGTCGAGCAGCGCGTCCCGCGCCTCGGCCCGTCCTCCCGGGGCGGGCCGGGATCGCGTGGCGACGACCAGCTCGTCGACCCACCGCGCGAAGAACGCCCGGTGCTCGCCGGCGTCCGGCGGGTCGCCCTCGACGTAGACCGGGCTGGTGTGGGCCAGCCGGACGGTGTGCGGGTCCGGCGTCGTCGCCCGCGCCGCGACCCAGCCCGCGCCCCGCAGGTCGAGGGTCGTGTCCAGCACCGCGCCCGACGCGCGGGCCGCCGGCCGGCCGTCCACCAGCACCTCGACGGCGAGGCCCGGTCGCGTCGACGCGGCCGTCGCCCGCACGCGCGCCCGCCCGCGCCGCACCGTGCCACCGGGCCCCGCGTCGCCCACCGCCAGGGTCAGCACCGGCCCGTTCGTCACCACGGAGCGCCCCGCCCGCAGACCGTCGTAGAACCCCGGCACGGTGACCGGGCCGGGAGCCTGCACGTAGACCCTGTTGTAGCCCGGGGGAGCCGGCAGGACGCCCGACGCCGATCCCGCCGACGCGGGCAGCCGCAGCCCGCACCCCAGGTACCGGTAGTACAGCTCCAGCTGGTACCGGCTCGCGCCGGCGGCGCCGGGGTACGCGGCACGGTCGCGCGGGCGGCCCCACGCCTCGTTGGCCATGAAGCCGCCGGGTAGGTAGTGGTTGGTGAGCACGCCGACCGAGTCCGGTGCGCCGGTCGCCATCATCACCGGCGTCTCCCACCAGGTGAGCTTCTCGCAGTCGAACCACGCGCCGGCCCGCCGGGCGGGGTCCACGAGGTCGCGGCCGGGCGGGAACCACCAGTCGTCCGTGCCGGGCAGGGCCCCGATCTCGGCCCCGTGCAGGAGCCACGCGCCGCCGCCGCGCTCGTCCTCGGTGACCGGCGCGACCGCGTGCCGGTCGCCGTCGACCGTCAGCGCGGCGCGGGGCGGGCCCGGGGGCAGGCCGGGACCGTCGGCGGCGCCCGTCCACCGCGTGACGAAGGCGCCGACGTGCAGGTCCTCGGCGCGCAGCAGCGCGGCCGCGTCGGACACCGGCCGGTGCACGTGCAGGTCGCCGGACCACCAGCCCCGGCCCGCGAGGTCCACCCAGCGCTCGGGGTCCGCCCGCACCCACGCACCGCTGTCGCCCACGTCGACCAGCCGCTCGACGGGCAGGTGCTCGGGCCCCCGCTCGACGCGCACGGCGCAGGGACCGCGGGGGACGCCCACCTCGGCGGTCCCCGTGCTCACGAAGTGCCCGGTGTAGCCCGGCACGACGCCCGACGCGTCGAGCGGGTCGCGATCCATGTCGACGACGCCGGGGCGCTCCGCCGCGGTGCCGTCGCGGACCGCGTCCACGGGTGCGTGCCAGCTGCCGTCGTCCGTCCGGACCGTGACCCGCGCGGGGCCGCCGGTGTCGATCGTCAGCGTCGGCACGAACCGACCCTATCGACCACGATGGAGGCGGGTCGAGGCTCGTTCAGGGCCCGTTCCCAGGCGTTTCGCAGGAACCGTCCCTAGCGTCGTGCCTGTCCAGAGCGATCGCATTCAACCAGCCCGGCCGACCGCCGGGGCGAGGAGGGCACGACCATGGCGCACTCGATCCGACGCCGCACGCTCGGCCTGCTGTCCGGCCTCTCCGTCGTCGTGGCGGTCGCCGCGTGCGGGAGCGCCGACGCCGCCACGGAGGACGACGCACCGCAGTCCTCGAGCGCCCAGGACTCCGGGTCGACCGCCGACGAGACCGCGGGCGCCGGCACCGACGGGACGGCCGGCGCGACCGACGGCACCTACACCGACGGCACCTACACCGCCGAGGGCTCGTACAGCACCCCGGGCGGCGAGGAGTCGATCCAGGTCGAGCTGACCGTGGCCGACGACGTCGTGACCGACGTGACGGTCACGCCGCAGGCCACGGGCGGCAACGCCGAGCGGTTCCAGGGCGAGTTCGCGTCCGGGATCGCCGACGAGGTCGTGGGCGCCGAGCTCGCCGGGCTGTCGGTGGACAAGGTGTCCGGGTCGTCCCTGACCGGCGACGGCTTCAACGCGGCGCTCGACTCCATCCGCGCCGATGCCGAGGCCTGACGCCGGCGCGACCTTCGACGCGATCGGCACCCGCTGGCAGATCGACACCCCCGAGCCGCTCCCCGCGGACGTCCTCGCCGCGGTGCGGGACCGGGTCGACCGGTTCGACCGCGACTGGTCCCGGTTCCGCGCCGACTCCTGGGTGACGCAGGTCGCCCGGTCCGGCGCGGGGACGTACGACCTGCCCGAGGACGCCGCCCCCCTGCTCGACGCGTACGACGTGGCGGCCGCCTGCACCGACGGCGCCGTCGACCCGCTGGTCGGCCGCGCGCTCGAGGGGCTCGGGTACGACGCGGCGTACACCCTCCGGCCCCGCCGGGATGCCGACGGGGACCTCCTGACCACGCCGGCGCCGCCGTGGCGGACCGTCGCGCACCGCGCGGGCCGGACGCTGACCCTCGACGAGCCCGCCCTGATCGACGTGGGCGCCGCCGGCAAGGGCTACCTGGTGGACCTGGTGTCCGGGGTGCTCGCGGCCCACGGGGTCACCGAGCACGTGGTCGACGCCGGCGGCGACCTCCGGAGCACCACCCGCGCGCCGCTGGGCGTCGCGCTCGAGGACCCGCGGGACCCGGCCCGGGCCGTCGGCGTGCTGCGCCTGGCCGACGCCGCGCTGTGCGGGTCGGCGACCAACCGGCGCGCCTGGGGCGAGGGGCTGCACCACGTGGTCGACGCCCGCACCGGCGCGCCGACCTCGGACGTGCTCGCCACCTGGGCGCTCGGCGGGACCGCGCTGGCGGCGGATCTCGCGGCGACCGCCCTGTTCTTCGCCGAGCCCGACCTCGTCGCGTCGCGCTTCGGCATCCGGTACGTCGTCCTGCGCGGCGACGGGACCATCCGCTGGTCGCTGGACCTGGACGGGGAGGTGTTCGCGTGATGGCGTGGCTCGACGAGCGGCTGGGCCGCGTGACGATGTACCGGCTGCTGACCCTGGGGCTGTCCGCGCTGGCGGTCGTCGCGCTCGTGCTGTCCGCGACCGGGGCGCTCTTCGTCGAGCCGGGGGCGCTGCTGGTCAGCGCCGCCGTGGCCGTCGCGGCATCGGTGGCGAGCGCGTGGCTGCTGGCCCTGGCGTTCCGCACCCGGGCGCACACCGAGTCGGCGGTCATCACCGGCCTCATCCTGCTGTTCCTGTTCTGGCCGACGCTCGAGGCGCGGTACCTCGGCACGCTCGCCCTCGCGGCGCTCGTGGCCAACGTGGCGAAGTACGTGCTGGCCTGGCGGGGGCGGCACGTGCTGAACCCGGCCGCCGCCGGGGCCTTCGTCGTCGGGCTCACCGGGTGGGACGCGACCACGTGGTGGGTGGCCGACCGGTGGCTCCTCGTCCCGGTGCTGCTGCTCACCGCGCTGATCGTCGTCCGGACCCGGCGGTACGCGCTGGTCGGGACGTTCGTCGTGGTGGCGCTGCTGCTGGTCTCGGCGCGACTGGTCGTCGAGGGGGCGGGACCCGGCGACGCGCTGCGGACCGCGCTGGTGTCGTACCCGATCCTGTTCCTCGGCGGCGTGATGCTGACCGAGCCGCTGACCCTGCCGCCGCGGCGGTGGCAGCAGCTGGTCGAGGCGGTCGTCGTCGCGGCGCTGCTCGCGGTGTCGTACCACGTCGGCCCGCTGTACAGCACGCCCGAGGCGGCGCTGATCGTCGGGAACCTGCTCGCGTTCGCGTGGGGGCAGCGCGGCGCCGTGCGCCTCACGCTCACCCGGCAGACCCGGCTCACGCCCCGCACCGTGGAGCTGGCGTTCCGCGCGGACCGGCCCGTGCGGTTCCTGCCCGGCCAGTACCTGGAGCTGACCGTGCCGCACCCCCGGCCCGACGCCCGCGGCACCCGCCGGGTGTTCAGCGTGTCGTCGGCGCCCGCCGCGGACGAGCTGACCGTCGCGCTGACCGTCCCCGAGCGGGCGAGCACGTTCAAGCGGGCGCTCGCCGAGCTGCCGGTGGGGACCCGGCTGCGGGCCACCGGGCTCGGCGGGGACTTCGTGCTGCCCCGCGACCCGGAGCAGCCGCTGCTGCTGGTCGCCGGCGGGATCGGCGTCACCCCGTTCGCGAGCCACCTGGCGGCGATGGCCGCGGCGGGGGAGCGGCGCGACGTGGTCCTCGTGTACGCGGTCACCGACCACGCCGACCTCGCCTACGCCGACACGATCAGCGCCACCGGCGCGCGGGTGCTGGTGCTGTCGCCCACGTCCGAGCGGGACGGGCTGCCCCGCGGCTGGGTGCACCTGGGGGAGCGGCGCCTCGCGGCGGAGACGCTGGCGGAGGCCGTGCCCGACCTGACTCAGCGCGCGGCGTACGTCTCGGGCCCGCCGGCGATGGTGGACCACACGCGCGCGCTGCTCCGCCGGGCGGGCGTGCGCCGCGTCCGCACGGACGCGTTCAGCGGCTACTGACCGGGCCCCTGATGATGCGTCGTGCGGGACGTGAGGAACGGGCGCGCGAATCCGGACGGAGTGGGCTTGGCGCGGCGTGGTCTCTGCCAGCCGAGCTCGGTGGACGAGCGAGCGTGGGGTCGTGGGGCGGCCAGGCTCCAGGCTCGTCAGAGCCCCGGGTTGGAACGCCGGTGCCGAGTCTCGGGTTCAGCGCGGCCCGTCGGCACGGTTACCCTTCGCGGACCGGCGCCCGCCGGGCCCCGCGGCAGCGTGGGGCGTCCCCACGAGGAGAGGTCCATGCTCACGGTCGCGCTGGTCGAGGACGACGACGTCGCGGCGGAGCGAGCGGTCGCCTACCTGGACGAGTTCACCTCCCGCACCGAGACGCACTTCCACGTCATCCGCTTCGCGGAGGCCACCGGCTTCCTGGAGGACTACCGCCCGATCTTCGACCTCATCCTGATGGACATCGAGATGCCGACGATGAACGGCATGGACGCCGCACGCCGGCTGCGGGAGCTCGACGCTGAGGTCGTGCTGATCTTCGTGACGAACGCGGCGCAGTATGCAGCGACCGGCTACGAGGTCGACGCGCTGGACTACCTGGTCAAGCCGTACCAGTTCCCCGAGTTCGAGCGGAAGCTGCGTCGGGCCGTCCGGCTGTGCCGCCACGACTCAGAGGCCGTCGTGGTGAGGCAGCAGGGCGGCACGGTGCGCGTGCTGCTCCGCGACGTCGCCTACATCGAGGTCCGGGGCCACAGTCTGCTCTTGCGGACCGAGGACGGCGTGGTCCGGGGCAAGGGCACGCTGCAGGAGATGCAGGAACGCCTGGGGGGCCGGGGCTTCCTGCGCTGCTCCAAGGGCTTCCTGGTGAACCAGAAGCACGTGCGGTCGGTCGCGGGTTCGACCCTGACGATGACCAGCGGCGAGCAGCTCGCCGTCGGGCGCGCCTTCAAGCGCTCCTTCATGGACGAGCTCGCGGCGTGCCTGGGCGAGACCCATGTCATCTGAGGTGCTGCCCGCCGGGTTCATGACCTTCTTCGACGCGAACGGCTTCCTCGCCGAGCTGCTGGTCGCGGTGGTGCTGGTGGCGTGGCGGTTGCCGCGCCGCCCGCGGTTCGCCCTCCGGTCCGCTGCGGTGGTCGTGGCCCTCGTGACGGTTTCGTGGGTGTGGGGCGCGCTCGTCCCCGCCGCGATCTGGTCGAGCGTCCTCCGGTTCGTGCTGCTCCTCACGCTCACCGGGTTGGGCGTGGCGGCCTGCTGGCGCCTGCGCCCGCCCCAGGTGCTGTTCACGCTCGTGGTCGCCGCGGTGCTGCAGCACTTCGCGTTCCGCGGGTCGTCGATCGTGACCGCGCTGGGGCAGCAGGCAGTGCCGGACGCCGCGTGGGTCGACGTGGTGGTCTACCCGCTGGGCCTGGTGCCGTTCTTCGCGGCGGGTTACGGGCTGTTCGTGCGTCAGGTCACCCAGGAGCGCGCCGGCGCGCTGCTGCGGCACGGGTCGCTCCTGATGCTGCTGGTCGGGATGCTCCTGAGCGTCAACGTGTTCACCCTCGTGTTCGACGAGCTCCGCCCCGGCGAGCCGGCCGGCGCGGACGCGGTGTACCTCCTGCTGGACCTCATCACCTGCGTGTTCCTGCTCGCGCTGACCCGCGAGGTCGTGGGGCGCCGGTCGGCCGAGCAGGACTCGGAGATCACCCGCCACCTCCTGCACCAGCAGCGCACCCAGCTGGAGAGCTCACGGGAGACGATCGAGCTCATCAACATCAAGACGCACGACCTCAAGCACCAGATCGCGCTGCTGGGGGACCGGATCCCGCAGGACGAGGTCGATGAGCTGCGCCGTCTGGTCGGGATCTACGACGCGACGGCCCGCACGGGCAACGAGGCGCTCGACGTCCTGCTGGCGGAGAAGCTGCTGATCTGCGAGACCCGCGGCATCCCGTTCGACCGGATCGTCGACGGCAGGCTGCTCGCCGGGATGCGGCCGGGGGACGTGTACTCGCTGCTCGGGAACGCGCTGGACAACGCCATCGAGGCGGTGGGCGACGTCGCCGACCCGGACCGGCGCTACATCGCGCTGCGCGTGCGGGAGCGCAAGGGCCTCGTGGCGATCCGCGTCGAGAACGCGTACGAGGGCGAGCGCACGTTCGAGGACGGCCTGCCCCGGACCACCAAGCAGGACACCCGGTTCCACGGGTTCGGGATGCGGTCGATCCGGATGATCTGCGAGCGGTACGACGGCGTCATGTCGGTCTCGGCGCGCGACGGCGTCTTCGCCCTCACGCTCCTGCTGCCGCTCCCGGGGGCCGAGCAGCTTTCCTGACGGCCGTCGCCGTGACCAAGGCGTGACCTGCCCGGTGGTTCGGTGCCGAAAACCGACCGGTCGTGCTCGCGCGCCAGTTCCTGAGGCCCCCGCGCCCTAGCGTCACCGTCGAGGCGCGGTCCCCCCGCGCCTCGACGGACGCGGCCGCCAGTGCCGGCCACCGCGCACCGTCGCCCAGTCAAGGAGGACAACGATGTTCAACGCCGCGAACAGATGGCGCGGTCTGACAGCCACCGGAGCGCTGGCGCTCAGCCTCTCTCTGGTGACGGGACAGGTCCTGCAGACGTACCGCTCGGCGGTGGACCAGGCCCTCGGCACCCCGCAGCCAGACCACGGTGTCCGACGCCTCGGCGGACGAGGCCGACACCTGGAGCTACCAGTCCGAGTTCACCTCGGCGGAGCAGGCGCACGAGGGCCTGAAGGCGTTTGCGCAGGAGGAGGCGCAGGAGACCTTCGCCCTGCTGAAGAACGACGGCGCCGCGCTGCCGATCGCCCCTGATGCCAAGATCACGCTGCTCGGGGTGCGCAGCTACGCCCCGGTCTACGGCAGCTCCGGCGGCAGCATCACGGACGGCAGCGCGGTCGTCGAGATCACCGACGCCTTCGAGGAGAAGGGCTTCGCGCTCAACCCGTCCGTGCTGCAGGCCTACGAGTCGTACTTCGCCGACAAGGCGTGGGTGGAAGCGCGGTTCGGCTCGGGCACGACGCCCGAGTACGCCGAGATCACGGCGTACGACGACGCGCACGAGCTCACCCTGGACGAGCT
Organism: Cellulomonas endometrii; assembly: GCF_949769265.1. NCBI lineage: Bacteria > Bacillati > Actinomycetota > Actinomycetes > Micrococcales > Cellulomonadaceae > Cellulomonas > Cellulomonas endometrii. The sequence continues at coordinate 207,606 of NZ_CATKPC010000003.1, read as the reverse complement.
CGCAGCCCTGAACCCGGACTTCCGTGCCGACTACGCCGAGTACGGCGACGCGGCGGTCGTCGTCGTGGGCCGCGCGGCGGGCGAGAACGGGCAGGGCTACCTGCCGGGCGAGGAAGGACTGGCCGACGGCGTGGCGACGACGACCGGGAACATCCTCAGCCTCACCGCCGAGGAGCGCGCGGTGGTCGAGGAGGCCAAGGCGAACTTCGACACGGTGGTCGTGCTCGTGAACTCCACCAACCCGATGGAGATCGCCGAGCTGGCCGACGACCCGGACGTCGACGCCATCATGTGGATCGGCTTCCCCGGCGCCTACGGGTTCCTCAGCCTCGCCGACGTGCTGAACGGCACCGTCTCCCCGTCGGCGCACCTCGGCGACGTGTTCGCGACGAACTCCGCGCTCGCCCCTGCGATGGCGAACTACGGCGACCTCCCGTGGAAGAACGCCTCCGAGTTCGCCGAGGAGGACAGCGTCAACTCGTACCTCATCCAGGCCGAGGGCATCTACACCGGCTACCGGTACTACGAGACGCGGTACGCGGACATCGTGCTCGGCAACGGGGGAGCAGAGGCGGCTGCGGGGACGTACGCGAACCCGGACGGCACGCCCGCGACCTCCGCCGGCACCTGGGACTACGCGAACGAGGTGGTGTACCCGTTCGGCCACGGCCTGAGCTACACGACCTTCGCCCAGACGATCGAAGACGTCGTGGTGCAGGGCGACAAGCGTACCGCCGCGGTCACGGTGACCACCGAGAACACCGGTGACGTCGCAGGCAAGGGCGTCGTCCAGCTGTACGCCTCGGTCCCGTACACCGAGTACGACCGCGAGCACGGCGTCGAGAAGTCCGCCATCCAGCTCATGGACTTCGAGAAGACCCGGCTCCTCGAACCGGGCGCGAGCCAGACGATCACGATGGACGTCGACCTGGCGAACCTCGCCAGCTACGACGCCGCGGGAGCAGGCACCTACATCGTGGACCCGGGCGACTACACGTTCGCGGTCGGCGACGACGTGCACGACGCGCTGAACAACGTGCTCGCCTCGCAGGGCCGGACCACCGACGACGGCATGACGGCCGACGGCGACGCCGGCAAGACCTACACGTGGGCCTGGGGCGGCGACGTCGACGCCGACACGTTCTCGGTCAGCTCGACCGGCGCCGAGATCACCAACCGCCTCAGCGAGGGCGACTCGGCGATGGACTACAACGTCTTCGAGCCGGGCACCGTCACCTACCTGAGCCGCAGCGACTGGGACGGCACGTTCCCGGAGACCTACGTGGGTCTGACGGCGGGCGACGAGGTGTCACGGCTGCTGCGCAACGACCTGATCCCGCTGCAGACCGACGAGGACACCTCGGACGTCGTGTTCGGGGACACCTCGAGCGACCTGCAGCTGAGCGACCTCAAGGGCGCCGCGTTCGACGACCCGCGCTGGGAGGAGCTGCTCGACCAGCTGGAGGTCCAGGAGTTCCTCGACTTCGCGGCGGACGCGTTCCACAACATCGCCGCGATCCCGTCGGTCGGCCTCCTCCAGATGCAGGCGGACGACGGCCCGGGCGGCTCGGACACGCACTTCCTGAGCGAGGGGCAGTACCAGGGCGCCGAGTTCGAGGACGCCGCGGAGTACGAGACCGGCACCCGCGTCGCCCCGGCCCCGACCAACCTCGCCTACAGCTGGAACAAGGAGCTGTCGTACCGCAACGGGGAGATCGTCCTGGGTGAGAGCACGCTCATGCTGAACCTCCCGATCATGATCGGGCCTGGCATGAACCTGCACCGGCACGCCTACAACTCGCGCGGCGTCGAGTACTACTCCGAGGACCCGGTCCTGTCGGGGTACATCGGCTCGGCGGTCGTCCAGGGCGCTCAGTCCAAGGGCACGCTGGTCAACCTCAAGCACGTCGCGTTCAACGACCAGGAGATCAACCGGGCCGGCATCGCGGTGTTCATGTCCGAGCAGAAAGCCCGTGAGCTCGAGCTGCGCAACCTGCAGCAGGCCATCGAGGGCGCCGGAAAGCCCGTGTCGTTCGCCGCGGACGAGTCGAAGGCCGACACGTACACGCGCGGTGCACTCGGGATCATGAGCTCGTACAACCGGATCGGCGCCGTCGCTGCGAGCGCCAATACCGGCGTCATGGTCGACATCCTGCGCGACGAGTGGGGATTCCGCGGCTACAACGTCACGGACTTCACGGGCGTGTCCAAGAAGGCAGCCCCGAAGGAGTCTCTACTCGCCGGCACCACCGCGTTCTGCGGGTTCGGCATCGAGGGCATCGACTACTGGACCGCCGACGCCCTGGCCGGTGACCGGGACATCCTCCGGGCCATCAAGCAGAACGCCCACTACACCCTGTACGCCCTGGCCAACTCGGCCGCGATGAACGGGGTCAACTCGACCACCCGGACGGTAGAGGTCATGACCTGGTGGAAGGCGTCGTACCTCGCCGCGATCGGCCTCGCCGGCCTGGCGATCGTGCTCGGCGCCACCGGGTACACGGTCGCCACGGTGCGGTCGCGCCGCACCGGCGACGATGCCGAGGCCGACCTGGGCATTGGGAGCACCACCCGCGGCACGGCCAGCAAGGGAGCGAACTGAGATGGGAACGAACGTGCGAACGCGAAGCGTGCCGGAGCTCGTGGCGGCGGTCGCGGGCGTCGGCGGCGTGGCGGTCTACCTCGTCACGTCGACGACCGGGTACCTGGCGGGCCGATCCCTGGACCCGCTGGTGATCGTCCTGACGGTTGCCGGGCTGGCCGCCGTGGTCCTCGACCTCACGGCGGGCCACCGGTTCACCGCCGTCGTCCGGGACCTGCTGCTGGTCGGCTCGGTCGCGGCGCTGTCAGCCGGGATGGCCCTGTTCCTGCTGGCGCGGGTGCCTCTGGCCGCGGACGTGTACTTCATCCCGGTCAACTACCCGGCGGCGGAGGCGACGACGCTGCACCTCTCCTTCGTCGGGCTCGGGCTCTACCTGGTCGCGGTGCTGGCGCTGGTCGTCGAGTCATTCGCCGCGAAGCGGGTACGTCCGGCCGCGGGCAGGACACCAGTGGTGGCCACGGCCTGACGAGGGACCGGCGACCGCCGGTCGGACGAGCCATCAGGGCGCCATGTCGCCCGCCCGCTGCGCACTCCCGTCGCGCGGCGGGCGGGCGACGGCGTCGCACGACACCACCAGAAGGGCCGGCAGTGAGGGCGATCGACTTCAACGCAGACTGGGCGTGGCGACATCTCGGGGAGGACGTCCCCGGGGGCGGTGACGCGGGCTTCGCAGCCGTGAGGCTGCCGCACGACGCCATGATCGGCGAGCCGCGGTTCGCGGAGGCGGCCAGCGGCAAGAACGCCGGCTGGTTCGACGGCCGGGACTACGAGTACCGCAAGGTGTTCACCGCGCCGGACGGTGCAGTGGACGGCACGGTGGTGCTCGAGCTCGAGGGCGTCTACCGCAACGCTGAGGTGTGGCTCGACGGCACCCGCCTCGCGTTCCGGCCCTACGGCTACACCGGGTTCACGGTCGACCTCACCGGCCGTCTCCAGGCGGGCCGGGAGCACGACCTCCGGGTGGTCGCCCGCAACAGCGACCAGCCGAACAGCCGGTGGTACTCCGGTGCCGGGATCTACCGGCCCGTGACGCTGTGGGTGGGGGAGTGGGCGCACGTCCCGCTGGACGGGCTGCGGGTCACGACGCTGAGCATCGACCCGCCGCGCGTCGCCGTGGCCGTCGAGACCAGCGCCCCTGGCACGCTCACCGTGGAGATCCTCGATGCCGTGGGTCCGGGCGAGCTTCTGCACGCCGAGACCGGGTCCACCGACGGGCACCTCGAGCTGGAGGTGCCGCTCCTCGGAGCGGGCACGTGGAGTCCGGAGTCCCCGCAGCTCTACGTCTGCCGCGTGCGGCTGACCCGCGACGGACGGGTGGATGAGGCGGAGACGACCTTCGGCATCCGGACGCTCGCCTGGGGCGACGACGGGTTCCTTCTCAACGGGAAGCGCACGATCCTGCAAGGCGCGTGCGTGCACCACGACAACGGGGTCCTCGGCGCTCGCGCCTACGCCGATGCCGAGGAGCGGAAGATCCGACTCATGAAGGAAACCGGTTACAACGCGGTGCGCAGCGCGCACAACCCCTGCTCGAAGGCGCTGCTGGACGCGTGCGACCGGCTCGGCGTGCTCGTGATGGACGAGTACATTGACCACTGGTACGTCCACAAGACGCAGCACGACTACGTCGAGCACTTCGACGAGTGGTGGCGGCTGGACCTGGAGGACATGGTCCGCAAGGACGTCAACCACCCCAGCGTGATCATGTACTCGATCGGCAACGAGGTGGGCGAGACCGCCGAGCCGCGGGGCATCGCGCTCACGCGCGAGATGACCGAGCAGCTGCACGCGCTCGACCCGACGCGGCCGGTCACCTGTGGGATCAACATCTTCTTCAACTTCCTGCGCTCGATCGGTCTCGGCGTCTACAGCGACAAGAAGGCGGCGCGCGAGGCGAGATCGACGACCCGGCGCAAGCGCAGGGCCGTGGGCAGTGAGTTCTTCAACACCATGGCGGGTGTCGTCGGGGCCGACTTCATGAAGCGCGGCGCGACTCTGCACCCCTGCGACGTCAAGACCCGCGGCGCTTTCGCCGCACTGGACGTCGCCGGGTACAACTACGGGATCCTGCGCTACGAGCGCGACCTGAAGAAGTACCCCCACCGGCTGATACTCGGCACGGAGACGTTCTGCTCGGACGCCTACCGGTTCCGCGAGGCGGCCAAGAAGAACCCCCGCCTCATCGGGGACTTCGTGTGGGCCGGCATGGACTACCTGGGGGAGGTAGGCGTCGGGGCGTGGGAGTACGCGGACTACGCGCCCGCGTTCGACGGCTTCGGCTGGCTGACGGCCGGGTCGGGGCGGGTCGACCTCACGGGCCGGCTGCTCGGCGAGGCCCTGTACACCCGGGTCGCGTTGGAGCAGGAAGCGGGACCGTTGCTCGCGGTCCGCCCGGTCAACCACTCCGGGGAGAAGCACTCGCCGTCCGCGTGGAAGATGTCTGACGCGCTGGATTCGTGGAGCTGGACCGGCTGCGAAGGTCGCCCCGCCCAGGTCGAGGTCTACGCACGGGCGTTCGCGGTCGAGCTGCTTGTCAACGGGCGCTCCGTGGGGCGCCGGCGGCTCCAGGACGACTGCGTCGCGCGGTTCACCACTCCGTGGGAGCCGGGCACCGTCGAGGCCGTCGCCTACGACGAGCACGGACGGGAGACCGGCCGGCACGCGTTGCGGAGCGCGGACGCCACGACAGAGCTGCGCGCAGAGCCTGAGCGGGACTCCGTCGAGCCCGGTGGCCTGAGCTTCGTCCGGCTGCGCTACGCCGATCCGAAGGGCATCGGCAAGCCGCTGGAGCGCGGACTCCTGACAGTCGACGTCGCGGGCGGCACGCTCCTCGGCCTGGGCAGCGCGGCGCCGTTCAACCCCGAGTCCTTCACCGGGACGACGACAGACACCTACTACGGCGAGGCCCTCGCTGTCGTCCAGGCGGGCCCGAGCGGTACCGTCGAGGTCGCCGTCGACGACGGCATCCGCCACGGGCGCGCGGTCGTCGAGGTGCGCCCGTGACCGCCGAGGCCCGGACGCGCGACCGACGGTCGCTGCACGCCGGGTGGAGCGACTTCGGCGCGCGCCACACCCTGATCGCGCAGTTCGTGACGTTCTACGCGTTCTCGATCGCCGTGACCGTCCTGCAGTACCTGATGCTCACCTTCCTGCCGGGGGTCCTCTACCGCTCCACGGACTGGTGGCAGATCCCCGCCCAGCTCATCCACCTGAGCCTGGGCCCCGTCGACACGTACGTCTTCGACTACCCCGTGACGGGCGACGAGACCGGGGGCATGGGCTACTTCGCAGCCTTCGCGATCACATTGTTCGTCGCGCAGTGCGTGAACTTCCCGATGCAGCGCAACATCACCTTCAAATCTACGGGGAACATCTGGTACCAGATGGCGTGGTACATCCTGGCGTTCGTGCTCATCACCGTCGTGTGCAGCTTCCTCATGGGCCTGTACGTGCCGTTCCTCAAGGAGCATCTGGCCCCAGCGGTGTACAACGTCGCGATCACCGTGGTGAACGGCGGGGTGCAGATGGTCATCTACTTCCCGGTCTACAAGATCATCTTCCCGTCGTCCCCGGTCACCTCCTCCGAGGCGACCGAGCGCACTGCCTGAGGTGACCGCGATGGCGCCGCTGCTGTCGATCGTCATCCCCGCCTACGACGCCGCGGACTACCTTCGGCGAGCCCTCGACGGTCTGGTCGATCTCGGGGACGTGGAAGTCGTCGTCGTGGATGACGGCTCGACCGACGCCACCGGTCGGATCGCTGACGATGCGGCTGCGCGTCACTGGAACGTCCGGGTCGTCCACCAGGCGAACGCCGGGCACGGGGGCGCCATCAACGCCGGGTTCTCGACCGCTCGCGGCCGGTACGTCAAGGTCCTGGACGCCGATGACCGGCTGGACCCGATCGCCCTGAGGGAGGTCCTGCGGCACCTCGCGCGCCTCGAGCGCGAGCGCGACTCAGTCGACGTGCTGGTGACCGACTACGTGCGGGACCGGTTGGCCGGACGCACCCGGACCACTTCGTTCGCGCGAGAGCTGCCTGCGGGGAGGGTCTTCGGCTGGCGTGACGTCCGGGCCATGCCGCGGCGGAGGGTGCTCATGATGCACGCGCTGCTTTACCGCACGTCCTTCCTCCGCGAGCACCGGATCTCCCTCCCGGAGCACACCTTCTACGTCGACAGCCTGCTGGTCGTGCTCCCGCTGGCCCAGGCGCGGCGCCTGTCGTACCTAGCGGTCCCCTTGTACCGGTACACCATCGGCCGACCAGAGCAGTCGGTGGACCCGACGGTGATGGTGAGCCGGGTGGACCAGCAGATCCGCGTGAGCCACCTGGCCCTGGCGGCGATGCCGACCACCGGTTCGGTCCTCCGGGGTGACACGCCCGTCGAGCTGCACGGCCTGCTGCTCCGCTACGTCCAGGGCTTGTGCGCGGTCACCTCGGCGACGCTCGCCCGCGGTGGCACCGACGGGCACCTACGAGAGCGGCGCATCTTCTGGTCCGGAGTACAGGCTCAGCGCCCCGACCTCTACGACAGCCTGCGTCGGTCGCTCCTCGGCGCCGTCTCCAACCTCCCCGGCAGAGCCGGGGCCTGCGCGACTCGGTTCGCGTACGCGCTCGCGCGACGCGTGATCGGCTTCAGCTGAGTCCGCGGACCCCGGATGCCCCCAACGCTCCGTGTCGCGATCGTCGACACCGCAGAATCCAGCGCGCGGACGGCCCGCCTGCTCGACGCGCACGCACGGGCACGAGGGCTCCGCCTCAGCGTGCGGCGGTTCTGCGACGGACGCGAGCTGCTGTGCTCGTACCGGGCGCAGGACGACGTGCTGTTCCTCGACGCAGACGATCCCGCCTCAGGAGGGGTCGACACCGCGCGGCGTGTGCGCCGGCTCGACAAGGCGGTGCAGATCGTCTTCACGGCGCAGTCGGCAGCGCGGGCCATCGAGGGCTATGCGGTCGGGGCGCTCGACTACCTGATCACCCCAGTGCCGTCGCCCGTGCTGGACGCGACGCTCGCGCACGTCGCCGAGCTCGCGCGAGGCCTGGAGTCGCGCACCGTGTCGCTTCCTCACGGCCGAGGCTCGATCAGGATCGAGACCGACGCGATCACCTATGTGGAGAGCGTCTCTCGTGGTGTCGTCGTGCACACGCTGGACGGCGACCACCGGGTGGCTCGTCCGCTCTCGACGCTCGAAGCGATGCTGCCGGCACGTGGCTTCTATCGGTGCCATCAGGGCCGCGTGGTCAACCTACGGCACGTGGTCAGGGTCGCCTCGTTGCGGTGCGACGTGGTCGACGGCGCCGTCATCCCGATCAGCCGCCCTCGGCGTCGTGCGTTCGTCCAGGCGTTGCAGGACCGGTATCGGCTCGTCCACGACCGCAGCGCTGACGAACCGCCGCCACATGCCCCAGAGGCATGAGCGGGCGCGTGTGCAGGCGTGCGACCAGGGCGACCTGACGAGTGCTGGCGTCGCGGTGCGTGCCAGTGATCGGGCGTCAGGCGTTCGTGACCACCAGGGCCACGTTGTGCCCGCCGAAGCCGAACGAGTTGTTGATCACCGCGACGTCGCCGGTCGGCAGCGCGCGCGGGGTGTCGCGCACCAGGTCCAGCACCAGCTCGGGGTCCGGGTCCTCGACGTTGATCGTCGGGGGAGCGGTCCGGTCACGCACCGCCAGCACCGAGAACACCGTCTCCAGCGCGCCGGCCCCGCCGAGCAGGTGCCCGGTCATCGACTTCGTCGCGGACAGCGCCACGCCGTCCGCGTCCGCGCCGAGGGTCTCCCGGACGCCGCGGGCCTCGATGAGGTCGCCGACGACCGTCGAGGTCGCGTGCGCGTTGACGTGCTTCACGTCGCCCGTGGCCACGCCGGCGTCCTTGAGGGCCATCCGCATCGCGGCGATCTGCCCGCGGCCGCTCGGCTCCGGCGAGGTGATGTGGTAGCCGTCCGAGGACAGGCCGACGCCGGCGATCTCCGCGTACACGCGGGCCCCGCGGGCGGCGGCGTGCGCCTCGGACTCCAGCACGACGATGCCGGAGCCCTCGCCGATCACGAAGCCGTCGCGGCCCAGGTCGTAGGGGCGCGACGCGCGCTGCGGGTCGTCGGTGCGGGTCGACAGGGTGCGCGACGCCGCGAACGCGGCCATCGGCATGGGGTGGATGGTCGCCTCGGTGCCGCCGGCGATCACGATGTCGGCGCGGCCGCTGCGGATCATGTCGACCGCGTAGCCGATCGCCTCGGCGCCGGACGCGCACGCCGACACCAGGGCGTGCGCCCCGGCGCGGGCGCCGAACTCCAGCTCGACGTACGCGGACGGCGAGTTCGGCATGAGCATGGGGACGGTCATCGGCAGGACGCGGCGGGCGCCCTTCTCGCGCAGGGTGTCCCACGCGTCGAGGGTCGTCCAGATGCCGCCGATGCCGGAGGACACCACGACGCCGAGCCGGTCCTTGTCGACCTCCGGGGCGCCGGCGTCGGACCACGCCTCGCGGGACGCGATGATCGCGTACTGGGCGGAGGGGTCCATCTTCTTGATCTCGGGCCGGGGGAGGACGTCCTCCGGCCGCACCGCGAGGGTCGCGGCGAAGTCGACGGGGAGGCCGTAGGTCTCCGCCCAGTCGTTGTCCAGCGTGCGCGCGCCCGACGTGCCCGCCAGGGCGGCCTGCCAGGTGGTGGGCACGTCCCCGCCGAGGGGGGTCGTGGCGCCGAGTCCGGTGACGACGACTCGTGTGCTCATCGGAGTGCTCCTGGGGGTGTGGGTGCGGCTGCTTCGGTCGGTCCCGGAGTCCGGGACGCGACCGGGGTCCGCGCCGCGGGAGCCTGACGGCTCCCACGATGCCGGCGCGAGCCGGCGTGCGACGCGGACCCCGGTCGGTACGTCTCAGGCCTGGGCGTTCGAGATGAACGACACCGCGTCGCCGACGGTCGCGAAGTTCTTGACCTCGTCGTCCGGGATGCGGACCTCGAACTTCTCCTCGGCCAGGGTCACGATCGTCATCATCGACAGGGAGTCGATGTCGAGGTCGTCCGTGAACGACTTCTCGGGCAGGACCGAGTCGGTCGGCAGGCCGGTCTCCTCGCTGACGATCTCGGCCAGGCCGGCCAGGATCTCCTGCTCGCTGTGCGCCATCGGTGTCTCCTTGGTTGTGTGCTGCGCCGGGCCGTCGGGCCCGGCGACGTCTGTCGGTCGATGAACGGTACTGCGGGTGACCGCCCGGTCAGGGCAGCACGACGACCTGGGCCGCGTAGACGAGGCCGGCGCCGAAGCCGATCTGCAGCGCCAGCGCGCCGCTCGACACCTGGCCCTCGCGCAGCAGCCGCTCGGTGGCGAGCGGGATGGACGCCGCGGAGGTGTTGCCCGTGTCCGCGATGTCCCGGCCGACCGCCACGGTCTCCGGCAGCTTCAGCTGCTTGATCATCTGGTCGATGATCCGCATGTTCGCCTGGTGCGGGATGAACGCGTCGATCTGGTCCGCGGTGACGCCGGCGGCCGCGAGGGCCTTCTCGGCGACCGGGGCCATCTGCCAGACGGCCCACTTGAAGACGCTGGGGCCCTCCTGGCGCAGGGTCGGCCAGCCGGCGCCGTTGTCCCGGACGTCGATCCAGGAGTGCGTCTGGCGGATGGCCTGCGCCTGGCTGCCGTCCGAGCCCCACACCGTCGGGCCGATGCCGGGCGTGTCGGACGGGCCGATCACGACCGCGCCGGCGCCGTCGCCCAGCAGGAACGAGATGCTGCGGTCCGTCGGGTCGACGAAGTCGCTCATCTTCTCCGCGCCGATGACCAGCACGTTGCGCGCGGCGCCGGCGCGGACCAGCGCGTCGGCCTGGCCGATGCCGTAGCAGTAGCCGGCGCACGCGGCGGAGATGTCGAACGCGGCCGCGGGGGTCGCGCCCAGCCGGTCCGCGAGGATCGCGGCGCCCGACGGGGTCTGGTGGAAGTACGTCACCGTCGCGAGGATGACCGCGTCGATGTCGGAGCCCTGCAGGCCCGCGTTCGCGATCGCCTCGCGGCCGGCGCGCTCGGCGAGGTCCAGCACGTCGGTGTCGGCGCCGGCCCGCGTGCGGGTGACGATGCCGGTGCGCTGCTGGATCCACTCGTCGGAGGAGTCGATCGGGCCGACGAGGTCGTCGTTCGGCACGACGTTCTCGCCGCGGGCGGCGCCCAGGCCGAGGATCCGCGTGTGCGCGGGACCGGTGGCCTGGGTCAGGGTGGGACGGGTCACTGGGCGTTCTCCCGGGAGTCGTCGGTCGGGTCGCCGGACGGGGACGTCGCGTGGCGGGCGACCAGGTCACGGGCGGCGGGCAGGTCGGCCGGCGAGGTGATCGCGACCGTCTCCACCCCGGGCAGGCTACGCCGGGCGAGGCCCTTGAGCACACCACCGGGCGCGAGCTCCAGCAGCCCGGTGACCCCGAGCTCCGCGAGCGTGGCCTGGCACAGGTCCCACCGCACCGGGGCGGCGATCTGCTGCACCAGCCGGGCCACCACGTCGGCGCCGGTCGTGCCGTCGCCGTAGGCGGAGCCGTCGGCGTTGGTCAGCAGCACCGTGCGCGGCGCGGCGCTCGGCCAGTCGGCCGCCACGGCGCCGAAGGCCTCGAGCGCGCTGCGCATGTAGGGGGTGTGGAAGGCGCCGGCGACCTGCAGCGGCACGACGCGGGCGCGGGCAGGCGGGTTCTCCGCGAACCGGGCCAGCGCCTCCGTGGAGCCCGCGACGACGGTCTGGCCGCCGCCGTTGACGTTCGCGGGCCACAGGCCGGCGGCCTCGATCGCCGCGGCGACCTCGTCCGGGTCCCCGCCCAGCACGGCGGTCATGCCGGTCGGCTCGGCCGCGGCGGCCTCCGCCATGAAAGCGGCGCGCCGGGCCACGAGGCCCACGGCGCCGGCGTCGTCGAACACGCCCGCGACGGCCGCGGCGGCGAACTCCCCGACCGAGTGGCCGGCGGTCGCGCCGACGGGGACCGGCCCGCCGGACTCGTCCTCCAGCGCGCGCAGGGCGAGCAGGGACGTGGAGACGATCAGCGGCTGGGCCACCGCGGTGTCCCGGATCGTGTCGGCGTCGGAGGTCGTCCCGTGCGCCGTCAGGTCGATGCCCGCGGCCTCCGAGAAGGCCGCCAGGCGGTCGGCGGTGCCGGGGAGCTCGAGCCAGGGGCTGAGCATGCCGGGGGTCTGGGCGCCCTGTCCGGGGCAGACGAGTGCGAGCACCCGACCACTCTGCCCGCCGGGGGGCGCCGCGCCCGCTCACGACGCACACCAAGCTCCGATGCCCGACTTGTACCCCTCCCACAACGCCGAGGCCGGCCGGACCGGCTCGTGAGGTCGTCACATCGGGACGAGGTCGTCAGTCCTGCGGGACGACCTCGTGCGGATGTCACGACCTCGCCGACCGGCGGGCGTAGCGGCGGGACCGGGTCAGGCGGGGTGGTCGAGGCGGCCGACCGCCAGGGCCTGCTGCAGCACGTACGCCTCGCGGGGGTCGAGCGGGTCCCAGCCGGTGACCTCCGCGACGCGGCGCAGGCGGTATCGCACGGTGTTCGGGTGCACGTACAGGGTGCGCGCGGCCGCCTCGAGCGACCGGCCCGCCGCCAGGTACGCGGTCAGCGTCTCCAGCAGGGAGCCGGTGCTGGCCAGCAGCGGGACGTACGCCTGCGCGATCAGCGCAGCGCGGGCGGTCACGTCCCCGACCAGCACGCGCTCGGGCAGCAGGTCGTCGGCGAGCACGGGCCGCGGCGCCTGCGGCCACGCGGAGATCGCGACCAGCCCGGCGAGCGCGGCCCGGGCCGACCGTGCGGCGTCGGCGAGGTCGGTGCCCGTCGGCCCCAGCACCACGGGACCGGGTCCGAAGCGCGGGAGCAGCGACGCCGCCGCCTCCCGCAGGTCGCCGGTCCCGCCCAGGAACACCACCAGCCGGTCGCCCTGGATGCCGACGAGCGCGTCATCGGCGGCGCGGCGGGTCGCCCGGCGCAGGTCCGAGGTGCGGACGTCGTCCAGCGGCGAGGCCGTCGTGCCCACGACGACGAGCGTCCTGCCGCGCCCGCTCCAGCCGAGCGCCGCGACGCGGGACCGCAGGGAGTCGTCCACGTCGCCGCGCAGCAGCGCGTCGACCACCAGGGCCTCGAGCCGGGCGTCCCACGCGCCGCGGACCTCGGCCGCGCGGGCGTAGACCTCGGCGGCCGAGAACGCCACCTCGCGGGAGTACCGGAGCACCGCCTCGAGCAGGTCGCGCTCGCCGCCGGGCGCCGCGAGCCGGTCGCTGTGCGCCTCCACGACGTCCACGACCACCCGGACCAGCTGCAGCGTGTGCTGCAGGGAGATGGACCGCGTGAGCTCGGGAGGGGCGGTCGCGAAGATCTCCCCGACGCCGTGCGGCGGCTTGGAGGGATCGGCGAACCACGTGACGAACGCGGTGATGCCCGCCTGGGCGACCAGCCCGACCCAGGAGCGGTCGTCGGCGGGCAGCGCGCGGTACCAGTCGAGGTCCTCGTCGAGCCGGCGCATCGCCGCGGCGGCCAGCACCCCGCTGCCCTCGCGCACCCGGCGGAGCGTCTCGCCGTTGCTGGCGTCCGGCGCGGTGGCGATCCGGCCGGCCCGCGTCCGGGTGCGGGCGGGGGAGACGCCCTCGGCGGCGCCCGGCGCGGGCACCGGCGCGGCGGGGGCGGGGGCGGGGGGGGCGAGGGCGGTGCGGCCGGCGTCGGGGGTGCCGGGGGTGCCGCGGGCTCGCGGCGAGGCTGAGGCATGCGCCGAGCATAGGGGCCCCGTTGTGGGGAGTCGACAAAGCGGCACGCCCCCGAGCAGCGGCGCAGGGCCCGTTCGGGGAGTGCGCGGGGAAGTCACCGGATAGTGTCGTTCCATGGCTCTGCTGCACCGACTGCGCCGTCTCCTGGGCCGGCCCGTGCCCGCGGCCCGTGTGGGCGCGCGACGCCCCACGGGTACGTCCCGGCACGGCGACCTCCCGCAGGAGGACGCCCTGAGGTCCCGGCTCGGCGACGACCCCAACGACGAGCAGGCCTTCGCGGCGCTCGCCGAGATCGTCCGCCGGCACGCCGTGACGGGCTCCGACGACGACCCCCTGACCGCGGAGGCCGACGACGCCGAGCGCCAGCGGGCCGCCGACCTGGCCGTCTGGTCGCTGGGCGAGGAGCTCGCGGGCAACCCGCGGGCCTGGTACCCGCTGGTCGAGGTGGCGCGGCTGTCCGTGCGCGACGACCTCGAGGGCACCGTCCGCCGGCTGACCACCGCCGCCGAGCGGGACCCGTCCGGCACGGCGCTCGTCGCCGGCCTGCGCCTGCTGCGGGAGGCCGGGCTGCCGGTCGACGCGCTGTCGCTCGGCACCGGGCACTGGCACCCCCGCGACCACGACCCGGAGGCCGGGCGCGAGCTGGTGCTCGCCGCCGTCGAGGCCGGCCGGCCGATGGACGCCAAGCAGCACCTGGCCTCGCTCGACCTCTACCCGCACCAGGACGAGATCGCGCAGATGCGCCGGGAGCTGTCCCGCCTGGTCGAGCAGTCGGAGCGCCACGCGGGCGCCTGACCTGGCACGACCCCCGCACCCCGGACACGCCACGGGCCCCGCACCAGCAGGTGCGGGGCCCGGCGCATGTCAGCGGGTCAGCGGGTCAGGACTCGCCGCCCGCGTTGCCGGACGTGCCGGCGGTGACGTCGTGCAGCCGGTACCGCTCGATGGCCTGCGCCGGGGCGTCCGGCGCGACCTTGCCCTCGCGGGCGAGCTGCTGCAGGACGCGGACCACCGTCGACGGGCCGTCGATCTTGAAGTGCCGGCGGGCGGCGGCGCGGGTGTCGGAGAACCCGAACCCGTCGGCGCCGAGCGTGGCGTACCGGCCCGGGATCCACTCGCGCACCTGGTCGGCCACGAGGTGGTCGTAGTCGGTGGTGGCGACGAACGGGCCCTCGGCGCCCTGGAGCTTGGCGGTCAGGTACGGGACCCGAGCCTCCTCGCCGGGGTTGAGGAACGCGTGCTGGTCGGCGGCCAGCGCCTCGCGGCGCAGCTCGTTCCAGCTCGTGACCGACCACACCGCGGCGCGGACGCCCCAGTCGTCGGCGAGCAGCTGCTGCGCCTCGAGCGCCCACGGCACCGCCACGCCGGAGGCGAGGATCTGGGCGCGCGGCCCGTCGCCCTCGGCCGGCGCGATCAGGTGGATGCCCTTGAGGATGCCCTCGACGTCGACGTCCTCCGGCTCGGCCGGCTGGACCATCGGCTCGTTGTACACCGTGAGGTAGTACATGACGTTCGGGTCGCGGTCGTCGTCGCCGAACATCCGCTGGATGCCGTCGCGGACGATGTGCCGGATCTCGTAGCCGTACGCCGGGTCGTAGTGCACGACGTGCGGCATGGTGCCCGCGATGAGCGGGGAGTGGCCGTCGGCGTGCTGCAGGCCCTCACCGGTCAGGGTGGTGCGACCGGCGGTCGCGCCGATCAGGAACCCGCGGGTCATCTGGTCGCCGGCCGCCCAGAACTGGTCGCCCGTCCGCTGGAACCCGAACATCGAGTAGTAGAAGTAGAACGGGATCAGCGGCTCGCCGTGCGTGGCGTAGGACGTGCCGACCGCCTGGAACGCGGCGGCCGACCCGGCCTCGTTGATGCCGGTGTGCATGATCTGACCGGACTCGGACTCCTTGTAGGAGAGCATGAGGTCGCGGTCGACGGCGAGGTAGTTCTGGCCGTTCGTGTTGAAGATCTTCGCGCTCGGGAAGATCGAGTCCAGGCCGAACGTGCGGGCCTCGTCGGGGATGATCGGCACCAGGCGGTGGCCGAACTCCTTGTCCTTCACGAGATCCTTGAACAGCCGCACCAGCGCCATCGTGGTGGCGACCTCCTGGTGCCCCGAGCCCTTCTTCAGCAGCTCGTACACCTTGTCACCGGGGAGGGTGAGCGGCTTGTGCGTGCTGCGGCGCTCCGGCACGTACCCGCCGAGCGCACGGCGACGCTCCTGGAGGTACTGGATAGCCGGGTCGTCCTGGCCGGGGTGGAAGTACGGCGGCAGGTACGGGTTCTCGTCGATCTGCTCGTCCGTGACCGGGATGTGCAGCGAGTCGCGCAGCGTCTTCAGCTCGTCGGCCTTGAGCTTCTTCATCTGGTGCGTGGCGTTGCGGCCGGCGAAGCCGGAGCCCAGCCCGTAGCCCTTGATGGTGTGCGCGAGGATGACGGTCGGCTGCCCGGTGTGCTCCCGCGCCGCCTTGTAGGCCGCGTAGATCTTCCGGTAGTCGTGGCCGCCGCGCTTGAGCGCCCAGATGTCGTCGTCGGACATCTTCTCGACGAGCTGCTTGGTGCGCGGGTCGCGCCCGAAGAAGTTCTCCCGGATGAACGCGCCGTTCTCGGCCCGGTACGTCTGGAAGTCGCCGTCGGGCGTGGTGTTCATCAGGTGCACCAGGGCGCGGTCCTTGTCCGCGTTGAGCAGGGCGTCCCACTCGCGGCCCCAGATCACCTTGATGACGTTCCAGCCGGCGCCGCGGAACTGCGCCTCGAGCTCCTGGATGATCTTGCCGTTGCCGCGGACCGGGCCGTCGAGGCGCTGCAGGTTGCAGTTCACCACGAAGGTCAGGTTGTCGAGGCCCTGCTGGGCGGCGTGCTGGAGCATGCCGCGCGACTCGGGCTCGTCCATCTCGCCGTCGCCGAGGAACGCCCAGACGTCCTGCTGGCTGGTGTCCTTGATGCCGCGCAGGTCGAGGTACTTGTTCGTCCAGGCCTGGTAGATCGCCGACGCCGGGCCGAGGCCCATCGAGACGGTCGGGAACTCCCAGAAGTCGGGCATGAGCCGCGGGTGCGGGTACGACGGCAGGCCGCCGCCCGGGTGCGAGACCTCCTGGCGGAACCCGTCGAGCTGGTGCTCGTCCAGGCGGCCCTCGAGGTAGGCACGGGCGTAGACGCCGGGGGAGGCGTGGCCCTGGAAGTAGACCTGGTCGCCGCCGCCCGGGTGGTCCTTGCCGCGGAAGAAGTGGTTGAGGCCCACCTCGTACAGCGTCGCCACCGACGCGTAGGAGGAGATGTGCCCGCCGACGCCGACGCCCGGGCGCTGGGCGCGCGTGACCATGACGGCCGCGTTCCACCGGTTCCAGGACCGGAAGCGGCGCTCCAGGACCTCGTCGCCGGGGAAGTACGGCTCCTCGTGCACGCCGATGGTGTTGACGTACGGCGTGTTCAGGTCGGCCGGGATCGCGACGTTCCGCTCCCGGGCACGCTTGAGCATGTTCAGCAGGACGTACCGCGCACGGGGGCCGCCCTTGTCGTCGATCAGCCCCTCGAGGGACTCGACCCACTCGGAGGTCTCCTCCGGGTCCACGTCCGGTACCTGGCTCAGCAGGCCGTTGATGAGCGGCCCGCGCTCGTCCTTGGAAGCCACCAGTGCTCCTCGCCTCTCCACGCGGGGGCCGATCGGCCCCGGTGCGCATCTCGGCCCGCCGGCGTGCGCGCCACGTTCGGTGCGCCACGCCGCCCAGCGGGTAGTAGGACCATTGTCCGCCGTCCGGACCGCGAAAGTCTCCCAGTCCGGCACCTGGGATGCGTGACGTCCGTGACAATCACGGCCACCGCGGGTGTCCCGGGTCACGTCGCGGCACGTCACCGGCTGTTTCCGCCCCGGCGCGCGACCGCATCGTGAGCCCGGGCGTCCGCATGTCGGCACTGTCGCGCCGGCCGGGGTCCGGGCGTCCCGCGGGGCGTGGGCGCGCGCCGAGCACCCTGGTGAGCGCCACGCCGCACTTGCCACGCGCACCCGGTGTGCGGTGGGCTACCGTTCGGTGATCACAGGCCGTCACGACCTCGGACGGCCGGGACGGAAGGAACAGGTCAGGACGTGGCATCCAGCACGGGCGACGCCCCCCAGGGGGCGGGCCGTCTCGGGTTCACCTCGGGGCAGGTGGTCCAGGAGTTCGGCTACGACGACGACGTCGACGAGGACCTGCGCTCCGGCCTGGCGGAGGTCACCGGCTCCGAGCTGGTCGACGAGGACTACGACGACGTCGTGGACGGCGTGGTCATCTGGTTCCGGGAGGACGACGGCGACCTCGCCGACACCCTCATGGACGCGATGACCGTGCTGGACGACGGCGGGCAGATGTGGGTGTTCACCCCGAAGCCCGGCCGCGACGGGCACGTCGGTCACGACGACATCGAGGAGGCCGCCACCACGGCCGGCCTGCACGCCACCAGCACCTTCTCGATCGCGGGGGACTGGTCGGCGACGCGCCTCGGCAGCCGCGGCCGCGGTCGCTGACCCCTCGGCCATGACGACCGACCCGGGCGCTCCGCTCCCGGTCGGGGCCACGGCACCCGTCCTCCGGCTGCCGGACGCCCACGGGGCGTCCGTCACCGTCGGGGGACCGGCCGGCGGTGCGACGCTGCTCGTGTTCGTGCCGTTCGCGTTCTCGCGCACCTGCACCGCCGAGCTCGGCGAGCTGCAGGCGGGGCTGCCGGAGCTCGACGCCGCGGGCGTGCGCGTGCTGGCGGTCTCGTGCGACCCGATGTTCGCGCTGCGGGCGTGGGCCGAGCAGGACGGGTACACGTTCGGGCTGCTGTCGGACTTCTGGCCGCACGGCGCAGCGGCCCGCGCGTACGGGGTGTTCGACGACGCGCAGGGGTTCGCGCGCCGCGGGTCGTTCCTGCTCGACGACCGCGGGGTCGTGCGCTGGTCGCTGGTGCACCCCGGCGGGCAGGCGCGGCCGTTCGCGGCGTACCGCGAGGCCGTCGCCGCGCTGTGACGCCCGGCCCGGGCGCGCGGCGCCGGCGCCGGGACGCGCACCGGTAGGCTGGCGCACCGCATCACGGGCCTGTAGCTCAGTTGGTCAGAGCGCCGCGCTTACACCGCGGAGGTCGCCGGTTCGAGACCGGCCGGGCCCACGGACGGACGGACGAGAGCAGCGCACGGGTGGGATGCCCGCGGCGGGCGGGCGGGCACGGGGGGGGGGCGGCCCGTGCAGGGTGCCCCGGCCGGGGGTGTGAAAGCCGTGTGGAGAACCTCGATCTTGCGCGGGAGGTCGGTGAGCCCGCCACCCTCGTGCCCGTTGTAGGTGAACACCTGCACGTCCGACGGACCCGCGTACCGGTTCGCGGCGGCGAACACGGTCGACGGTGGGCAGACCACGTCCATGAGCGCGGTGGTGAACCACGCGGGGCAGTGAGCGCGCGCGGCGAAGTTCACGCCGTCCAGGTACGACAGGGTCCGGAACGCGCGCTGCTCCTCGGTGTGGTGCCCGCGCAGCCAGGTGGCGACCTCGGAGTACGGCGCGGCGTCGGTGATCTGCACGGCACGCCGGACGTGGCAGAGGAACGGGACGTCGGCCAGCAGCGCCCCGACGTCGTCCCGGAGCCCGGCGACCGCCAGCGCGAGCCCGCCGCCTTGGCTGGTTCCTGCCACGGCGACCCGGGAGGGGTCGACCTCCGCGAAGGTCTGCACCGCGTCGACCGCGCGCACGGCGTCGGTGATGAGTCGCCGGTAGTAGTGCTTGCGGGGGTCCTCGATCCCGCGGGTGAGGAAGCCCGGGCCGGACGACCCGTGACCGTCGGGGGCGATGTCCGGGGTGTGCGCGGCATGGGATCCGCTGCCGCCCTGGCCCCGGGTGTCCATGACGAGGTGGGCGTAGCCCGCGACGCTCCACGTCAGCCAGTGCCACGGCAGCGCGCGGCCACCGCCGTACCCGAGGTACTCGACGACGGCGGGCAGCGGGCCCGAGCGGTCCCGCGGAAGCAGGAGCCACGCCTTGACCGGCTGACCGCCCCAGCCGGGGAAGGTCACGTCCCGCACCTCGACCGCGCGCAGTCCGCCGTCGTACGGCTCGGCGACGACGTCGCCGCCCGCCCGTGCCGCCTCCTCCAGGGTCTCGGCCCAGAAGGCATCGAAGTCCGTGGGCTCCTCGACCTGCGGGCGGTACGCGCGCAGGTCGGCGAGCGGCATGTCGAAGAGGGCCATGCGGGATCCGACCTCCGGGACGGGGACTCGTGGCTGGCGGCGCAGGGCGGCTCCGTCGTCGGCGAGACTAGGCACCGATCTGCCGGCTGACATGGGGGACCGTGATTTCGTCCATGGACGACCCCGATTCCCCCATCGCTGAGGCCGTGGCCGCCCGCATACCGTCGCTGCATGCTCGACGCTGAGTGGCCTGCGTCGCCGTCGCCGTACCGGATTGCTGCGACGTCGTCGTCCCTCACCGTCCTGGCCACCGAGAGCGATCACCGCGCACCGCGTGCCCGCCCCGACCTCTGGTCGGGTGGCGGGTCACTCGCGTTGCACCGGCAAGGAGAGAGATGAACACCGACGTTCCTGTCACGGACACCACTTCGACGCGTCGGGTGCGCGTGTCCCCGCCGGCTGAGCCGCGTCGTGGGCACCTGGACCTCGGGGAGCCGGAGGGCACCGCCGACCGGATCGAGGTGACCAGCCGGTGGATCGAGCGTGCCGGGAAGCCGTGGTTCCCGATCACCGGGGAGATCCACTACTCCCGGCTGCCGCGCGACCGTTGGTCGGAGGTGCTGGGACACGCACGGGCCGGCGGCCTGAACTCCGTGGCCACGTACGTCATGTGGCAGGCGCACGAGCCGAACCCCGGCGAGTTCCGCTGGGACGGCAACCGCGACCTGCGGTCGTTCATCCAGGTGGCGCAGCGCCACGGCCTGGACGTGATCGTCCGCATGGGCCCCTGGGCGCACGGCGAGGCGCGGTACGGCGGCTTCCCCGACTGGCTCGTCGAGCGGGGCATCGCCACCCGGACGAACGACCCGGAGTACCTCGAGCTCGCGCGGGCGCTGTACGCGCAGACCGTCGCGCAGCTGCAGGGCCTGACCCACGCCGAGGGCGGCCCCGTCATCGGCGTGCAGATGGACAACGAGCTGTACGACCAGCCGCAGCACCTCGCGACGCTGCGGACGATCGCCGAGGACCTCGGCCTGCGGGTGCCGATCTGGACCGCGACCGGGTGGGGCGGCGCGCAGGTCCCCGAGACCCTGCTGCCGCTGTACAGCGCGTACTCGGACGGGTTCTGGGAGGAGACCACCACCGACTGGCCGGAGTTCGCGGCGTTCCACTTCCGGTACAGCGAGGTCCGCGACGACCTGACCGTGGGCAAGGACCTGCGCGAGGCGCTCGACGGCATCGTGCTCGACCCGGACGCCGTCCCGCTGAAGGACGACGACGCGCTGCCGTTCGCGACGTGCGAGCTCGGTGGCGGCATGCACGTCGCCTACCACCGGCGCCCCCTCGTGACGGCGGAGGACGTGGCGTCGCTCGCGCTCGCCAAGGTCGGCAGCGGGTCGATCTGGCAGGGCTACTACATGTACAGCGGCGGTACCCAGCGCGTCGGTGCGCACGGCACCGAGCAGGAGTCGCACGCCACCGGCTACCCGAACGACGTGCCGACCAGCACCTACGACTTCTACGCGCCGATCGGCGAGCACGCGCAGATCCGCCCGCACCACCATCTGCTGCGCCGCCAGCACCTGTGGCTCGACCTGGACGGGGCCGCGATCGCCGCGATGGGCACCACCGTCGGCGGGGGCAGCGAGGACCCGGCGGAGCTGCGGTGGTCCGTGCGGTCCGACGCCCACCGGGGCTACGTGTTCGCGACGACCTACCAGCCGGCCAAGCGGCCCCTGGAGCCCCAGCCCGGCGTGCAGCTGGAGATCGAGCTGGCGGACGAGACGGTGACCGTGCCCAGCCGCCCGGTCGACCTCCCCGCGGGTGTCTCCGTGGCGTGGCCCGTGCGCTACCCGCTGAGCCAGGACCTGGTGCTGCGCAGCGCCACCGCCCAGCTGCTCACGCGGGTCACCGACGACCAGGGCGACATCGTCGTCCTGGCAGCCACCGACGGCGTCCCGGTCGAGCTCGTCCTCGAGGGCGAGCACGCGGTGGACGGCCCGGTGGACTTCGTGCACGAGCATGGGCGGACCCTCGTGGAGCTGACGGCTGCGCCCGGCGCCGAGACCGTCGTGCAGGTGCCCGGGGCTCGGCTGCTCGTCGTCGACGAGGCGACCGCGAACCGCCTGTACCGGCTGCCGGTCGGTGGGGTAGACCGCCTGGTGCTGTCCGACGCGCCGGTCTACGCGCTCGAGGGCGGACTCGTCCTGCACCCCGACGCCGAGAGCGCCGACGTCTCGCTGCTACCCGCGCCGTCGGCGCTGTCGTCCACCGGCGCCGAAGTGGGTGCTCCCACCACGACCGACCTCTGGACCACGTGGACCGTGCGCCCCCCGGTCGCGGGTGCCGTGAACCTGGCGCGGTCGATCACGCCCGAGTCTGTCGCTGCTCCCGAGCCGCGCCACGGCGGTCCACTCGGGCGGCTCAGCGCGCCGACCGACTTCTCCGCCGCGGCCCGGGTCACGGTGCCGGTGCCCGCGGACGCGGTCGCCGGTGCCGACCGCGCGCTGCTCCGGATCACCTGGACCGGCGACGTCGGCCGGGCGCTCGTCGGGGACACCGTCGTGAGCGACCACTTCTGGTACGGGCGCCCCTGGGACGTCGACCTCACGCCGTGGCGCGACGAGGTCGTGCGGGACGGTCTGACGCTGGAGCTGTTCCCGTGGCGCAAGGCCACCGGCGTGTGGGTCGACCCGTCCGTCCGTGACGTCGCCGACGGCACCGCGATCGCCTCCCTGGACGTCGTGCGCGTGGCGCGCGTCGAGCTGGCGGTGGAGTGACGCGCATGGACCTCAACCGACGCGACGTCCTGAAGCTCCTGGGCCTCGCGGGCGTCGGTGCCGCGGGCCTCGGGACGCTGACGGCCTGCGGTCCGGGAGGTGGCTCCGAGCCGGTGGCCTCCGGGCTTGCACCGCTCGAGCTCTGGACGCACGACCCGGGGTACGCCAGCTACTTCACCGAGGCCGCGACCGACGCCGCGATCGTCGCCGGCAGCGCCTGGCAGTTCGGCGTCGACGTCACGTCGATCGCGCCGGCCGACATCGTGTCGCGGCTCATCACCCAGGCGGTCGCCCAGCGGCCGCTGCCCAACCTCGCGGGCCTGGTGATCGACCAGTTCCCCCGGGTGATGCGCGCCGGTATCGCCGAGAACCTGTTCGTCGACCTCACGTCGATCACCGACGCCTTCGGCGACCGCCTGCTGAAGACCGCGCCGTACACGGTCGACGGCAGGGTGTACGCCATCGAGTCCGACAACTCCATCTCGGTGATGTTCTACCGCGCGGACGTGTTCGACGACCTGGGCATCCCGGCGGGCATCGGGACGTGGGAGGAGCTCGTCGAGATCGGTGGGGAGGTCGCGGCCTCGACCGGTCAGGCCATCGGCATGGTCTCGAACGGCGACAACGGGTCCATCGTCAACGGCTTCACCCAGCTGCTGCTGCAGCGTGGCGGGAGCCTGTACGACGCCGACGGGCAGCTGACTCTCCTGTCCGACGAGGCGGTCGAGGTCCTCGAGCTGATGGCCACCGGCGTCGCCTCCGGCGCGCTGCTGTCCCTGTCCGACCCGTACGGCGGTGCGGTCGCCGCGGCGCTGAAGGACAGCAACCTCGTCGCCACCGTGATGCCGAACTGGTACGAGGTCTACGGCCTGCAGGCGAACGCCCCCGACCAGGCCGGTCTCTGGCGCGCGCGCACCATCCCGCGCTTCGCGGGCGGCGGTCACATCGCGTCGACCCTCGGCGGGACCGCGTTCGCGGTGCTCAAGGACCAGCCGCTCACCGACGCTGCGCTGGACCTGCTGCAGAGGGCTTACCTGACCGAGCAGGGGCAGCTGACCCGCTACTTCGCCGGTGCGTACATGCCGACGCTGGTGGACCTGTACCAGGCGCCCGAGTTCCAGGAGATCGTCGACCCGTACCTGGGCGACCAGCGGGTGTTCGAGGTCTACGCCGCGGCGGCGGCCGACTTGCCGACCTTCTACCAGGCCGCGGGCCTGACGGTCCTGCGGGACAGCCTCGGCGGCCCGATCCTGCGGGCGGTCAAGGGTGAGATCAGCGCGGAGGACGCGCTGCGTGCCGGCATCCGCGCCTACGAGAGGCAGGTGCAGCAGTGAGCACCCAGACCCGTCCCGCCCCCGCCCGGCGGCGGGCGGCCGCACCACCGCACCGGCGCGACCGGCGCCAGCTCGCGCCGTATGCGTTCATCTCGCCGTTCTTCGTCCTGTTCACCGTGTTCATGCTCGTCCCCATCGTCGCCGGGGTGTACCTCAGCACGACGGAGTGGGCGGGGCTCGGGACGCCGGAGTTCGTCGGGGCGGCCAACTACACGCGCCTGCTGCGCGACGCGAGCTTCGGGGCGGCGCTGGCCAACACGGCGTTCTACACCGCGTTCGCGATGATCGTGGTGCTGCCGCTGTCGCTGCTGATCGCCCTCGCCCTGGATGCCCGCGGGCTGAAGCTGCGGGACTTCTTCCGGCTGACCTACTTCATGCCTGTCGTCCTGTCGCCGATCATCATCGCGCTGGTGTTCGGCCTGATCTTCGACGGTCAGTACGGGCTCTTCAACGCCGCGCTCGACGCCGTGTTCGGGTTCGGGGGCATCTCCTTTCTGACAGACCCGGTGTGGGCGCGCGTCGTGGTGGTCGTCCTGGTGCTGTGGCGCTGGACCGGCTACCTCACGATCTTCTTCCTGGCCGGGCTGCAGAACGTCCCGCGCGAGCTCCACGAGGCGGCCGCACTGGACGGCGCGGGTCCGGTGCGCCGGTTCTTCTCGGTCACGCTGCCGCAGCTGCGGCCGGTGACGGCGTTCATCGCAGTGACGATGCTGGTCAATACGGCGCAGATCTTCGAGGAGCCGTTCCTCCTGACCCAGGGCGGGCCCGGGGAGTCGACCTTGTCCGTGTCGATGTTCGTCTACCGAGCCGGCTTCCAGCGTCAGGAGCTCGGCTACGCGGCGGCCGCCGGCGTCGTCATGTTCGTCATCGTGTTCGTGCTGGGCCGCATCGGCACCCGCGCGTTCGGCGTCGGGAGGACCTCGTGACCACCATCACCGCCTCTGACCGCGCCCAGGCGCGCACCGTGCGTCCCGCGCGACGTCCGTCCCGGTTCCGCTGGGGGCGTGCCGCGGTGTACGCCTTCCTGTCGTTGCTCGTCGTCGTGTACGTCGGCCCGCTGCTGTGGGCGCTGTCCTCGTCGTTCAAGGACCGCAGCGACATCTTCGCGTTCCCGCCTCGGCTGGTGCCCGATCCAGCGACGCTCGACAACTACGCGACGCTCCTGCAGACGCAGCCGTTCTGGCGCTGGATGCTGATGAGCACCGGCGTCGCTGTCATCAGCACGGTCGCCACGGTGTTCCTGTGCTCGATGGCCGGCTTCGGATTCGCGAAGTACGAGTTCCGCGGCAAGAACGTCCTCTTCGACGTCATGTTCTCCTCGCTCGCGATCCCGTTCGCGGTGATCGTGGTGCCGCTGTTCATCCTGGTGGCGAAGCTCGGCCTCGCGAACCCGTTCTTCGCGCTGATCGTCCCGTGGGTGGCACCCGCGTTCGGCATCTTCATGATGCGCCAGTACACCGAGCAGTCCGTGCCGGACGAGATCCTGGACGCGGCCCGGATCGACGGGTGCAGCGAGTTCCGCATCTTCGTGTCCGTCGTGCTTCCTCTGCTGCGCCCGGCGATCGGCGCGCTCGGCGTGTGGAGCTTCCTGAACTCGTACAACAACCTGCTCTGGCCGCTGGTGATCGTCGCGGAGCCCGACTTCTACACCGTGCCGCTCGGCCTGCAGGCGCTGTTCGGCGCCGAGGGCCGGCAGTACGACCTCGTCATGGCAGGCTCGATCCTCGCCGCCGTTCCTGCGCTGATCGTGTTCTTCGCGCTGCGCAAGCAGCTCGTCAGCGGACTGACCTCCGGGGCGGTCAAGGGCTGACCGGCGTCACACGAGCCGCGAGCGGAATGCCTTGGGCGACTGCCCGTGCGTCTTGGTGAATTGCCGCGAGAAGTACAGCGGGTCCTCATACCCGCACGCCTCCGCGACGCTGGCGACGGTCATGGTCGTGCTGTCGAGCAGCTCCCGGGCCCGGGCCATGCGCAGATCGCTCTGGTAGCGCAGCGGGGAGACCCCCACGTGCTCACGGAAGAGCGCCCCGAACTGCGACGCGCTCAGGCCCACCATCGCCGCGAGTGACTGCACCGACGTGCGTCTCGGTGCCGTGGCACGGAGGTGCTCCACTGCACGCTCCACCGGGCTCAGGCTGGGTCCGGGCGCGCGGCGGCCGGTCGCGATGACGTGCGTCAGGGCGTTCCAGGCTGCGCCCGTCGCGCGCACCAGGCCGCCGCTCGTCCCGGCGTCCAACGCGTCGATGACCTGCGACACCAGGCTCGCGACAGGGGCGGCGTCCCTGAGGTGGGACACCGGCCCTCCGGCGGCGGCCCGCGCCGCCATCACGAGCTCGGCAGCGTCAGGACCAGCGAGGTGGAGCCACCAGAGCGTCCAGGGGTCGTCCTGGGACGCGGCGTACTCATGCGTCACGCTCGCCGGCAGCAGCACGGCGTCCCCGCGCTGGACGGGAAACCGGCCCTCGGGCGTGGTGCACCAGCCCGCGCCGTCGGTGCAGACCAGGAGGACGTGCTGCGCGGCACCGGCCGGGCGAGACCGCCCGTGCCGCACGGCGTGCGGGAAGAAGCCGGCGTCGGTCACCAGCAGCCGCCCGGTGACGGGCCGGGACAACGCCTGGCGCACTACCGGACGCGCCAGCACGAACATCCGCTGGCCCGCGAAGCCCTCGCGCACGGACTGCGGCGTTACCAGCGCTGATTCGTCCATGGCGGGATTGAACCCGCGCCGAAGCGCCGGGTCAACCGGGGACATCCGTACGCACTCTTCCCCCCGGTTCGCACGCGAGGTCGCCTACCGATCAGCAGTTCGTCCATGAAAGGCGTCGATTCCGCCATCGTGCACGACCACGTGCCGGATCTAGCGTCGGCCCATGCTCAGAGCCGAGTCGGCGGGCGACGTCGCCCACCTTCGGCGCAGGCCCCCCTGCGCGACCTCGTGCTCTGCCACGAGAGGACAACGGAGACAATCGTGAAGCGAACCGCAACGGGCGCGCTGGCGTGCGCCACCCTGCTGCTTGCCCTGACCGCGTGCTCCAGCGGCGGAGGAGGCGAGGCCGCCGGAGGCGGCGACGAGCCGGTGACCCTCGTGGTCTGGGAGTCCCTCGAGGGCCGTCAGGAGTTCATCGAGCAGGCCGGCGAGGCGTACGCCGAGGAGCACCCGAACGTCACCATCGAGTACAAGAACGTCGAGATCGGCGACGCCCTGGGCCAGATCGGGCTCGACGGCCCGGCGGGTGTCGGTCCCGACGTCTTCGCCGGACCGAGCAACATCACCGGGGACCTCGTGACCGGCGGGCACATCCTGCCGGTGTCCGACCGTGAGGCCCTCGAGTCCGAGCTCGTGGACGGGGCCGTCCGGAGCGTCACCTACGAGGACGACATGTGGGGCGTCCCCGTCACCATCGACACGTACGCGCTGTTCTACAACAAGGACTACGTCACTGAGCCCCCCACGACGTGGGAGGAGGTCGCGGAGTTCGCTGCCGGCTTCAACGCGAGCAACCCGGGCAAGTACGGATTCGCGTTCTCGCCGAACATCTACTACGCCGCGCCGTTCGTTTTCACGGACCCGGACAACATGCTGTTCGGCCCCGAAGGTGATGACCCGGCGACGCCCAACACCGACACCCCGGCGGCCGTCGAGGGACTGCAGGAGATGCTCGCGCTCCGCGACGTCCTGGATGTCGCGGCCGACGACCTCGACACCGCCTCGGTCGACACGCTGTTCGAGTCCGGGCAGTCCGCGATGACGATCACCGGGTCCTGGAACATCCCGGTGTTCGAGGACGCCGGCCTCGACTTCGGCGTCGCCACCCTGCCGGCTCGCGCGGGCAGCGACGAGCCGTCCGGCTCGTTCGCCAACTCGCGCACGATGTTCGTCTCGGCGTACACCGAGCACCCGGACGAGGCGCAGGACTTCGCCGCGTTCCTGGCGAGCCCGGAGATGCTGCAGCTGGCGTACGACCTCACCGGCTCGGTGCCGTCGGCCGACATCGAGATCGACAGCGAGGCGACCCTCGGCCTGGTCGAGCAGGGCACGCACTCGATGGCCACGCCCTCCATCCCGCAGATGACGCAGTTCTGGACCGCGATGGACTCCGCCGTGGCGAACATCTGGAACGGCGCCGACATCCAGACCGAGCTGACCGCCGCGACCGACGTCATCACCGCTCAGTGATCTAGCCGCTCGCCGACGCCGCGGTCCCCGGGAGGCTGAACCGCCCCCGGGGACCGCGGCCCGAGGAAGGACCCCCCATGGCTGTGATCGCTCCTCCTGTGCCCGAGCGCTCCGCACCACCGTCGGACGGCGGCGGCACGTCCGGCCGCGGCCGGGTGCGGCTGCTCGCCTGCCTGTTCATGGGCCTGGCCCATCTCACCGTCCTGAACCAGCGAGTGAAGGGCGCGGCGTTCGCCCTGGTCGAGCTCGCGTTCCTCGCCGCGCTGCCGCTGCTGATCGGCCGGATCGCCGGCGTCATCACCCTCGGGACGCCGCAGACCGACGTGCCGGTGACCATGCGGGACAACTCCCTGTTCATGCTCATCGACGGGGTCCTCGCGATCACGGTGGTGGCCCTGTTCGCGGCGGTGTACCGCGTGTCGGTCCGCAGTGCCCTGGTCGACCACCAGGTCGGCGCCCAGTACCGTCCGCGCAGCGCGCGCGGCCAGCTCGCGGTGATCGGCTCGCGCGCGTTCCCGATGCTGGGACTGGCGCCGACGGTCCTGCTCATCGTGTTCTTCGTCTTCGTCCCGCTCGTGTTCTCCGCACTCGTGGCGTTCACGAACTACTCGGCGCCCAACCACGTCCCGCCCGGCAACACCGTCGACTGGGTGGGCCTGGACAACTTCGGGGAGATGCTCGGCGGGAACCAGCTGTGGACCGGCGCGCTCGTCCGCGTCTTCATCTGGACCGTCGTGTGGGCGGTGCTCGCCGTGTCGACCTGCTACTTCGGCGGCATGATCCTGGCGGTCCTGCTGCACGAGACCAAGCTGAGGATCAAGCCGGTCTTCCGGGCGATCTTCATCCTCCCGTACGCGGTGCCGGCTGTGGTCTCGCTGCTGGTGTGGCGCAACATGCTCAATGGCGCGTTCGGAGCGGTGAACAAGGCGCTGATGAACCTCGGCATCGTCGACCAGGCGATCCCGTGGCTCACCGACCCGATGCTCGCCCGGTTCTCGGTCGTCCTGATCAACCTGTGGTGCGGTTTCCCGTACTTCATGCTGCTGACCATGGGGGCCATGACGGCGATCCCGCAGGACGTCGAGGAGGCCGCGGCCCTGGACGGCGCGACCGGACGCCAGCGGTTCCGGTACGTGATCCTGCCCCTGGTGCTGTACCAGACGGCGCCGCTGATCATCATGTCGTTCGCAGCGAACTTCAACAATTTCGGCGCGGTCTTCTTCCTGACCAACGGCGGCCCCAACGTCGCCGACACCACGCAGTCGGGGGCCGGCGCCACCGACATCCTGGTGAGCTGGATCTACCAGATCACCATCGGGCTGATGCAGTACAACTACGGCGCCGTCGTGGCCGTGCTCATCTTCCTGGTCCTGGCGCCGTTCGCGATCCTCAACTTCCGCCGCACCAAGTCGTTCAAGGGAGAGATGTGATGCGGATCGACAAGCTCTCCGTCGTCGTGTGGCGGACGGTCGTGGTGATCGGCTTCGTGCTCCTGTCGGTCGTCGTGATCTGGCCCATCCTCTACACGGTCAGCTCCGCTCTCGCGCCGGGCCGGTCGGCCGCGGGCCTGTCGCCGATGCCGTTCGCGAACGGGGTCACGCTGGACAACTTCCAGTACCTGTTCACGCAGACGCTGTACGCGACGTGGTTCCGGAACTCGTTCGTCATCGCGGTCGCCACGGCCGTCGGGACGATGCTGTTCGCGTCGCTGGCGGCCTACGTGTTCTCGCGGTTCGCGTTCTCGTTCAAGGGCTCCCTGCTGACGAGCATGATCGTGCTGCAGATCTTCCCGTCGTTCGTCGGGATGATCGCGATCTACGTGATCCTCATGCGCATCGGCGGGCTGGACACCCTCTGGGGGCTCGTGCTCGTCTACCTCGGCGGGAACCTGCCGTACAGCATCTGGCTGGTGAAGAGCTACCTCGACACGATCCCCCGGGGTCTGGACGAGGCGGCTCGGCTGGACGGCGCGTCGCACCTGCGGATCTACGCGACCATCGTCATGCCGATCGCCCGGCCGATCCTGCTGTTCCTGGCGGTGACGACGTTCGCCGCGCCGTGGATGGACTTCATCTTCCCCAAGCTCGTCCTGCGCAGCCCGGAGCAGCAGACGCTGGCGCTCGGCCTGTTCAGCTTCGTCTCGGAGCGGAACAGCGACTTCACGACGTTCGCCGCCGGGGCGGTCATCGTGGCGATCCCGTTCATGATCTTCTTCCTCGCCACCCAGCGGTCGCTGGTCACGTCGCTGTCCACCGGCGCGCTCAAGGAGTAGCAGGTCCCGGCACGACAGAGGGGCGAGCCGACCGGCTCGCCCCTCTGTCGTTGCCCGGGTCCGGACGGTCAGCCGGCGGCGCGCTCGCGGACGACGGCGACCCCACCCGCGGGGACGGTCAGCGCCCCGGCGACCTCGACGCCGCTGATCAGCTCCAGGCCCGCGCACCGCACGTCGAGCGCGGTGTCCGCGTGGTTGAGGACGAAGAGCCACGACGCTCCCGGACCCGTCCGGCGCGTGACCTCCAGCCCGTCGGCGAGGTCGGGCGCCACCGGCTCGACACCCGACTCGCGGACGATCGCGTCGACGAGGTCCCACACGGCCTCGTCGGACGGCCGGGTGGCGACGTACCAGGCGGTGCCCGCGTCGACGGGGCGTCGGGTCACCGCGGGGCCGCCGTCCAGCGGTCCGCCGGCGAACCGCCGGACGGCGTCGGTGCCGTCCGCGGCGTGCAGCCGCTCGGACCACACGGTCCCGGTCGACCCGTCGTCGAGCGTGACCTCCTCGCCCGGCTGCAGGGCCCAGAACTCCTCGGTGCGGACGCCGAGCAGTTCCCGGAACGCCCCCGGGTACCCGCCGAGGCGGACGCGGTCGTCCGGGTCCACGATGCCCGAGAAGTACGTGACCAGCACGGTGGCACCCCGGCGCGCGGCGGCGGCGACGTTCGCGGCGTCGGCGTCCGACACCAGGTACAGCTCGGGCACGACGACCACGTCGTACCCCGACAGGTCGCTGCTCGGCGGGACGACGTCGGCGGTGATGCCGCGCCGTGCCAGCGCGTGGTGGTAGCGGGCGGCCTCGGCACGCGGGTCGATCGCGTCGCTGGGGTGGGAGTCCATGCGGGCGGCCCAGACCGAGGGGTACTCGTACAGCACGGCAGCGCGCGCCTGGACCCGGGAGCCCTGCACCTCCCCGATCGCCCGCAGGATCTCGCCGAGGCGGACCGCGCCGCGCCAGACGTCGGTGTCCGTGCCGGCGTGGGGCAGCATGGCCGAGTGGTACTTCTCGGCGCCGGCCTGGGACTGGCGCCACTGGAAGAACATGACGCCGTCCGCACCGTGCGCGACGTGCGCCAGCGAGTGCCGGTGCGACTCCGCGGCGGTGCGCGAGCGGTTGTGTCCCTGCCAGTTCACCGCCGAGGTCGAGTGCTCCATCAGCAACCACGGCGCTCCGCCCGCCATGCTGCGGACCGAGTCGGCGGAGAACGCGATGTCGCGCTCCGGGTGCGGGTCGGCGGACTGCACGTAGTGGTCGTTCGAGACCACGTCCATGTGGGGGGCCCATCCGTAGTAGTCCATCGGGCCCGAGCCGGCCATGACCATGAAGTTGGTCGTGCACGGGACGTGCGGTGTCTCCTCGGCGAGCACCGCCCGGATGTCCTGGTAGTACGACAGCAGCTCGTCCGACGAGTAGCGGCGGAAGTCGAGCTGGTGCGTGGGGTTGGGGAAGGTCGGCGCGGTCCGCGGTGGCAGGACCTCCGCGAAGTCGGAGTACTGCTGCGACCAGAACGCGGTGCCCCACGCGTGGTTCAGCGCCTCGATCGTCCCGTAGCGGTTCTCGAGCCAGCGGCGGAAACCCCGGGCGGCGTCGTCGGAGTAGTCGTGGGGGACGTGGCAGCCGATCTCGTTGTCGACGTGCCACATGGCGAGCGCCGGGTGCGTGCCGTACCGGCGGGCGATCGCCCGCGTCAACCGGACGACGTAGTCCCGGTACACGGGGGAGGAGACCCGGTAGTGCTGGCGTCCCCCCGGCCACAGGACGGTCCCGTCGGCCAGCTCCGGGAGGATCTCCGGGTGCTTCGTGGACAACCACGGCGGCGGGCTCGCGGTCGCGGTCGCGAGGGTCACGCGGATCCCCGCCGCGGCGAGCCGATCCATCGTGTCGTCCAGCCAGGTCCAGTCGTACTCGCCCTCGCGCGGCTCGATCCTGGCCCAGGCGAAGACCGCGAGGCTCACGATGGAGACGCCAGCCTCGACCATGAGCTGGATATCCGCCACGCGGACCTCGTCGGCCCACTGCTCGGGGTTGTAGTCCGCTCCGTAGCCCACGCCGGTGAGCCCGAGGGGCCACGAGGCGACGTCCGCCCTCCTGCCGTCCGTGCTCCGGGGTCTCGACGCCGTCGTCGGTTCTGCTCGCTCAGACATGCTGTGACTCTAGGAACCGCGCGAGTACGGGGCAGCGGCGCGACGTCGATCCACATGCTTCGTCCATGAAGACCGTGCGATCGACCATGCACTGCTGGAGGGGACTCCGGGGCCGCCCGCCGGCACCCGGCGCGGGCCGCCATGCGGGTCCAGCGCCCGGCACCGCGAGATAGTCCATCTCCGACCGGTACCGGGCGGCGTTTCCCGTGGCCACCCGGACCGCGCGCGGGGGTCGCTCCGCCGGGTGGGCAAGGTCGGTGCTCGTCGAGAGCTCCACTGAACCAGGCACTCGAGCCGCCCGGTGGTGGGCGAGGGTGGCGCCACCGATTCGTCCATGGGGTTCGTCGCTCGACCCATGTCGCGGGTCCGCTCCCGCGCCTACGTTCGAGGAGAACCGTGCGGGAGGGCGGCGCACGTCGCCCGCCGCAGGGCGCCGGCCGAGGTCGCCGCCCGGTCAGGTTCGGTCCAGTGCAACGACGCGAAGGAAGAGGTCGACGATGTCCATCGAGGAGCGCGCGGATGTCGCGACGACGGGCGACGCCGCTGCGGCGAGCTCGTCGAGCCCGGGCAGCGACGAAGTGACCGACGGTGGGCAGCCGTTCGCCATCTCGCTCCCCGAGCCGCCGGCGGACCTGGCCACGGCGGTGCGCGACGGCGGTGCCGTCGCGTGGAGCGAGCCGCTGACGATCCGCACCTACGAGGCGGGCGAGCCTAGCGCGTACCCGATGTTCCTGGACCACCGCGTGTACCAGGGGTCGAGCGGCAGGATCTACCCGCTGCCGTTCGTCGAGCACGTCGCCGACGAGGGCGTCGAGCGTCCGTGGCAGGCCGTGCACCTGGAGAACGCCTACGTGCGGGTGGTGGTCCTGCCCGAGCTCGGCGGTCGCATCCACATCGGGTACGACAAGACCACCGG
The DNA here is from genome assembly GCF_949769265.1 of Cellulomonas endometrii. NCBI lineage: Bacteria > Bacillati > Actinomycetota > Actinomycetes > Micrococcales > Cellulomonadaceae > Cellulomonas > Cellulomonas endometrii. The sequence continues at coordinate 174,527 of NZ_CATKPC010000003.1, read as the reverse complement.
GTACGACTTCTTCTACCGCAACAACGTCATCAAGCCGGCGCTCGTCGGCCTCGGCGGCCCGTGGATCAGCGGCGGCGTCGAGTTCAACTGGCCGCAGCACCACCGACCGGCGACCTACCTGCCGGTGGAGACCACCATCGAGCACGACGACGACGGCTCCGTCACCGTCTGGTGCCACGACCACGACCCGTTCGAGCGGATGTCGGCGCAGCACGGCGTGCGCCTGCGCCCCGACAGCTCGGTGGTCGAGCTGGTGGTCCGCCTGCACAACCGCACCAGCGAGCGGCAGACCTTCCTGTGGTGGGCGAACGTCGCCGCACGGGTGAACGACGACTACCAGTCGTTCTTCCCCGAGGACGTCCGCTACGTCGCGGACCACGCCCGCCGGGCGCTGACGTCGTTCCCGCACGCGGACCGGCCCTACTACGGCGTCGACTACGCGGCGCTGGCCGCCAAGGAGCCGGGCGCCGACCGCATCGACTTCTACCGCAACATCCCCGTGCCCACGTCGTACATGATCGTCGACTCCCAGCAGGACTTCTTCGGTGGCTACGACCACGGCGCCCAGGCCGGGTTCGTGCACTGGGCGGAGCGCCGCGTGTCCCCCGGCAAGAAGCAGTGGACGTGGGGCAACGCACCCTTCGGTCACGCCTGGGACGCGCAGCTCACCGACGCCGACGGCCCGTACGTCGAGCTGATGGCGGGCGTCTACACCGACAACCAGCCCGACTTCACGTGGCTGCTGCCGGGCGAGACGAAAGTCTTCACCCAGTACTGGTACCCGATCCCCGGGATCGGCGCGGCGCACCAGGCGACGCCGGACGCCGCGGTGCACGTGGAGCGGGGCGACATGGTCGCCGCACGGTTCGCGGTGACGGCCCCGCGCGCCGGCGCGACCCTGCGGATCCTGCGCGGCGCGGACGTCGTCGCCTCCCGGGTCGAGGACCTGGTCCCCGGGGCGGTCGCGGAGATCACGGCCGACGTCACGCCGGACGAGCAGCTGGCGGCGGAGCTCGTCGACGCCACCGGCCGGCTGCTCGTGCGGTGGACCCCCACGGAGACCACCGACGAGGAGCCGTGGGTCGCGGACGAGCCGCCGTCGCCGGACGCGATCGAGTCGGTCGAGGAGCTGTACCTGACCGGCCTGCACCTCAGCCAGTACCGGCACCCCACCCGCTCGCCGCTGCCGTACTGGCACGAGGTCCTGCGTCGGGACCCCGGCGAAGTCCGGACGAACCTCGCTCTGGCCGACCGCGCCTATCGTGCCGGGCGGTACGACACGGCGCTGGAGCTGACGCGGACCGCGCTGCGCCGCCTCACGAGCCGCAACGCCAACCCGGTCGACGCCGAGGCGTTCTACCTCGCCGGTCTGGCGCTGACGAGGCTGGGACGCACGGTCGAGGCCGAGCAGGCATTCGGCAAGGCCGGCTGGGACGGCACCTGGGCGCCGGCCGCGGGCCTGGAACTGGCGCGTTCGCTGGCCCGCCGCGGGCAGAACCGTGCCGCCCTGCGTGTCCTGGACACCCTGGACGGCGTGGTCGGGCACGACACCCGACGCACCGCCCTGCGCGCGATCGTGCTGCGACGGGTCGGCGAGGGCCGCCGTGCCGATGCGCTGCTGGACGAGGCGCTGCGTCTCGACCCGCTCGACGCGACGCTGCGCTCGCTCGCCGGCCGGGACGCACCCACCGACGCCGGCATCGTCCTGGACGTCGCGACCGACCTGCGCCGCGCGGGGGCGCTGGAGGACTCCCTGGCTCTGCTCGAGCAGGCCGTCGCCGCCCCGGTCACGCCGGCAGGCAACGTCCGTCCGCTGGCGCACTACACCGCGGCGGCCGTGCTGGACGAGCTGGGGCTGGCGTCGCGGGCGGCGCAGCACCGGCAGGCGGCCCGCGAGGGCGACCTCACGTGGGCGTTCCCGTACGGGCTCGACGCCCACGACGTCCTGCGGCGGGCGACGACCGCCGACGACCGGGACGCCACGGCGCGCTACCTGCTGGGCACGCTGCTCTACGCCCACGGCCGCCGGGCCGAGGCCCTCGCGCAGTGGGAGGAGGCCATCGACCTCGGCCTGGAGCACCCCGTCCTGCTGCGCGACGCCGGACTCGCGGCGTACAACATCGCGCACGACGACGACCGCGCGTGGCAGCGGTACGAGCAGGCCATCGCCCTCGCCGCGGACGACGCGCGGCTGCGCTACGAGCAGGACCAGCTCGCGGTGCGGCTCGGGCAGGACGCCGCGACCCGTCTCGCGCGCCTGATGCCCGTCGAGCACCTCGTGCTCACCCGGGACGACTTCACGATCGAGTACGTCGGTCTCCTGGTGGACTCCGGCCAGGCGCAGCGCGCGTACGAGATCCTCGTGACCCGCTCCTTCCACCCCTGGGAGGGCGGCGAGGGTCGTGCCGTCGCCGCGTGGGACGCGACCCTGACGGCTCTCGGCATGCCGGTGACCGACCCGCCCGCCACGCTCGGCGAGGCGCGCGCGCAGTACGTCCCGCCGGTCGCGGTGCGGGACGACGGCGTGACGGACTACTTCGCCACCAGCCTGCCCGACCTGCTGCTCTTCGCCCGCGAGGACGTCGAGGACTGACCCGGGTCGACGACGCCCGCCCGACGCCCGTGCCGGGCCGACCACGCCGCGTGGTCGGCCCGGCGTCCTGCTGCTCCGACACCCGAGGACCTGATCGAGCATGAAGCCGCTGTCCGGCGACCAGTACCTGATCCGCGCTCACGGCTACGAGGCGGAGGTCGCCGGCATCGGCGCCACGCTGCGCTCGCTGCGGTACCGCGGTCGCGACCTCGTCGTCCCGTTCGGCGCGGACGTGGTGCGCCCGGCCATGCGCGGGGCACTTCTGGCACCGTGGCCGAACCGCACGGGTGACGGGAGGTACGAGTTCGCCGGAGCGAGCCACGAGCTCCCGCTGAACGAACCGGAGCACCGCAACGCCTCCCACGGGCTGGCTGCCTGGCTCGACTTCCGCCCCGTCGAGTCCACCGGCGACCACGTCCTGCTCACCGGGACGATCCAGCCGCAACCTGGGTACCCGTGGCGGGTGCGCCTGGACGTCGCGCTGCACCTGGGCGAGCGTGGGCTGATGCAACGGGTCACCGCCACGAACGAGAGCGCGGCAGCCGCGCCGTACGGCCTGGGCGGTCACCCGTACCTGGTCGCCGGGTCCGCGCGCCGCGGTGCGGTGGACGGCTGGTCGCTGCACGTCCCCGCCGAGACGGTCCTGCTCGCCGACGAACGCCGCCTTCCCGTCCGTGACGTCGCGGTCGCCCAGCACGCCGGTGGTGCGCTGGACTTCCGGCTCGCGCGGCGAATCGGCACGACCGTCCTCGACCACGCCTTCACCGGGTTGCTCCCGGATCCGGACGGCATGACACGGGTGACCCTGCTCGACCCGGACGGTCACGGCGTCCAGCTCGCCGTGGACTCGACCTGCCGGTGGCTGCAGATCTACTCCGCCGACCTGCAGGAGGGTGACGACCGTCGCGCCGGCCTCGCCGTCGAGCCGATGACCTGCCCGCCGGACGCGCTGCGATCCGGGCGTGACCTGATGGTGCTCGAACCCGGGGAGCGGGTCGTGACCAGCTGGGAGCTCTCCGCAGTCACGTGCTGAACGCGGTGCCACTCGACCGGAAACGCCCCCGGAATGACGGCGGCTACCGAGCATGGACATTCTTGCTGAGCTGATGGATGAAGAACTCCGCGGCCTGATCCCCGCCCTCGGGGCGTGAGACGTTGACTCGGCCGGCCGCCACCCGAAGGGGTGAATCCGGCCCGACAGAGTTGTCGACGAACGGGGAAGATCATGACACCGCGGAATGTCGCGCGCCTTCTCACCGCGACGGTGGTCGCGGGCAGTCTCGTCTCCGGTGCGGGAGGGTCGGCGGTCGCCGACCTTGGGGCACCGGCAGCTGCCGGACCCGGTGCCGTGCTGCTGGGCGGACAGCTCGACCAGCCGAGCGACCTGGCCGCCTGGACCGTCACCGGACCCGAGGACGCCGCACGCATCGGCAGCACCGCGAGGACCGGGTCCGGCGCACTCGAGGTCAGCTGGGACCAGGCGGCCGATGTCCGGGTGTCCCAGGTGTTCCACGGGGTCGCCCCCGGCGCGTACACGGTCCGCGCCTACGTCCGCACGCCGGGTGTCGACGGCGCGTCCCTCGCTCTGGGTGACGACACGTGGCGGCGCACCGGGTTCCCGCAGGAGCAGACGGAGTGGCTGCCCGTGGTCGTCCGCGGCGTCCCGTCGAGCACCGGGCAGCTGGAGGTCGCGTTCGACCTGAGCGGGACACCCGGCCAGAGCGTCCTGATCGACGACGTCACGCTCCTCCCGGACCAGGAGGCTACGGACTTCTTCCGCGGGGGCGACCTGAACTACGTCCACCAGATCGAGGACGCCGGCGGGCGGTACTTCGACGCTGACGGCGACCAGGTGGACCCCATCCAGTACATGGCGGACCAGGGCGTGAACCTCGCGCGGCTCCGCCTCTACAACGACACCGGCCCGGAGCACCACCAGATCGGGCACCCGGAGTACTACCTCGCGGACGGCTACCAGGACCCCGAGGACGTCCTGCGGCTCGCGCAACGTGCCCACGACGCCGGCATGCAGATCCAGCTGACGTTCCACTACAGCGACTACTGGACCAACGGCGAGCTGCAGAACCTCCCGGTCGAGTGGCGCGACGAGATCACCGCGCTCGACCCGCTGTGGGTGGAGGCCACCGATCCGAAGGGCCTCGAGCACGGCAGCTGGGACCCCGACGGACCCGGCGCCGCCGCAGCGGCGGACCGGCTCGAGGATCTGGTGCACGACTACACGGCCGACTTCCTCGAGCGGATGAACGCCCAGGGGACGCCACCGGCGTTCGTCGCGCTCGGCAATGAGACCGCCGGTGGGCTGCTCCTGCCTTGGGGTCGCTCCTGGCAGTTCGACGGCGGCAACTGGCCGGACCTCGCCCGGTTCTACAACGCGGGGTCGAGTGCGGTCCGCGAGACGACCCCGGGGGCGCAGGTCATCATCCACCTGGACGCCGCAGGCGATGACGGCAAGTACACGTGGTACCACGACGAGCTCGTCAGCCGCGGTGTGGACTACGACGTCATCGGGGCCTCGTACTACCCGTTCTGGACGAAGAAGGACCCGGCGACCATCGCGGGCTTCCTGGAGCGGATGCACGACAGGTACGGCAAGCCCGTGATGGTGATGGAGACCGCCGTCAACTGGTCGCCGGTCACCCACGACGACGTTCCCGGGCAGCTCACGGACAACGGCGGCATCCAGTACGACCAGACCAAGGCGGGGCAGCTCAACTTCACGCGGGAGCTGTTCGCGCGGTTCAAGGCGCTCGAGCCCGGAGTCGTCCTCGGCGACATCTGGTGGGACCCGGTCATGATCCCGGCGGACGGCGTCGGGTGGGTCGTCGGTGAGCCGAACGTGGTCAGCAACTCGGCGATGTTCGACTTCGACGGGCGCGCGCTGCCGGTGTTCCGCGCGTTCCAGGAGAACAGCTCCGCGCCGCGGCAGCCGGTCGCCGCGGCGGCGGCGCCGGCGGTCCCCGCCCCGCCGACCCTGACCGTGCAGGGGCGCGCCGTCACGGTCCGCTGGACGCCGCCCGAGGACGGGGGAGCGCCGATCACGGCGTACCGGGTGACACTCACGTCCCAGTCCGGGTCCACCCGCACGGCCGACGTCCCCGCCCCGACCACGACGGCGACCTTCACCGGCCTGGCGGCAGGGCGCTACACGGCGACGATCACCGCCACCAACGCGGTGGGGACGTCTGCTCCGTCGGTGGCGTCCGCTCCGGTTCGCGTGGTCGCTGCCGCTCCGGGGGTGGGGAGCGAGACCGTTGCGGCCGTCGGGACGGGTGAGATCACGACCGCCGCGGCACCGCTTGCTCGTGACGCTGCGCTGGCGCGCACGGGCGTCTTCGGCGGATCGACGCTCGTCCTCGCGCTGGCTCTCTTGGGCACTGGTGCCGTTGCGGTCGTGGCCTCCCGGCTCCGAAGCAGCAGGCTCTCCTGACCACTGCGTGAAGCTGAGGGGCCGGTCCAGTACCTGTCCCGCCGGACCGCGCACGAGACCGTCGCAGCCCAGACCGCTGCACGGGTGGTAAGCCTCCAGGCCGTGCCGCGGTCTGGAAGGCGGCCCGGGTGGCTGCGAGCGGACCGCGAGCCGGCCACGACACGACCGCCAGGCGGCGGTCGTCGAGACCGTCCGCGCGACGTTGCCGCCGGACCGGCCGGGCTCCCTGGGGACCACGAGCGGCTGCGGCCGCTGGCGGCCCACAAGGGCATGGCCGTGGACCCGGTCGACGACGCGGCGCTGGTCGGGACCCTGATGAAGATCGGTGCGTCACGCCGGACCGCCTGATCCTGTCCCGAGCGGCCATGTCGGAGTCACGCGCAGGCTGGGCTACGTGACCACCGAGCTCGCCGCCGTCTGCCGGACCCTGCTGGGCCCTGCACGCGCCGGCCCAGCTCCCATGGTCGCGGGGGCTCGAGAGGAGATGAACCAGACAACTTGGTCCAGTCTGCGCACAGCACCACCTCCAGCTGTACACGCGTCCGACCAGGGGCAACGCCCTAGCAGGCCAGCTCCCTTGACGAACGCGCCACCAGACGGAGCAGCAGGGCGTCAGACCTCGGGCCGCTCGGCGCGGAACCGCGCGATGGCGCTCCGCCCCGCGGCGACCGCGTCGGCGATGTCCCGCTCCGGCACGTGCACGAGCCGCAGGCAGCCCCGCACGACGGCGTCCGCGTAGGCCGCCCGGGTCCCGTCGTCGCCCCACTGCCGCTGGGAGATGATGCCCTCGACGAGGCCGAAGACCAGCTCGAGGTCGGCGTCGGCGAGCTGCGTCACGTCGACGCCCTGCTGGGTGAGCACGGCCGCGGACAGCTCGCGGTAGTGGCGGCGCAGGGCGAGCTGGCTCTCGCGGGTCTCGGTGAACTCGGTCTCGGCGATGTCGAGCAGCCGGTAGACGACGTGCAGGTTCCACCGGTCGCGGAGCAGCCCGTCCAGGTCGTAGCGCGCGAGCGCGGCGAGCGCGGCGGCCGGGTCCACGTCCCCGGCCTGGCCGCTGCGGAGCCAGTCGGCGAACTGGACCGAGGGCGCGACGGTGCCCTTGAGCAGGGACCGCAGGATCTGGCTCTTGTCGGCGAAGTGGTAGTACAGCGACGCCTGCTTGATGCCGACCGCGTCGGCGATCTGCCGCGTCGTGGTCTCGGTGTACCCCTGCGAGCCGAACAGGGCGGCGGCGGCGGCCAGGATCTCGTCGCGGGTGCTGAGCGAGCCGTCCTTGGGCGGGGCGGAGCGGGGGCGTCCGCGTCGTCGCGGGGCGGCGTCGAGCTGCTCAGCCACGGCGGGCCCCCGTCCTGTCGCACGCAGCGTCGAGCGTGTCCTTCACGATGCGCCCATCCTGCACCACGAGCCGGACGTGCCGCGGGTCGGCGAGCGTGTCGATGCTGGTCAGCGGGTCGACGTCGACGGCCACCAGATCCGCGCGGCGGCCCGGGGCCACGGTGCCGACCTGGTCGTGGAGGCCGAGCAGCCGCGCGGCGCCGGAGGTGCCGGCGACGAGGGCGGCGGCGGGGGAGAGGCCGTGCTCGACGAGGAGGGCGAGCTCGGTGAGGTTGGTGCCGTGCGGCGCGATGCCGGCGTCGGTGCCGAGCGCGACCGGGACGCCGGCGGTGATCGCCGCGTGCAGCCGCTCCTGCGCCGTGTCGCGCAGCGCGCGGCGCTTGGCGGCGACCCACGGGGCGAGCCCGTCGGCGAGGGGCCGCGTCAGGGTCGACAGGGTCGGCACCAGGTACGTGCCCCGCTCGCCCATGAGGTCGATCGTGGCGTCGTCGACGAGGTAGCCGTGCTCGATGCTGCGCACGCCGGCCCGGACGGCGGCGGCGATGCCGGCGGCTCCCTGGGCGTGGGCCGCGACGCCGACGCCGCCGTGCCGGTCCGCCTCCTCCACGACGGCGCGCAGCTCGGCCTCGGACAGGCCGCCCGACTCCGGGTGGCTGCGGGGGCTGCCCATGCCGCCGGTCGCGGCGACCTTCACCCAGTCGGCGCCCTGCCGCAGCACCTCGCGCACCGCGCGGACGAACTCCGCGGGGGAGTCGGCGACCGCGCCGGCGCCGGGGCCGGTGTCGAGCGGGACGCCCTCGATGGTGCGCCAGTCGCCGTGCCCGCCGGTGATCGACAGGATCCGGATCGCGACCTGCAGCCGCGGGCCGCGCACCAGCCCCTGCTCCAGGGCGTCCCGGAAGCCGGAGTCGGCGCCGGCCAGGTCGCGCGCGGTCGTGACGCCGGCGTCGAGCGTGCGGGCCAGGTGCGGGACCGACCGCAGCGTGAGCAGCGACTCCGGCGCGAGCACCGAGGACAGCGCGTCGCCGCCCGGCTGGGTGCTGACGTGCACGTGGCAGTCCAGGAACCCGGGCAGCAGGGTGAGCCCGTCGCCCTCGACCACCGCGAGCCGCTCGGTCCCGGCCGCGGCGTCGGCCAGCGTGCCGGTCGGGGCGACCGCGGCGATCAGGCCGTCGGCGACCAGGACGTCGACGTGGGGGCGGGGGTCCGCGCCCGTGCCGTCGATCAGGCGCACGTCGCGCAGCAGGAGGTCGGTCACCTCGGGCTCCTCACGGGTCGGGAGCGGTCAGGCTAGCGCATTACCTGTCACCGACAGATTTTACGTCCGCGCAACACGCGGCAACCCGTCCGCAACGCCGCGTCGCTAGTTTTCGGTCACCGACAGGAAATCAGTCGGCCGCTCCACTCCCGCGGATCCCCGCCGCGGAACCGCACCTCCTCGACGTCGCCGCCCCCTCAGCGAGCGCGACGCACGGCCCCCGACCGAGAGGCACCGAGCATGAGCCCGAGCACCGCCCGCCGCACGACGCGGTCCGCCCGCCGCCCCCGCGTCGCCGCCACCGCGACCACCGCACTCGCCGGCCTCCTCGCCCTGACCGCCTGCGGTCAGAGCGGGACGGTGGCCGGCGACGGGTCGGGTGACGACACGTTCACCGCGGTGATGCTCACCGGCTACACCACGCCACCGGACCCCGACGTCAACTACGACGGACCGGGCCTGAACGTCATCGAGAACACGTACGAGGGCCTGGTGGCCTACGAGGACGGCACCGAGACGCCGACGATCGTCCCCGAGCTGGCGGAGGAGTGGACCGTCTCCGAGGACGGCCTCACGTACACGTTCACGCTGCGCCCGGACGTCACGTTCCACGACGGCACCGCGCTCACCTCCGCGGCGGTCGCCGCGTCGTTCGAGCGCCGCACGCAGGTCGACGCCGGCCCGGCGTACATGGTCGGCGACGTGGTCTCGGTCGAGACCCCCGACGACCTCACCGCCGTCGTGACGCTGGCGGCGCCGAACGCCGCCTTCCTGGACTACCTGGCCTCGCCGTTCGGCGTGAAGCTCATCAGCCCGACGGTCCTCGAGGAGCAGGCGGGCGACGACGTCGCGCAGACCTACCTGACCACGCACGACGCCGGCACCGGCCCGTACGAGCTGACCGCGGTGGAGATGGGCGAGCGGTACGAGCTCACCGCGTACGACGGCTACTGGGGCGACGCCCCGGAGCTCACGTCCGTCGAGCTCCAGGTCGCCGAGAACGCGTCCTCCGCGCAGCTCCAGCTGGAGCGCGGCGAGATCGACGCGATCCTGGGCAACCTCAACAAGACGTCGTTCGAGTCGTTCGCGGACAGCGAGGACGTGACGACCAGCACCTTCGCGAACTTCACGACGCAGATGATCTACGTGAACCCGGGTTCGTCCTGGCTCGCGGACGTCGAGGACCGCGAGGCCCTGTTCGCGGGGATCGACAAGGAGTCGATCATCGAGGAGGCCATGGGCAGCCTCGAGGTGCCGACCGACCAGCTCTTCCCGCAGGGGATGGTCGACCCGAGCATCGACGACCAGGGCATCACCTACGACGAGGCCGCGTGGGACGACCTGGGTGCGCCGGACTCGGGCACGGTCCGGATCGCGTACGCCGGCTCCAGCGCCGACGGCAAGGCGGTCGCGGAGGAGCTCGGCTCGCGGCTGAGCACGGCCGGCATCCCCGCCGAGGCCGTCGCGTACTCCGCCGGCACCATCTACGGCATCGCGGACGAGGGCGCCGACGGCCCCGACCTGGCGGTGTTCTCGGTCTTCCCCGACGCCGGCCACCCCGACGCCTGGGCCAGCATCATCTACACGCCCTCCGGCGGCCTCGACCTGTTCGGCGCCGAGGTGCCGGGCCTGCCCGAGCTGCTCGACGCCGCCCGTGCCAGCGAGGACGTGTCCGCCTACGCCGCGGCCGCCGAGGCGATCAACGCGACGCGGTACTGGTACTCGATCGGCTCGCTCAACACGACGCTGCTGACGACGCCGGACGTCACGGGCACCCAGGACGCGCAGAACGTCCTCGAGTACGACGTGCTGCACTTCGCCGCCCTCGGCCGGGGCTGACCCGGCCCCACCCGACCCCGGGGCGGGGTCGCTCCCTGACGACCCCGCTCCGGGCCACCCTCCACCCTCTTCAGCGAAGGAGACCGCCATGGGCGACGCCCCCACGGACCCGGTGCTGCGCGTCGACGCGCTGGACGTGCGCCTCACCCGCGACGGGGAAGAGGTGCACGCCGTCCGCGGCGTCGACCTGACCGTCGGGCGGGGCGAGGTCGTCGGCCTGGTCGGCGGCTCGGGCTCGGGCAAGAGCGTGCTCGGGCTGTCGGTCATGGGCCTGCTGCCCGCGACCGCGCGCCCCGTGGTCTCCGGCGCGATCGACCTGGCCGGGGTCGACATGGTGCACGCCCCGGACCCGGTGCGCCGCGCCGCCCGCCGCGCGCACGTCGGTGCGGTGTTCCAGGACCCGATGACCTCGCTCGACCCGACGATGCCGATCGGCCGCCAGCTCGGTGAGGTCACCCGCGACCGGGCGCACGCGCTGTCGCTGCTGGAGGACGTCGGCATCCCTCGGGCCGCGGACCGGCTCAGGGCGTACCCGCACCAGCTCTCGGGCGGGCTGCGCCAGCGCGTCATGATCGCCCTGGCGGTGGCGCGCCGCCCGTCGCTGATCCTGGCGGACGAGCCGACCACGGCGCTGGACGTCACGGTGCAGGCGCAGATCCTCGACCTGCTGCTCACGCTCCGCGAGGAGATCGGCTGCTCGATCGTGTTCGTCACCCACGACCTCGGTGTCGCCGCGCAGGTGTGCGACCGGATCGCCGTCATGCAGCACGGCCGGATCGTCGAGACCGCGGGCGTGGACGAGGTCTTCAGCAACCCCACGCACCCGTACACCAAGAACCTGCTGCGCTCGCGGATCGACCTGTCGACCCCGCGCGACCGTCCGCTCGCCGCGATGCCGGTGGAGGCTGCCGTCGGGCCGGCCGAGCCGACCGAGCGGACAGTCCCCGACGACGGGCTCGCGGTCGGCGCGGACGGCGTGCTCGACCTCGCACCCGGTGCCGCCGCGGCGCGCCTGCCCGACGTCTGGCCTCCGGTCGTCCTGCGGGACGGCGTCGCGGTCTCGGTCCGGGACGTGCACCGCGAGTTCCGCAGCGGGCCGCCGTGGCGCCGCCGGGTGCTGCCGGCGCTGCGCGGCGTCGACCTCGAGGTCCGGTCCGGCGAGTCCGTCGCGCTGGTGGGGGAGAGCGGCTGCGGGAAGTCCACGCTGCTGCGCGTCGTCGCCGGGCTGGAGACCACCACGTCCGGTGAGGTGAGCCTCGCCGAGGGCGCGCGGCCCCAGATGGTGTTCCAGGACGCCGGGTCCTCGCTGACCCCGTGGCTGCGGGTCGGCACGATGCTCGACGAGCGGCTGCGCGCGCACGTCACCGGCATGTCCCGGGCGGAGCGCCACGACCGCGTCCTCGACGCGCTGCGGACGGTCGGGCTGCCGCCGGAGACCGCCCGTGCCCGCGGGGACCAGCTGTCGGGCGGCCAGCGGCAGCGGGTCGCTCTGGCACGCGCGGTGATCGTGCCGCCGACCGTCCTGCTCTGCGACGAGCCGACCAGCGCGCTGGACGTGTCGCTCGCGGCCACGGTCCTCAACCTCATCGGGCGGCTGCGCCGCGAGCTCGGGATGTCGGTGCTGTTCGTCACGCACGACCTCGCGGCCGCACGCATCGTCGCGGACCGCGTCGCCGTCATGCGCGAGGGGCGGATCGTCGAGCTGGGAGCGACCGACGACGTCTGCTCCCGCCCGCAGCACGCGTACACGCGGACGCTGCTCAGCGCGATCCCCGGCCCGCAGCACCGCCGTGACCGGGTCGCCGCCGTCTCGTCGATCGGAGCCGTGAAGTGACCACCGCCGATCTCACCGTCACCGCGGGTGGCGGCACCGGCCGGGCCGCGCGCCGCTGGGCGCGGGTGACCGCCGTCCGGCACCGCGCCCTGGGGGTGGACCTGCTCGCCGTCGGCCTCCTGGCCGTCATCGTGCTCGTCGCGCTCGCCGCCCCGGTGCTGGCGCCCCACTCCCCGGTGCTGCGCAGCGGGGAGGCGTTCCTGGCGCCGGGAAGCCCCGGCCACCTGCTCGGGACGGACGCGCTGGGCTATGACGTCCTGTCGCGCCTGCTCTACGGGATGCGCTCGAGCCTGCTGGCCGCGGCGGTCGTCATCACGTCGGGCGTGCTGATCGGCGGGCTGGTGGGTCTGCTCGCCGGCGCCCTGCCGGGCTGGGTCGACTCGCTGCTGATGCGGACGACCGACCTGTTCCTCGCCCTGCCGGGCCTGGTGATCGCGATGGCGGTGGCCGCTGCTCTGGGCGCGAGCTTCACCAGCGCGCTGGTCGGCGTCGCCGTCGTCTGGTGGCCCCTGTACGCGCGCCTCGTGCGCGGCGAGGTCCGCGCCCTGGCCGCCCGCCCGCACCTCGAGGCGGCGCGCCTGGCCGGCACGCCGTGGGGTCAGCGCGTCACCCGGCACCTGCTGCCCGGCGTGCGGTCGACGATCGTCGTCGCCGCGAGCCTCGACGTCGGCGGCCTGGTCGTCGCCCTGTCCGGGCTGTCGTTCATCGGCCTGTCGTCCCCCGCGCCGGCCCCCGAGCTCGGGGCGATGGCCGCGCAGGGCATGGCGTACCTGCTGCAGGCGTGGTGGGTGCCGATCTTCCCCGGGCTCGCGGTGCTGGTCATCGCCCTGGCGGCCAACCTCGCCGGCGACGGCGTCCGCGACCTGCTCCGGGGGCGTGGATGACCGCCCCGCTGACGCAGCCTGCCCGTGCTCTCCCCTGGACGGAGGTCCTGACGTGGTGATGTTCGTGGTGAAGCGGGTCGCCGCCACCCTCGCGGTCCTGCTCGCGCTGACGATGGCCCTGTTCGGCCTGCAGGAGGTCAGCGGCGTGGACCCCGCCAAGGCGTACGTCGGTGCGAACGCCTCGGCAGACGCCGTCGCGTCCGCCCGTGAGCGCCTCGGCCTGGACGAGCCGCTCGTGCAGCGCTACCTCACGTACCTGGAGGGGCTGCTGCACGGCGACCTGCAGAACTCGTTGCGCAGCCGGACGCCGGTCGCCGACAACCTCGCCCAGGTGCTGCCGGCGAGTCTGGAGCTCGCCGCGTGGGTGCTCGGCATCGCGCTGCTGCTGGGCGTCGCGTTCGCCGCGCTCACCACGCTCGCGTGGCGGGGGGCCGGCGTCGTGCGGGTCGTCCTGCTCAGCGGTGCCGCCGCCCCGACCTTCCTGCTCGGGATGGTCGCCCTGCTGGTCTTCTACGGGAACCTCGGCTGGATGCCGTCGGGCGGTCGCACCGGCCTGCGCGACGCGCCCGCCGGGCCGACCGGGTTCCTCGTCCTCGACGGGCTGCTGGCCGGCCGCCTCGACGTGGCCGGCGACGCGGTCACGCACCTCGTGCTCCCGGCCCTGTGCGCGGCCGTGTCCCCGGCCGTGGCCATCGGGCGCGTGCTGGTCGACGGGCTGAAGGCCAACATGAGCGCGGACCACGCCCGCACCGCCCGGGCCGCGGGCATGAGCGAGCGGCAGATCCTCGTCCGGCACGCCGTGCGCAACTCCCTGGGCCCGACCCTCTCGATGGCGGGCATCCAGGCCGGGATGCTCCTGGCCGGCCTGGTGGTCGTCGAGAAGATCTTCGACTGGCCGGGCGTCGGCTCCTACCTCGACAAGTCCGTCGCGGCCTCCGACTTCCCCGCCATCGCGGGCGTCGCGCTGCTGCTCGGCGTCGTCTACATCCTGCTCAACACGGTCGTCGACTGCCTCCAGGCCGCCGCCGACCGGCGCATCGCCCTCGCCTGAGCGGCGTCGCCCCCGTCCCGCACCACCGGAAGGAACCACTCGCATGAACGTCACCGGCAACGCCGTGCTCATCGTCGTCGACATCCAGGGCGGCGACGTCGAACGCGCCGAGTCCCGCACCGAGATCCCCTACATGCCCGGCCGCACCGAGCGGGCGCCGCGGGTGCGTGCGCTCATCGCGGCGTGCCGCGAGCAGGGCGTCCCGGTCGTGTGGATCCAGGAGGTGCACAAGCCCTCGCTCATCGACATCGGCCGTGAGCTGGACGGCGCCGAGGGCCCGCACTGCGTGGAGGGCTGGGCCGAGACCGAGCTCGCGCCCGGCCTGGTCCCGCAGCCGGAGGAGTTCCTCATCCGCAAGCGCCGGTACTCCGCGTTCTTCGGCACGGAGCTGGAGATCGTGCTCAAGGCGTACCAGGCCGAGACCGTCATCCTCGTCGGCGGTCTGACCGACGTGTGCATCCACTACACCGCGGTCGACGCCCACCAGCACGACTACCGGGTGCGGGTCGTCACCGACGGGGTCGGCGGCTCGACGCAGGAGGCGCACGACGCCGCGCTGCGCGCCATCCACTACCTGCAGCGCGACGCGCTGGTCACGGCGGACGAGGTGCAGGAGTGGCTGGCCACCGCCACCCCGAACCCCGAGGTGCAGCGCGCGCTCGCCACCACCGCCCAGGCCGTCTGAGGAGGACCCGATGACCAGCATCTCCACCGCCTCGCCGCTGGGAGCCCGCGACCACGCGCGCGCCCAGGGCGGCACGGTCGTCGCCACCATGCCGATCGCGCCGGCCGCCGGCGCGCCCGACTGGCCCGCCGGCGTCGCGTCCGCCGACCGGCTGCACGCGGAGACCGTCGCCGGCGGGAACTACACCACCCTGACGCTCGCCCGCGGCTCCGTGCTCGAGCTGACCGACCTCGAGGGCGACGCGTGCGCCCACCTCGTGCTGGTGAACGCCGCGCAGCCCGACGAGCGCCTCAACGTCGCCGACACGGTCAAGATCCAGTGGCAGGCGTACCTCGGCGCCAGCTCGATGCTGCTGTCCGACCGTGGCCGCGTGCTGGCCACGGTGGTCGAGGACACCTCGGGTCACCACGACACCTTCGCCGGGACGTCCTCGAAGGCCGCGAACGAGGCCCGGTACGGCGACGGCTCGCCGCAGGGCGGGACCCCCGCGGGGCGGGAGCTGCTCCTGCTCGCCGCGCTGAAGAACGGGCTCGACGCGCGCGACGTGCCGCCGAGCCTGTCGTTCTTCCAGGGGGTGCGCATCGCCGGCGACGGCACCACGGAGTTCACCGGGTCCGTCGGCGCGGGCGCGCGGGTGCGGCTGCGGCTGGAGCTGCCCTGCGTGGTGCTGCTCGCGAACGTGCCGCACCCGGTCGACCCCCGCGCGGAGTACGTGTCGACGCCCCTGCGGCTGCGGGCCTGGCGCGGGGCCCCGGCCGGTCCCGACGCCCCCGAGGCCGCCGCCACGCCCGAGGCGGCGCGCGCCTTCGCCACCACCACCGACTACGCCCGCGCGAGGGGACTGTGACCATGACAATCGCTCCCACCAGCCCCACCCCGGCCGCCGAGCCGCTGCCCGCGCGGCTCTCCGGCGCCGCCGTCGTGCTCGACCAGGTCGTCCCGCGCCGGTCGCCGTGGTCCGCGGTGGTCCGCGCGGGCCAGGAGCTGACGATCGTCGACCTGGAGGGCAACCAGGCGGTCGACTGCCTGGTGTACGACGCGCACGACACGTCCGTCCGGTACTCCGCACCGGACACGATCGCGGCGCAGCGCAACGTCTACCTCGTCCAGGGCTCCGTCCTGCGGGCCGGCACCGGGGACGCCCTCATGACGCTCGTGCACGACGAGGTCGGCCGCCACGACACCATCGGCGGCGCGTGCAGCAAGGAGTCGAACTCGCTGCGGTACGGGCACCACACCGTCCACCAGCACGCCTGCGTCGAGAACTTCCTCGCCGAGGGCGCCCGCTGGGGCCTCGGGAAGCGGGACCTGGTCAGCAACATCAACTGGTACATGAACGTCCCGGTGGAGGCCGACGGCTCGCTCGGCATCGTCGACGGCATCTCCTCGCCCGGGCTCTCCCTGACGCTCCGGGCCGAGCGCGACGTGCTGGTGCTGGTGTCGAACTGCCCGCAGGTCAACAACCCGTGCAACGGGTTCGACCCGACGCCCGTGCGGATGGTCGTCACCGAGCCCGCGGCGGCCGCCGGGGGAGCGGCGTGAGCGTGCTCCCCGCGGGACTGGCCGCCGTGGAGCGCGCCTACGCGCGGATCGCCGAGGTCGACCGGCCCGAGGTGTGGATCCACCTGCGCCCCCGGGCGGACGTCGAGGCGGACGTCCGGGCGCAGGCGGCACGGGCGGCGGCGGGCGAGGACCTGCCGCTGGCCGGCCGGCTGCTCGCCGTCAAGGACAACATCGACGTCGCCGGCCTGCCCACCACCGCGGCGTGCCCGGGCGTCGCCTGGACACCGGACGCCGACGCGACCGCCGTCGCCCGCCTCCGCGACGCCGGCGCGGTGGTGCTGGGCAAGACGAACCTCGACCAGTTCGCGACCGGCCTGGTCGGCACGCGCAGCCCGTACGGACCGGTCCGGTCGGCCGACCACCTCGACCGGATCTCGGGCGGCTCGTCGTCCGGGTCGGCCGTCGCGGTCGCGCTCGGGATCGTCGACCTGGCCCTCGGCACCGACACCGCGGGCTCCGGCCGGGTGCCCGCCGCCCTCCAGGGCGTCGTCGGTGTGAAGCCCACCCCCGGCCTGGTGCCGACCACCGGCGTGCTGCCGGCGTGCCGGTCGCTGGACTGCGTGAGCGTCCTCGCCCGCGACCTCACGCTGGCGGCGCGAGCGGTCGCGCTGATGTCCGGGCCGGACGGCCTCGACGCCCTGGCCCGCCCGGTGCCGGACGACGCGCCCCGCGCCGCCCCGGAGCACGCGGTCCTCGCGGTCCCGCGCGCCGCCGACCTCGCCGCGCTGAGCCCGCTCTGGCGCGAGGCGTTCGACGCACACGTCCTGGCGCTGCGCGCCGCCGGGCACGCGATCCGGGAGATCGACCTGACGCCGTTCCTCGCCGCCGCGCGCCTGCTGTACGACGGCGCGTTCGTCGCCGAGCGGTACGCCGCCGTCGGGCACCTCGTCGACGCAGGACCCGCGGGGCTCGACCCCGTCGTCGCCGGCATCATCCGGGCGGCCGGCACCCTGCCCGCCCACCGGTACGCCGCGGACCTCGTCCGGCTCGCCGAGCTCCGGGCCGAGGCGGAGCGCGCGCTGGCCGACGTCGACGCCCTGCTGCTGCCCACCACGACCCACCACCCGACGCTCGCCGAGGTCGCGGCGGAACCGGTCGCGGTCAACGCGCGGCTCGGGACCTTCACCAACTTCTGCAACCTGTTCGGGTACGCGGCGGTCGCCGTCCCGGTCGACCCCGGCGTCCCGGGCGAGCGCGTCGGCGTCACCGTGCTGACCCGGCCGTCCGCCGACGCCGCCGCGATCGACGTGGCGGCGCGCGTGCTCACGGTCGCCGGCCCCGGCGCGTGGACAGCGCTCGACGGTCCGCCGCCCACCGGCGGCGCTGCTGCGGCCGCGCTGACGGGCACCGGGCCGCGGACCCGCACGCCGGTGCCCGCGTGACCGCCGGCGTCGCCGACCCCGCCGTCGCGGTCGACGGCCCGGCGCGGCGCGCCCGGCTCTGGCCGCTCGCCACCGGCACGTTCGCCATCGGGTTCGGGTCGTACGTGATGGCCGGCCTCGTCCCCACCGTGTCGGCCGACCTCGGCATCTCGGTCAGCCAGGTCGGGACGCTGGTGAGCGTCTACGGGTTCACCTACGCGATCTCGACGCCCCTGCTCACCCTCCTCGTGCGGCGCGTCCCTCGCCAGGTGCTGATGGGCACCGCGCTCGCGCTGTTCGCGCTCGCGGCCGTCGGCACGGCGCTCGCCACCACCCCCACGGCCGTCGCCGTCCTGCGCGCCCTGTCGGCGGTCGCCGCGGGCGGGTTCACCCCGACCGCGACGGTGCTCGCCGCGAGGCTCGCCCCACCCGGCGGCAGCGGTCGCGCGGTCGCGACCGTCTTCGGCGGGCTGACCACCGCGACGGTCCTGGGCGCCCCGGCGGGCAACCTGCTCGGCCCGCTGCTCGGGTACCGCGGGGTCTACGCGCTCGTCGCCGGCCTCGCGGCCGTCGCGCTGGTGAGCGTGCTGACGCTCGTTCGCGCAGGCGCGGACGCGCGGGCGCGGGGCGCCGACCCGCACGGCGGATCCGGCGCGTCCGGGCCCGGACCGGGGCGGCGCGCCGCCGTCGGCCTCGTCGCGGTCGCCCTGGCCGTCTCGTCGCTCGAGACCGCGGGCGCCATGATGGTGCAGACGTACGCGTCGCCCCTGCTCACGGAGACCGCCGGGATCGCGGGCGTGCTGCTCAGCGGGGTGCTCCTCGCCTACGGCGTCGCCGGCGTCGCCGGGAACGTCGCGGGCGGGTGGCTGGCCGACCTCTACGGCCCGGGACGCAGCATCACGATCGCGCTGACGGCGTCCACGCTGGCCCTCGTGCTGCTCGCCCCCGCCGCCGTCAGCCCGGTCGCGGTCATCGCCGTGTTCTCCCTCTGGGGCTTCGCGGCGTGGGCGATGAACTCGCCGCTGCAGAACGTGCTCCTGTCCCTCAGCGGGCGGCACGGGCAGCTGGTCGTCGCGCTGAACTCCTCGGTCATCTCCCTGGGCACCGGGATCGGTGCCCTGCTCGGGGGCTGGGTGATCGGCGGCCCGGGCTACGGCGCCCTCGGGATTGTCGCCGCGGGCGTCACCTTCGCCGCCGTGCTGCTGACGCTGGTCCTGGGGCGGCGGGACGCGATCACGCGGACGGCGGCGAGCTGATCAGGGACGCCGCCCGCGGCTGCCCCGGACCCGGCCTCCATCACGGCGACGCGGTGCCCATGGCCAGCACGGTGAGCAGCCCGACGAGGGCGGTCGCTCGCTCGGTGACCGGCCTCGGTTCCCGGAACCTCTCGACCTTGACCGCTCCCGGCGCCTCGACCCGAGGCGCCGGGAGCGGCGTCAGCTCTCGCCGAGCAGCACCCGGGCGACCTCCGGGCGAAGGGCGGCGCGGACCGCCCCGCGAGCCGAGAGGGCGTCGGGGGCGGTGACCGCCGCCTCCGCCATGGCGCGGCACTCCTCGAGCGTGTGCGCGCGCAGCGCGTACCGGACCGCGGGGACCCGGCCCGCGGCCATGGACAGGCTGGTGATGCCGAGCCCGGCGAGCACCAGGGCCATGAGCGGGTCGTTCGCGGACTCCCCGCACACCCCGACCGGCCTGCCGGTCGCGGCTCCGGCCCGCGCTGTGGCGTGCACCAGGGCGAGCACCGCCGGCTGCCACGGGTCGAGCAGGTCGGCGAGCTCCCCGCGCAGCCGGTCGGCCGCCATCGTGTACTGGGCGAGGTCGTTGGTGCCGAGAGAGACGAAGTCGACCTCCACCAGGATCGCCTCGGCACGGAGCGCGGCGGCGGGGACCTCGACCATGACGCCGACCTTCCGGATCCCGGCGGCGCGTGCGGCAGCCGCGAAGTCGCGGGCCTCCGCGGCGGTGGCGATCATCGGCGCCATCACCCAGACGTCGTCGCGTCGCGCGTCCGGCAGCGCGGCGACGGCAGCGCCGAGCGCCTGCAGCTGCCGCTCGACGATCCCCGGGAGCGACCGGACCAGGCGATAGCCACGGACCCCGAGTGCCGGGTTCTCCTCGACCGTCTGGTTCGCGAACGCCAGCGGCTTGTCCGCGCCCGCGTCGAGCGTGCGGACGACGACCTTGCGGCCTGCGGAGGCGTCGATGACCTCGGCGTAGGCGGCGGTCTGCTCGTCGAGCGTCGGCTCGGTGCGCGCGTCGAGGAACAGCACCTCCGTGCGGAACAGCCCGACCCCTTCGGTCCGGCCGGCGGCCGCCCGCGCGTCGGCCGGGGTGCCGACGTTCGCCAGCAGCGGCACGCGGTGGCCGTCGGCCGTGCTCCCCGGCCCCGTCGACCCGGCGATCACGCGCTCGTTCTCGGCACGCCGGACGACCAGATCGACCGCCGACGAGGGCGGGTCGATCTCGACGGTGCCCGCCGCGGCGTCGACGAGCACCGGCGTCCCGGCGGCCAGCGTGGTCGCGCCGGCGACCCGGACGACGCACGGGAGCCCGAGCTGCCCGGCGACGATCGCGGTGTGGCTGGTCGGCCCGCCACGCTCGGTGACGATCGCGGCGACGCGCGTCAGGTCCAGGGCGGCGGTGTCGGCGGGGGACAGGTCGTCCGCCACCACGACGGCGGGGCCGTCCAGCGGCGCGAGGCCCGGCTCCGGCACGCCGAGCAGGCGCGCGACGGCGCGGTGCCGGACGCTGCGCAGGTCCGTCGCCCGCTCGGCCAGGTCCCCGCCGGCGGCCGCGAACACGGCGGCGAAGCCCTCCACGGCCCGGTCGACGGCACCCGCGGGGCCGGTGCCGGCGTGCACCAGGCGCGCCGCCTCCGCCGCGAGGGCGGGGTCGCACGCCATCGTCGCCGCGGCGTCCAGCATGTCCCGCAGGTCGGGGTTCCCCGTGGCTGCCGACCGGGTCCGCAGGTCGGCGCCGACGTCCGCGAGCACCGCGCGCACCCGGGCCTCGGCCGCGACCGGGTCGAGCGGCGCCGGCTCGTCCGCGGGCACGTCCGGCGGGGGTGCGACGAGCGCGACCGGCGCGAGCGCGACTCCGCGACCGACCCCGATCCCGCGCAGCACCGCGTCCGCCGTCGTCTCGACCGCGGGGCTCATGCCAGCTCCACCGCGTCGAGATCGGTCGCGAGGAGCTCCGCCAGCTCGTCCAGCAGCGGTTCGGCGTCCGGTGCGTCGCACGTCAGCTCGACCGCCTCGCCGTGCTGCAGGCGCAGCCCCATCACCAGGAGGATGCTGCTCGCGTCCACGCCCGGCTGGCCCTCGCGCGCGATGTGCACGAGGTGGCCGCCGTCGGCCACGCGCCGGGTCAGGAGCGCGGCGGGGCGGGCATGCAGACCCGAGGTGGTCGCCAGAACTGCTCGTCGCTGAGGCATGGGAAGTCCCTTCTCGTCACGCCGCCCGACGCGGGGCGGCGCTGCCAGGGCAACAAAAAAGACCTGAGACGTCCGACTCCTGCCGGTGCCTCAGGTCTTGCCTGATCCGCTCAGTAACAACCCTGGTGCGCCAGTTGTACGGCGTCAGAACGGGCGGGGTCAAACGCGGCGGGGACGCCGGTCGAAAGGCGATCAAGGGCAGCCGATGCCTAGGACTCTGGTCCCGGGTGGGCGCGGGAAAGCGGGTGCTAGCGTCCTTCCTCGAACCTGAGTTCCCAGGGTTGTTACCCGCCGTCGTCGCGGGGCAAGACCTGAGCCGCAGCAATGCGACTCAGGTCTTTTTTGTGCCCGGACGACGACTCTCGACGAGGAGTGCACATGACGTCCGCGACGACGCGCGACAGGGCCGAGGAGATCATCAGGGCGGTCGGAGGGCCGTCGAACGTCCTCAGCCTCACCCACTGCGCGACCCGCCTGCGCTTCGAGCTCCGTGACGCCTCGGTCGTCGACCAGCGAGCCGTGGAGTCCATCCCCGGCGTGATCGGCGCCGTCCCGCAGTCCGGCGAGCGCTACCAGGTGGTGATCGGCGGAGCGGTGCAGACGGTGTTCACGCAGATCATGCACCTGCCCACGATGGCCGGGGTGGTGGCCGGCCAGCAGTCCGACGCCGACGTGAAGGCGGCCGCCCGGGCGAAGGCGCGGGGCAAGGTCGCCTGGCTCGACGCCGTCTTCGAGTACCTGTCGGACTCGTTCCGGCCGCTGCTCGGCGTGCTGCTCGGCGCGTCTCTGATCATCGCGTTCGCCGCGGTGCTCGACGCGATCGGGGTCGTCGACTTCCGCGCGGACGACAAGCCCGCGACGTGGGTGTTCGTCGACGCGATGTGGCGGGCGGTGTTCTACTTCCTGCCGATCATGGTCGCGTACAACGCGGCGAAGAAGCTGCAGGTCGACCCGTGGCTGGGCGCCACGGTGATGGCGGCCGTGATGACGCCGAACTTCCTCTCGCTGACGGACGCGGCGACGACCGCGTGCACCACCAACGCGACCCTCGGCACCACGGCGTGCGTCGCGGACGTGTTCGGCCTGCCGATGCAGCTCAACGACTACGGCGGCCAGGTGTTCGTGCCGCTGATCATGGTCGCGGCCCTCGCGCCGGTGTACCGGCTGCTCAAGCGGGTGTTCCCCGAGAACATCCAGATGGTGTTCGTGCCGTTCCTGTCGATGGTCGTGATGATCCCGGTGACGGCGTTCCTGCTCGGCCCGCTGGGGATCTGGCTCGGCTCGGGACTCGGCGACGGCCTCGCGTGGCTCAACGGCAACGCGCCGATCGTGTTCGCGATCGTCATCCCGCTGATCTACCCGTTCCTGGTCCCGCTCGGCCTGCACTGGCCCCTGAACGCGCTGATGCTGGTGAACCTCAACACCCTCGGCTACGACTTCATCCAGGGCCCCATGGGCGCGTGGAACTTCGCCTGCTTCGGCGCCACCGCCGGCGTGCTCGTCCTCGCCGTGCGGGACAAGGACGTGCAGATGCGCCAGACGGCGACCGGGGCGCTGGCCGCCGGCCTGCTCGGCGGCATCTCCGAGCCGTCGCTCTACGGCATCCACCTGCGCTTCAAGCGCATCTACCCGCGGATGCTCGTCGGCTGCCTCGTCGGCGGCGTCATCATCGGCGTCCTCGGCGGTGTGGACACCAACGCCTTCGCGTTCACCTCGCTGCTGACCATCCCGGTGTTCAGCCCGATGCCCGTGTACCTCATCGCCGTCGCGGCGGCGTTCGCCGTGTCGATGGTGCTGGTGATCGTCTCGGACTACCGCACGCCGGAGCAGCGCGCCGAGGCCCTGGCGGAGCGGGCTCAGGCCGAGGCCGACCTCGCGCGGGAGGCGGCCTCGGGACCCGGCGCACCCCGGACCCCGGACGCCGGACCCACCAGCGCGGTGCTCGCGCCCGTCGCCGGGTCGATCGTCCCGCTCGACGAGGTCGACGACGCGGTGTTCGCCTCGAAGGCGCTCGGGGACGGCGTCGGTCTGGTTCCCACGGACGGCGTCGTCGTGGCGCCCGTCTCCGGCGAGCTCGTCACCGTCGCCGACACCGGGCACGCATTCGGCCTCATGACGGCCGACGGCGTGGAGGTCCTGGTCCACGTCGGCATCGACACGGTCAAGATGGCCGGCACGGGGTTCGACCTCGCCGTCGTCAAGGGGCAGCGCGTCTCGGCCGGCGACCGGCTCGTGACCGTGGACCTCGACGCGGTCCGCGCGGCCGGTTTCGACACGACCACCGTCGTCACGGTGATCAACGCGCGCACCCTGGCGAGCGTCACGCCCCGGCCCGCAGGTACCGTCGTGCCCGGCGCCGTCGTGATCGACGTCGAGCCCTGACCGCCCCGCGTGGGCCGTGCCTCCGGGCGCGGCCCACGCGCGACCGCCCGGACCCCGGCCTCCACCCGGTTCCGTCTGCTGAGGAGCGACGTGGACATCCTCCGCGTGTTCAACAACAACCTCGTCCTCGCGCGCGACGAGTCCGGCACCGAGGTGATCCTCACGGGCCGCGGTCTGGGGTTCCAGAGCCGACCCGGGGACCAGGTCGACCGCGACCGGGTCGTCCGGGTCTTCCGGCCCGACCCCGGCCGGGACCCCGACCACCTGGCGGGGCTGCTGGCGAGCATCCCGCCCGAGCACGTCCAGCTCGTCGGTGACGCGCTCGTCGAGGTCGGCCTGGGGGCGCTCGCGAGCCGACCGGCGGTGATCGTCGCGATGGCCGACCACGTGAGCTTCGCGCTGCGACGCGCGGAGGTCGGCCAGGCCGTGGAGTACCCCCTGCTCGCCGAGGTCACCAACCTGTACGCGCAGGAGCACGCCCAGGCCTCCGCGCTCGTCGCCGCCATCAACGCCCGGGTGCCGACCCCGCTGCCCGTGGCCGAGGCGGTCGGGCTGGCCCTGCACCTCGTCAACGCCGGCGTCTCGACCGGCGACCTCGCGTTCAGCTACACGATGACCGGGCTCATCCAGCAGTTCCTCGACGTCGTCGCCAGCGCGCACGACGTCACGCTCGACGCCGGCGGGGTCAGCGTCGGCCGGTTCATCACCCACCTGCGCTACCTGTTCGTCCGGATCGAGCAGCGCCGCCAGCTCGCCGACGCGCGGCACTCCTCCGTCGGCGAGGCGATCCGTCAGACCTACCCCGAGGCGGTCGACACCGCCGAGCGGCTCGCCCAGCTGGTCGAGCTGCGGCTGCGGGCACCGTTGACACCCGACGAGGTGTCGTACCTCGCTCTGCACATCGCCCGCGTGGTGCAGGACGGGCACCGGGCCTGACGTCGCAGGGCGCGCGTCGCGGTCGTCGTCTTCCCATCTGGCGGCCCGCTCGCCGACCGGCTCGCAGGTGGATGCCATGATCGCGCGATGATCACCATCCACCTGCGCTACGAGATCGACCCCGAGCAGATCGACGTCTTCTCCGACTACGCCGAGCGCTGGATCCGGCTGGTGAACCGCCTCGGCGGAGACCACCACGGCTACTTCCTGCCGGCGGAGGGGGACAACGACGAGGCGTTCGCCCTGTTCACGTTCCCGTCGCTCGCGGACTACGAGCGCTACCGGACCGCAGCGGAGACGGACGCGGAGTGCATCGAGGCGTACGAGCTGGCGCGGAGCACCGGGTGCATCCGCCGGTACGAGCGGCGGTTCCAGCGGCCCGTGTTCGCCGAGCCGAGCTGAGCAGCTCCTCGCAGGGCGGCTTGCCCGTCGCGGCGGCTCCGGCCACGCCGGATCGACGAGGACGGACGCGGCGTGACGGGGCCCGCACCGTCCCGGTGACGCACGCGGAGCGGCGCGCGGACGCACCGAGCGGGCATGATCGCGTCGTGAACCGGACCGACCGCCTGTACGCCCTCGTCGAGGAGCTGCGTGCCGCGTCGCCGCGTCGCCGGAGCGCGCGCTGGCTCGCCGGGCGGTTCGAGGTCTCCGTCCGGACGGTCGAGCGGGACCTGTCCGCGCTGCAGCAGGCGGGCGTGCCGATCTGGGCGGACACCGGCCGCGCCGGTGGGTACACGCTCGACCCGGCCGCGACGCTCGGTCCGATGTCGTTCACGCCCGACGAGGCCCTGGCCGTGGTCGTCGGCCTCGGCGCGCTGGGACGGGGACCGTTCCGGCGGTCGGCCGGGTCGGCGCTCCGGAAGCTCCTGGCGGTGATGCCGGCTGGCGACGCCGGGCGTGCGACCGCTGTGGCCGGGCGTGTGCGCCTGCTCGAACCGGAGGACGGCGCCCAGGTGCCGGCGGCGTTCGGGGCCGCGCTCCGAGGCGACCGGGTCGTGCGTCTGGTGTACCGGGACCGGGACGGCGCCGAGACGCTGCGCGAGGTGGAACCGCTCGGGTCGATCGGCAAGGGCGGTGACTGGTATCTCGTCGCCTGGTGCCGGCTCCGTGGCGGCGTCCGGGCGTTCCGTGGCGACCGGATGGTGTCCGTCGAGCTGACCGACGAGCACCCGCAGCCGCGTGAGCTCCGGTGGGAGGACCTCGACATCCCCTTGGGGACGCTCCGGCCCGTCGTCGACGACGCGTCCTGACGAGGTCCCGCGCAAACACCGACAGGACGGTGTCGCGGCGCGGGTCGAGGCTGGTGGGGTCGATCCCGCACCAGCACCCGGAGGCCCCTGTGTCGTTCGCATCCATCCGCATCATCACCGACGACGTCGACCGGCTCGCCGCGTTCTACGAGCGCGTCACGGGGCAGGTCGCCACGCGCCCGGCACCTGTCTTCGCGCAGTTCACCGGCCCCGGGGCGACTCTCGCGATCGCCGCCCCGGCGACGGTCGCGATGCTCGGCGGCGCGGTCTCCCCGGCGGCGAACCGCTCCGTCGTCGTCGAGTTGGAGGTCGCCGACGTCGACGCGGAGTTCGCGCGGCTCCAGCCGGAGCTCCACGACGTCGTCCTGCCGCCGTCGACCATGCCGTGGGGGAACCGGTCCGCGCTGTTCCGGGACCCGGACGGGAACCTGGTGAACCTGTTCAGCAGGCCCACGTCGTAGTCCGTCCGCCGCGGGTCGGGGCGGGCGCCGGCCCCACCTGGCGTCACCTCCGGCGGCCTGGGACGCTGCCGGGGTGGCCACCGCCGACGGGGCGCGCAGGCAGGTCGAGCTCACCCCGCGGCGGAGCCGCTGAGCCGCTCCGCCGCGGGGCCGGTGTGCGGGAGGGGGCGTCGCGTGAGGAGGACCGGTCCCGCCGCCGCGCTGGTCGCCGTCGTCGTCGCGTCCGTGCTGGCCGCATGCACCAGCCCCGGGCCGACGCCGACCCCGGGTGTCGCGACCGCGTCGTCCGGCCCCGCGCCCCGGACCGTCGCGTCCGGCCTGGACGCCCCGTGGTCGGTCGTCTTCGTCGGCGGCACGCCCCTGGTCGCCGAGCGGGACAGCGCACGCATCGTCGAGCTGACCGCGGACGGCTCCACCCGCGAGGTCGGGGTCGTCGCGGGTGTGCGCCCCGGTGGGGAGGCGGGCCTGCTGGGCCTGGCGGTCGACGGGCGCGACCGGCTCTACGTGTACTCCACGGCCGAGGACGGCAACCGCGTCCAGCGCTACGACGTGTCGGGGCAGGCGGGTGCGCTCGCGCTGGGGGAGCCGACCACGGTGATCGAGGGCATGCCCGCCGCGCGTCACCACGACGGCGGGCGCCTGGCGTTCGGGCCCGACGGCATGCTGTACGTCACCGTCGGCGACGCCGGCAGGCGCGAGCAGGCGCAGGACCTCCAGTCGCTGGCGGGCAAGATCCTCCGGCTGACACCCGACGGGGACGTCCCCGCCGACAACCCGTTCCGGGCGTCGCCGGTCTGGAGCTACGGGCACCGCAACCCGCAGGGGCTGGCGTGGGACGACCGCGGCACCATGTACGCCACCGAGTTCGGCCAGGACACCTGGGACGAGCTGAACGTCATCACCCCCGGCGGCAACTACGGGTGGCCGGTCGTGGAGGGCGTCGCCCGCCGGGACGGCTTCACCGACCCGGTGCAGCAGTGGACCCCGGACGAGGCGAGCCCGTCGGGGATGACCCACCTCGACGGCACGCTGTACCTCGCGAACCTCCGGGGGAGCCGGCTGCGGGCGGTGCCCGTCGCCGACCTCGGCGCGTCGACGGATCGGTACCCGGGGGAGTACGGGCGGCTGCGGGACGTGACCGTCGCGCCCGACGGTCGGCTGTGGTTCGTCACGAGCAACACCGACGGCCGCGGGACGCCGGGGCCGGAGGACGACCGCGTGCTGTCGGTCGACGTCACGCCCTGACGGGCCGCCCGGGCACCCCGGTGCTCACGGGCCTCGGTGGGCGGCGGCCACCCCCGCGTCCCACCCGGGCGCGCGGCACCCCGCCGGCGGTCCGCACCGCGCGGTGTCGACCCCGGCTCGCGCGAGCAGCCACGCGACCACCGAGTTCGACGTCCACATGTCGCCCGCCGCCCCGGGATCCCGTCCCCAGGTGTGCCGGGGGAGCCCGGGCGCCGCGTCGAGCAGCCGCAGGGCCGTCGGGGCGTCGTTGGCGACGACCGAGCGCTCGACGGCCCACGCCGCGTCCGGGATGGTGCCGCCCGCCCAGCAACGCACCTCGTAGCGGAAGAACCGCGACCGTCCCAGCACCGGCGCACCGACCGGACCGGTGGTGACGACGCCGCGCGGCCCGGCCGGCTGCCCCCACACGGGCGTGACCTCGACCGTCACGGCCGGCCCCCCGGGCCGCACCTCCAGGGCCGCGTGCACGAGCCCGCACGGTGGTCGCCGTCCGCGGCGGGCGGCGAGGCCCTCGTAGAGCCGGCCGCTGAGGCGCACGATCGGCGACCCGCCCGCGCCGAGCGGGATCCAGAGGAGGTCGACGCCGGTCATGCGCCCATCCCCTCACGCCGGGGAGCGCTCCGACCCGGACCGACGTCCCGGGGAGATCCTGCGCGCAACCTGTGCATGTGCGTGTTCACCCCGCACGCGAACCTACGGCACCGTAGGGTGGGGGCATCTGCACGGCGAGCGCCCGCTCACACCCCCGGCTGGGAAGTCGACGTCGACGCCCCGGAGCGTGCCAGTGACCAGTACCACCTCGACCGTCGCCCCCGCCGCGCGCCCGCGCCGGCAGGAGGCCGCGACCGGCTCCTACCACGCGCTGTCCGCCAGCATCCGCGAGGCCGGCCTGCTGGAGCGCACGCCCACGTTCTACATCGGGCTGCTCGTCGCCCTCGGGGTCGCGCTCGGTGGGCTGGTCGCCGGGTTCGTGCTGCTGGGGGACTCGTGGTTCCAGCTGCTGATCGCGGGGGCGCTCGGGGTGGTGCTGACCCAGTTCGCGTTCGTCGCGCACGAGGCGTCGCACCGGCAGGTGTTCCGGTCGGGCCCGGCGAACGACCGGCTCGGGCGCGTGCTGGCGAACGGCGTGGTGGGCATCAGCCACTCGTGGTGGATGACCAAGCACAGCCGGCACCACGCCAACCCGAACAAGGTCGGCAAGGACCCGGACATCGAGATGGACACGATCTCGTTCCTGCCGGAGTCCGCCGCGACCCGCACGGGGTTCCTCGCGGCGCTGACGCGCGTGCAGGGCTGGGCGTTCTTCCCGCTGCTGACGCTCGAGGGCCTCAACCTGCACGCCACGTCGATCCGGTCGCTGCTGGAGCGGGAGCCCGGCAGCCGGCGGATCAGCCGCGCGAACGTCATCGAGCTCGTGGTGCTGGCCGTGCGGCTGTCGGTGTACGTCGCCGTGGTGGTGTGGTTCCTGCCGCTGGGCCTCGCGGCGGCGTTCCTCGGGGTGCAGCTCGCCGTGTTCGGCGTGTACATGGGGGCGTCGTTCGCCCCGAACCACAAGGGCATGGCGATCATCCCGGCCGACAGCCGGCTGGACTTCCTGTCCAAGCAGGTGCTGACGTCCCGCAACATCTCCGGCGGGACGTGGATGAGCATGCTCATGGGCGGGCTCAACTACCAGATCGAGCACCACCTGTTCCCGTCGATGCCGCGCCCGCACCTGCTGCGCGCCCGCCGGCTGGTCCGCGCGCACTGCGCGGAGAACGGCGTCCCCTACACGGAGACGACCCTCCTGCACTCGTACCGGATCGTGGTGCGGTACCTCAACGAGGTCGGGCTCGCGGCGCGCGACCCGTTCGACTGCCCGATGGTCCGTCAGTACCGCAACGTCTGACCGGCCGGGTCCGGGGCAGAGCCCCGGACCCGGCGCCGCCGGACCCGCAGCATCCGGGCACGCAGCATCCGGACACGCAAGAGCCCCCCGCGACCAGGTCGCGGGGGGCTCTTGTCGGTACGGCGCTCAGATCAGAGCGGCGTGATCTCCGACGCCTGCGGACCCTTGGGGCCCTGCGTCACCTCGAACTGGACCTTCTGGCCCTCGTCGAGGGAGCGGTAGCCGCTGGTCGTGATCGCCGAGTAGTGGGCGAAGACGTCCGGGCCGTCGCCGTCGGGCGCGATGAAGCCGAAGCCCTTCTCGGCGTTGAACCACTTCACAGTTCCGGTGGCCATGTGTACTCCTTCAGGTTTGGTGCGACCCCAGACGACCCAGGACCGGTATTCACGGTGGGTCGTGGTCCGCCGCTCCTGAGAGCGCCGCGCGGGCGAACCCGCGGGAGAGACCACAGCGAAACACTGCGACTACGAGGAACAGCCTAGCAAGGACAGCCCGAGGATGGGAGCCCGACTTCACGTGACGCACCACGCGCCGCGACGCGCGCGCCCGCACGCGCGTGGAACAGGCAGCCGACGTACTGTGTCGGCGTCCGCACGTCGAGCGTCCGCTCGCCCCTGATCGGCTGGCCCGGCCGACACCCGACACCCGGAGCGCCTGTGAGCACCACACCCCTGACCACCCGGACTCGTCGCGGCCAGGAGGCCGCGACCGGCAGCTACCAGACGCTGTCGGCCCAGATCAGGGAGGCGGGGCTGCTGGAGCGCACCCGCGGCTTCTACGTGACGCTGCTCGTCGTGCTCGGCGTGCTGCTCGCCGGGCTCGGGGTGGCGTTCGTGCTGCTGGGCGACTCGTGGTTCCAGCTGCTGGTCGCGGCGGGTCTGGGCGTGCTGCTGACGCAGTTCGCGTTCGTCGCGCACGAGGCCTCGCACCGGCAGGTGTTCCGGTCCGGCCCCGCGAACGACCGGCTCGGTCGCGTCCTGGCGAACGGCGTCGTCGGCGTCAGCCACACCTGGTGGGTGTCG
Organism: Cellulomonas endometrii; assembly: GCF_949769265.1. Taxonomy (NCBI): domain Bacteria; kingdom Bacillati; phylum Actinomycetota; class Actinomycetes; order Micrococcales; family Cellulomonadaceae; genus Cellulomonas; species Cellulomonas endometrii. Next base: position 144,059 of record NZ_CATKPC010000003.1, on the reverse strand, counting down.
AAGCACAACAAGCACCACGCCAACCCGAACAAGGTCGGCAAGGACCCGGACATCGACATGGAGGCCCTGGCGTTCCACCCGGACGCCGCCGCCACCCGCACGGGCTGGCGCGCCGCGTTCGCCCGGGTGCAGGGCTGGGCGTTCTTCCCGCTGCTGCTGCTCGAGGGCCTGAACCTGCACGTGACCTCGATCAGGTCGTCGATCGCCCGCACCGACGACCGCAACCCGCGCGAGCGCGTCACCGAGCTCGTGGTGCTGGCGCTGCGGCTCACCGCGAACGTCGCCGTGGTCGTGTGGTTCCTGCCCCTGGGGCTCGCGGCGGCGTTCCTCGGGGTGCAGCTCGCCGTGTTCGGCGTCTACATGGGCGCGTCGTTCGCCCCCAACCACAAGGGCATGCCCATCATCCCGGCCGACAGCAAGCTCGACTTCCTGTCCAAGCAGGTGCTGACCTCGCGGAACATCTCCGGCGGGACGCCGATGAGCATGCTGCTCGGCGGGCTCAGCTACCAGATCGAGCACCACCTGTTCCCGAGCATGCCGCGCCCGCACCTCGCGCGGGCCCGGGAGATCGTCCGGGAGCACTGCGCGACCCACGGGGTCCCGTACACGGAGACGACGCTGCTCGAGTCGTACCGGATCGTCGTGCGGTACCTCAACGAGGTGGGCCTCGCGGCGCGCGACCCGTTCGACTGCCCGATGGTGAGCCGCTACCGCAGCTGACGCGGCCCGGCGAGCGGGGCGCTCAGGCCGTCGGCTCCGGCGCCACGGGCTCGACGAGCTCGGGGCCGTCGTTGGCGACGTTGCCGACGGCGCGGCCCACCTCGCGCGGGGTGAGGTGCGGCTCCGGGACGTTCACCAGCATCGCGCCGACCTCGTCCGCCGCCGTGATCGCCGGGTCCAGCCACTCGTCCCACAGCGGGCGGGGGAGCAGCACCGGGCAGCGGTCGTGGATGTGGCCGAGCGCGTCGGTCGCGGGGCGCGTGATGATCGTGACGGTCCACAGCCAGCGCGCGGGGTCGTCGTCGGCGCGGCTGTGGTCACGCCAGAGCTCGTACAGCCCCGCGGCGGCCAGCGGCTCCGGCCCGTGCAGGAAGTACGGCGTCTTCGGGCCCCGCTCGGTGGCCTGCCACTCGTAGTACCCGTCCATGGGCACGAGGGCCCGGCGCCTCGCGGCCGCCTTCCGGAACGCCGGCTTGTCGAGCACCGTCTCGGACCGGGCGTTGATCATGCGGGAGCCGATCGACACGTCCTTGGCCCACGACGGGACCAGGCCCCAGCGGGCGGTGCGGAGCTGGCGCTGCGGGCCGTCCTCCTCGACGCGCTCCAGCACCACCGGCACGTCCTGCGTCGGCGCGACGTTCCACGAGGGTCCCCGGTGCTCGCCGAGGATCCGGTCGACGGCGAGATCCCGCTCGATCTGGTCCGCGGCGCGGGTCTGGGCGTATCGGCCACACATGCGCCCCAGTCTGCGGGTCGGCCGCGGCCGTGACCAGGGGAGCGGCCGGCCGGGTCGCGGCGCCTGACCTGCGTCGTAGGCTGCCCCCGTGCGAGCGACCCTCATCCACGGCCCCCACGACGTCCGCCTCGAGGAGGTCCCGGACCCCACGATCCAGCGCCCGACCGACGCCGTCGTCCGGGTCGTCGCGTCGTGCGTCTGCGGCTCCGACCTGTGGCCCTACCGCGGCGTGCGGCCGACTCAGGAGCCGCGCCGCATCGGGCACGAGTTCGTCGGCGTCGTCGAGGAGGTCGGCTCCGACGTGCGCACCGTGCGCCCGGGCCAGTTCGTCGTCGCGCCGTTCACCGTGCAGGACAACACGTGCCGGCACTGCCGCAACGGCGTGCACACGTCGTGCGAGCGGGGCAGCGGCTGGGGCGGGGACGACGCCGAGGGGGTCTTCACCGACGCGGGTCAGGGCGAGTACGTCCGCGTCCCGCTGGCCGACGGCACGCTCGTCGCCATGCCGGACACCCCGGACGCGGACCTGCTGCCGGGCGTCCTCACCCTGACCGACGTCATGGGGACGGGGCACCACGCGGCGCTGTCCGCGGGGGTGCGGCCCGGCTCGACGGTCGCGGTCGTCGGGGACGGCGCGGTCGGGCTGTGCGCCGTGATCGCCGCGCACCGGCTCGGCGCCGAGCGCGTCGTCGCCATGTCGCGGCACGCGTCCCGCCAGGCGCTGGCCCGCGAGTTCGGCGCGACCGACGTCGTCGCGGAGCGGGGCGACGAGGGCGCCGCGGCCGTGCGCGACCTGCTCGGCGGCATCGGCCCGGACCACGTGCTCGAGTGCGTCGGGACCAAGGAGTCGATGCAGCAGGCCCTCGACACGGCCCGCCCCGGCGGCCGCGTCGGGTTCGTCGGCGTCCCCGCCGGCGGGCCGGAGCTGCCGGTCCGGCAGATGTTCGGCACGAACGTCGGCGTCGTGGGCGGCGTCGCGCCGGTGCGGGCCTACATCGAGGAGCTCGCGCCCGAGGTGTGGTCCGGGGCGATCCGGCCGGGGCGGGTGTTCGACCTGGTGCTGCCGCTGGCCGAGGTCGCCGAGGCCTACGCCGCGATGGACGAGCGCCGGGCGATCAAGTCGATGCTCCTGCCGTGAGGCGGCGCGGGGGCGCCCGCGGGTAGGTTCGTCCGCGTGAGCCACCCGACGTCCGACCCGGTCGCGACCCTCGCCGACGTGGTGCGGCTGCTCGACCGCCGCTACCCGCCCCGCACCGCCGAGTCGTGGGACCGTGTCGGCCTGGTCACCGGCGACCCCGCGCAGCCCGTGCGGCGCGTGCTGCTCGCCGTCGACCCGGTGACCGCCGTCGCCGAGGAGGCCGTCGCCTGGGGCGCGGACCTCGTCGTGGTGCACCACCCGTTGCTGCTGCGGGGCGTGCACTCCGTGGCCGCGACCGACGCCAAGGGCGCGCTCCTGCACCGGCTCGTGCGGGCGGGCGTCGCCCTGTACACCGCGCACACCAACGCCGACGCGGCCGAGGGCGGCGTGGCCGAGGAGCTCGCCCGCCTGGTCGGCCTGCAGGACCTGCGGCCGCTGGTGCCCGCGCCGGCCGAGGCCCTCGACAAGCACGTGGTGTTCGTCCCGGCCGGGGACGCGGAGCGGCTGGTCGACGCGCTCGCCGCGGCCGGCGCCGGCGCGGTCGGCGAGTACAGCCGGTGCGCCTGGACCAGCACCGGCGAGGGCACGTTCACGCCGTCGGAGGCCGCGGACCCGACGATCGGGCGCGCGGGCGAGGCCGCGCACGTGGTGGAGGCCCGCGTCGAGATGGTCGCGCCCCGGCGGCTGCGCGCCGCCGTCGTCGCCGCGATGCGGTCCGCGCACCCGTACGAGGAGCCCGCGTTCGACGTGCTCGAGCTCGCGCGCTGGGACGGCCCCACAGGGACCGGCCGCGTCGGGCACCTGGCGGAGCCCGCGACCCTGCACGCGTTCGCCGAGCGGGTCGCCGCCGCCCTGCCGCCGACCGTGCAGGGCATCCGGTACGCCGGGCCGCCCGACGCGACCGTCCGGACCGTCGCGGTCGTCGGCGGCGCCGGCGACTCCCTGTTCGACGCGGTCCGGTCCTCCGGCGCGGACGTCTACCTGACCGCCGACCTGCGGCACCACCCCGCCTCCGAGCTGCGCGAGCGCGCCGAGTTCGAGGCCCGCGGAGCCGCGGCCAGCCCGCCCTACCTGGTCGACGCGGCGCACTTCGCGTCCGAGTGGCCGTGGCTGGCCGGGGCGGAGCGGGACCTGCGCGCCGACCTCGCCGCGCACGGCACTACGGTGGAGACCCGCGTCAGCACCCTGCGCACCGATCCGTGGACCGGCCGCATCGCGGCGCCCTCCGACCCCGAAGGACACCACCCGTGACCAAGGCGACCCCGCAGGACCAGAAGCGGCTGCTCGACCTGCAGGCCCTCGACACCAAGCTGGACCAGCTCGCGCACAAGCGGACCTCGCTGCCGCAGCACGCGCGGATCGCCGAGCTCGACGGCCGGATCGCCGACCTGGACACCGCGATCGCCGCGTCCCGGACCGCCGTCGGGGACATCCGTCGCGAGGTCACCAAGGCCGAGGCCGACGTCCAGCAGGTCCGCGACCGCGCCGCCCGTGACCAGGCGCGGCTCGACTCCGGCACCGGGTCCGCGAAGGACCTGCAGGCCCTGCAGAGCGAGCTCGCCTCGCTGGCGCGCCGCCAGGCCGACCTCGAGGACGTCGAGCTCGAGGCCATGGAGCGGCTGGAGGCGCACGAGGGGGCGCTCGGCGAGCTGACCACCGCGCACGCCGCGCTGCTGAACGACCGCGCCGCGATCATCGCCGAGCGGGACGCCGAGCTCGCGGTCATCGAGAAGCGGGCCGAGCAGGTCCGGGCCGAGCGCGAGGCGATGGCCGCGCCGCTCGAGGACCGGCTGATCCAGCTCTACGACCGGCTGCGCGGCCGCCTCGGCGGGGTCGCGATCGCGGCGCTCCGGCACGGGCGCTCCGAGGGCAGCGGCCTGCCCGTCCCGGCCACCGAGCTGGCGAAGATCAAGGCCACCCCCGAGGATGAGATCGTCTACTGCGAGGACTCCGGGCGGATCCTGGTCCGGGGAGAGGACGCCTACTGATGGTCGCCGACGGCCCGGGCCCGGACAGCACGTCAGCCCCGCTGGAGCCCGAGGCCGGGACGCCGGCACCCCCCGCGCGCAGGCCGCGGCCGTCCGGGGCGGGCGTCCGGTTCGACGACCAGCAGCCCGTGACCGTCATCCTCGTCCGCCACGGCGAGACCGAGATGACCGTCTCGCGCGGGTACTCCGGCTCCTCCGAGCCCGGCCCGTCGCTCAACGAGCGGGGTCGCGAGCAGGCCGCCGCCGCCGGGGAGCTCGTCCGCCGGGTCGGGCACGACCTGTGGGGCGACGTCGACTACCCGACCGAGCTGATCGCGTCCCCGATGGTCCGCACCCGGGAGACCGCGGCGATCATCGGCGAGCGCCTCGGCCTGACGCCCCGCGTCGAGGAGGCGTTCAAGGAGGCCGACTTCGGCGCCTGGCAGGGCCTGACCGCCGAGGAGATCGAGCAGCGCTGGCCCGGCGAGCTGGAGCCCTGGCACACGCGCGCCGACGTCCGGCCCGAGGGCGGCGGCGAGTCGATCGCCGACGTGGGGGAGCGCATCGGCGCGGCCCTCGACCGGCTGCTCGCCGCGGGCACCGCCCGCACCGTCGTGGTGGTCTCGCACGCCGTGTCGATCCGCGCGGCGCTCGGCCGCACGATGGGCGCCCAGCCCGGCTCGTGGAGCCAGCTGCGCGTCGCCCCGGCGTCGGTGAGCATCATCCGGCTGTTCGAGGACAAGCGCGACGAGGTCGCCGTCGCCGGGGCGCCGAGCGAGGGCTGGACCGGGCGGGGCTGAGGCCCGGCCCGTCAGGCGACGACCAGCGACAGGGTCGCGCCCCGCCCCGTCGGTGCGTCGAGCTCGACGGTGAGCAGCTCCGTCCCGACGAGCTCGGCCGCGACGCGCGCCAGCTCCTGCGGCGTGCGCGGCTCCCTGCCGCGGCGCGACACCAGGTGCCGGGTGAGCACGCCGCGGGTGTGCTTGGCGTGGTGCGACACGACCGACCGGGTGCCGTCGAGCTCCCGCAGCACCCGGACCTGCACCCACGTCCCGTGCGCGGCGCGGGGCGGGCGCCACGCCGCCAGGTAGGTCGCGGACCGGCAGTCCACGACCAGGTCGCCGGCGAGTGCGCGGGGATCCAGCTCCGCGGCGAGGGCGTCGCGCCACGCCGCCGCGAGCGGGCCGGTGCCGGGCAGGTCGACGCCCATCGACAGGCGGTAGGCCGGGATGCGGTCCTCCGGCGCCACCAGGCCCCACAGCCCCGACACGACGCGCACCGACTCCGCGGCCCTCCGCCGACCGGCCGGGGTCAGCCGGTCGAGCCCGGCCGCGGCGTACAGCACGCCGGTGTACACGCGGCGGGCCTCGGCCGCGGGGGCGGTGCGCAGGTCGACGTTGCGGGCGACCTCCGCGGCGATGCCCGCCCCGACGCCCAGCACGTCCACCGCGTCCGGCCAGGCGCTGGCAGCGACCAGCGCGTCGAGCACCTTCTCGCGCATCGGCGTGAGGTCCGGTGCGGACAGCGCGGCGAGGTCCAGGGCCGCACCGCGGGACGGCGCGGTCTTGCCCTCGGAGGGCGGCAGCAGGATGAGCACGGCGTGCATCGTAGGCGGCGCGGCCGATGGGAGCCGCGCACGCACGGCGTGCCGTGCGCCACGCGAGCCAGCGCCCGGGTCGAGACGGCGGCCGGCGGGCGGTAGGCTCACAGGCGCGGATGAGCTGGCCAGGCGGCCGCGTCGAGCCCTCGGGCTCGCCGAGGAACGTCCGGGCTCCGTAGGGCAGGGTGGTGGGTAACACCCACCCGGGGTGACCCGCGGGACAGTGCCACAGAAAGCAGACCGCCCTCACCGGCCTCCGGGCCGGCGAGGGTAAGGGTGAAACGGTGGTGTAAGAGACCACCAGCGTGCCGGGCGACCGGCGCGGCTCGGTAAACCCCACCCGGAGCAAGGCCAGACAGGGAGCGTTCGAGGGCTGCCCGCCCGAGCTCCCGGGTAGGCCGCTGGAGGCGTGCGGCAACGTACGTCGTAGATGGATGGCCGCCACCCGCGCGGGGGCAACCGCGCGCGGGGACAGAACCCGGCGTACCGGCCAGCTCATCCGCACCTGAGCACCCCGGCCGCGGCGCGCCCGAGGCCCCGCGACCCCCGGTGGGATGATCGCGTGAGCCGGCAAGCCCGTGCGCACCAGGGGAGGTGGCGCGATGTCCGACACCGTCGCGTCGGGAGGGGCGGCCGTCGCCGCTGCGTCGAACGGCCGGCCGCGGCACGTCCTGCTCGTCTCCGAGGCGGGCACGTCGGTGGTGGCGTCCGCCGTGGGGCCGCCCGGTCACCAGGCGCCCGGTGATCGGCCGGGAGCCACGTCGCCGGCGGGTCGTGCGGACGCGCCGTCGATCCCGCCCCGCGTCCGCACGGTGGCGTACGTCACGCTGCTGATCACGTCGTGGGCGGTGCTCCTGGTCAGCGGGCTCGCGCCGATCTGGCTCGAGACGACCGACCTGCAGCGGATCCTCGCGACGTGCGGCGTCGTGTCGTCGCTGCTCGGGGCGATCGCCGGCGGCCTGGGTGTCGCCTACCGCCCGACGGCCGACCCGGACAGGCGCCGGTAGCCCCCAGGCGCCCGCGGTCAGCCGTCGCCTACCCGGCGGCGCACGTCCGACGCCGGCACCCACACCGCTCCGGTCATCACCCGCAGGTCCATGATCCGCACCCGGACCAGGGTCGCGGTCCACTCGACGGCCACGGTGTCCAGCCGCTCCGTGCCGGAGGCCCAGCGCAGGGTCACGGTGACGGGGATCGGGCGGTCGACGTCGTGGTGCACCCCCGGCGGGACGGCGTGCGCGTTCAGCAGCGGGACGGCGGCGCGCAGCCGGGACATGCCACCCGGGACGGTCTGCGCGAGGTTCACGGCGGCAGTGTGCGACGCCGGCGCGCGACACGCTCAGCGGGAGCGGGGGTGAAGTCCGCCACGGCGGCGGACGGTACAGCGATGCGTGTACTGTCGCCGTCATGGAGACGGTCACGCTCACGCACACCGCGGCGCTCGCGCGGCTCGGGCACGCGCTGGCCGACGGCACCCGCGCGCGCATCCTGCTCGCCCTGCGTGAGGCCCCGGCGTGCCCGTCCGACCTCGCCGACGCGCTCGGCGTCTCGCGGCAGGTGATGTCGAACCAGCTGGCCTGCCTGCGCGGGTGCGGGCTCGTCGACGCGGTGCCCGAGGGGCGCCGCACCTGGTACCGGCTGGCCGACCCGGAGCTCGGCCCGGCGCTGGGAGACCTGCTGACGCTCGTGCTGGCGGTCGACCCCGCCTGCTGCGGCCCGGACTGCGCCTGCTGATGGGAACCCGTCCGGAGGTGACGCGCCGCACTGTGCTTCAGCGGCGCATCCGCCTGGTCGTGGCCGCGACCATCGCCTACAACGTCGTCGAGGCGGTCGTGGCGCTCGTCGCCGGGCGGATCAGCTCGTCGGGCGCGCTGGTCGCGTTCGGGCTGGACTCGGTGGTGGAGGTGCTGTCCGCAGCGGCCGTCGCGTGGCAGTTCGCGGGCCGCGACCCGGAGGCCCGGGAGCCGGTGGCCGTGCGGGTGATCGCGGTGTCGTTCCTCGGTCTGGCGGCGTTCGTGACGGTCGACGCGGTGCGGACGCTGCTGGACGGGACGGTGCCCGAGGCGTCGACCGTCGGGGTCGTGCTGGCCGCCGTGAGTTTGGTGGTCATGCCCGTGCTGTCGTGGGTCGAGCGGCGCACCGGCCGGGAGCTCGGCTCCGCGTCCGCCGTCGCGGACTCCCGGCAGACCCTGCTGTGCGCGTGGCTCTCCGGCGTGCTCCTGCTCGGGCTCGTGCTGAACGGGGCCCTCGGCTGGTGGTGGGCCGACCCGGTGGCCGCGCTCGCCATCGCCGGGTTCGCGGTGCGCGAGGGCCTGGAGGCGTGGCGCGGCGACACGTGCGCGGCCCCGATGGCCGAGCTGGTGGGCGACGCGGAGCCGCACGACCGGTGACCGCGGCCGCTCTCGCCCACGCACGCCCGGTGCGTCAGGATGGCGGCATGTCGACCGAACGCGCCCGGGCATGACGACGACGGCGGGAACGGTGCGCGTGGTCCCGATGTCCGCCGCGCACGCGCGCGACGTCCTGGCCGTGTACGCCGCGGGCATCGCCACGGGGCACGCGACGTTCGAGAGCGAGGCGCCCACCTGGGAGCGGTTCGACGCCGGCCACCTGCGCGCGCACCGGCTCGTCGCGCTGGACGACGACGGCACGCTGCTCGGCTGGGCCGCGGTGTCGCCGGTCTCGGCGCGCGCCGTGTACGCGGGGGTCGTCGAGGCGTCGCTGTACGTGTCCGCCGGCGCTCGCGGTCGCGGCGTCGGCCGGGTCCTCCTGGACGCCCTGCTGTCCTCCGCTGTCCGCGGCGGCATCTGGACCGTGCAGTCGGTGGTGTTCCCGGAGAACGGTCCGAGCCTCGCCCTGCACGCCGCCGCGGGGTTCCGGGTCGTCGGGACCCGGGAGCGGCTCGCCCGCATGACGCACGGGCCGCTCGCCGGCCGCTGGCGCGACGTGGTGCTGCTCGAGAAGCGCCTGGAGCCCGGCGCGCCTGCCTGATGCGGGCCCCGCTGCCCCGTTCGGCCCACTAGCCTGATCGGCCTATCCGCGAGGGACGAACGTCCCGACTGACGTGGTGGGGCACCGGCGACGCTGGTCGGGGCCGGAGCAGACGGCTCGGGGGACGCACGGGGGGGCAGGTGGATGACGCGCCGACGGCTTCCTCGGATCGCCGCGCTGAGCGGCGCCGAGGCGGCGCGCGCCCGCTTCGTGGTCGTGCACTCGCCCGTCGCCGCCGGGCCCGGCGCGGTCACCTGGACGCTCACGCTGCTCGGGGTCCACGGCGCGCCGCTGGCCGAGAGCCGCACGACGGCCCCGGACTTCCCGCTGCCGCTGGCGGACATCGCGCAGGTGCACCTGGACGTCGTCGGCCTGGCGCAGTCGGGGGAGTGGAAGGCGGTCCCGACCGCCCACGGCGAGCCGCAGTTCCAGGCCCCGGTGCGGGCCCTGCCACCGCCGGACTAGCGCTCCCCGTCGGCGTCGTCCGGCAGATCCTCCAGCGACCCCCGCTGGCGCGGGAGCTGCCGGCGGGCGACCTCCGGCGGGTCGGCGTGCTCCAGCCCGCCGCGCTCCGGCCGGGCGGGGGGCACCGCCTGCTCCTCCGTCGGGTCCTCGCACATCGATGAGCTCCTTCGCACCTCGGGTCCCGCCACGCTACGACGGTCCGGTGCGTTCCCGCAGGTCCGTGTGCACCCGATCGGGGGACCCGGGCTCTGCGCGGTCCCGGCCGGGACAGCACGACGCCCTGCCCCGGAGGACCCGGGGCAGGGCGTGCGCGGTGGTCGGACGTCAGTGCTTGAACGCGTCCTTGATCTTCTCGCCGGCGTCCTTGAGGTCGGCCTTCGACTGGTCGCCGCGGCCCTCGGCCTCGAGGCGCTCGTCGTCCGTCGCGCGGCCGGCGCCCTCCTTGGCCTTGCCGGACAGCTTCTCGGTCGCGTTCTCGATCTTGTCGTCGAGTCCCATGCGTCCTCCTTCTCGAACGGGTCGCTCCCGACGCTATGCCCGCGGGTGCGGCGCCGCATCCGCAGCGCAGGTCACGCGGTCGCGCCGTCCTGCTCCGCCGCCAGGAGAGCCGCCAGCTGCGACGGCGTGCTGCGCAGCAGGCAGAACTCGTTGCCCTCGGGGTCGGCCAGGACGTGCCACGTGACCTCCGGGCCCTGGCCGACGTCGACCGGCACCGCGCCGAGCTCCCGCAGCCTCGACAGCTCGGTGGCCTGGTCCGACCCGTCCGGCGGCCGCAGGTCGAGGTGCAGGCGGTTCTTGACCTGCTTGCGCTCCGGCACCTCGACGAACAGCAACGACAGGCCCGTGCCGTCCGGCGGCTCGACGGCCAGCTCGCCGTCGTCCTCGACGACCGGCCACCCCAGGACCTGCGACCACCACTCCGCGAGCGCGCGGGGGTCCTGGGCGTCGACGCACAGCTGGCTCATCACGAGTCCCATGCCCCGACGGTAGGGCCGGCGGACCCCGGCCGCCAGCGAGATCAGGCCGGCTTGACCCCCGCGACGGGCTCGCCCTGCCGGGCCGCCAGCGCGGCGGCGCCGACGATGCCCGCGGCGTTGCGCAGCTGCGCCGGGACGATCGGGGCGCGCAGGTGCAGCAGCGGCAGGAACTTCTCGTGGTGCTTGCTGACGCCACCGCCCACGACGATGAGGTCCGGCCAGAACAGGTCCTCGATGACGCCGAAGTACCGCTGCAGCCGGGCGGCCCACTGCTCGAAGTCCAGGTCCTCGCGCTCGCGGGCCGAGTCCGCGGCGCGCGTCTCGGCGTCGTGCCCGTCGATCTCCAGGTGCCCGAGCTCGAGGTTCGGGACGAGGACGCCGTCGACGACGATCGCCGTCCCGATGCCGGTGCCGAGCGTGCAGATGAACGTGACCCCGGACGTCGACCGCGCCGCGCCGTACAGCGTCTCCGCGTACCCGGCCGCGTCGGCGTCGTTCACCGCGAGGACGCGGCGCCCGACGGCGTCACCGATGACGTGCTCGATGTTGGTGCCGATCCACGACACGTCGACGTTCGCGGCGGACCGCGCGACGCCGTGCTGCACGACGGCGGGGAACGTGACACCGATCGGGGTGTCGTCCGGCAGGTCGAACGACCGGACCAGCTCCGCCACGGTCGCCGCGACCGCCGCGGGGGTCGCCGGCTGCGGGGTCGGGATGCGGACGCGGTCGGCGGCGAACTCGCCGGTGGCCAGGTCGACCGGCGCGCCCTTGATGCCGGATCCGCCGATGTCGATGCCGAACGCGCGGGGGGCGTCGGTGGAGGTGTGGTGGCTCATGGCAGGGTCAGGATCTCCGCTCCGGTGTCGGTGACGAGCAAGGTGTGCTCGAACTGGGCGCTGCGGCGCAGGTCGGCGGTGACAACCGTCCACCCGTCGTCCCAGGTCGTCCAGTCGGCGGTGCCGAGGTTGAGCATCGGCTCGATGGTGAACACCATGCCGGGCTCGATCACCCGGTCGTACTGGGGGGCGGCGTCGTAGTGGGGGACGACCAGGCCGGAGTGGAACGCCTCACCGACGCCGTGGCCGGTGTAGTCCCGCACGACGCCGTAGCCGAACCGCGCGGCGTACTTCTCGATGACCCGGCCGATGACGTTGATCTCCCGGCCCGGCGCGACGACCTTGATGGCCCGGTGCAGCGCCTCCCGCGTCCGCTCGACGAGCAGCCGGGACTCCTCGTCGACGTCGCCGACGAGGAACGTCGCGTTGTTGTCGCCGTGCACCCCGCCGATGAACGCCGTGATGTCGACGTTGACGATGTCCCCGTCCTCGAGGACGGTCGAGTCGGGGATGCCGTGGCAGACCACCTCGTTGACGGAGGTGCAGACGGACTTGGGGAAGCCGCGGTAGCCCAGCGTCGAGGGGTAGGCGCGGTGGTCGAGCAGGAACTCGTGCCCGATGCGGTCGAGCTCGTCCGTCGTGACCCCGGGGGCGACGTGCCGGCCGACCTCCTCCAGCGCCTGGGCGGCGATCCGCGCGGCGATCCTGATGCGCTCGACCGTCTCCGGGGCGACCACGTCGCTGCCGGTGAACGGCGCCGGGGCGGGGCGGCCCCGTCCGGGGGCGGGGGTGGCCGGGCACGGGCCGACGGGGACCGATCGTGCCCGGCACGAGCGCCGGCCTCGGCGCGTGGACGGACGTCATACCTGGCAGTGTACGAACCAGGAGCCCCGCGCGATGACCCGCGGGGCGGAGCACCGCACCGGGAGGGCGTCGTGGCCGAGGAGTTCTACTACAACACCCGGACCGGCCAGGTCGAGCAGGGCAAGCAGTCGTCGTGGACGCACCTGATGGGTCCGTACCCGACGCGGGAGGCGGCGCAGCACGCGCTGGACCGCGCCCGCGCCCGCAGCGAGGCGTGGGACGAGGAGGACCGCCAGGAGCGCTGAGGGTCAGCCCGCCGCCGGCTCGCCGCGCAGCCGCGCCGCGACCTCCGCCACGGCCTCGGCGTCCCCGACGATCTCGAAGTGCATCTCGTCCGCCCGGCCGCCGAAGTCCCCGCCCCACGCCACCACCGGCGCCACCTCGGCCAGGATCGCCCGCACGGCCGCGACCTGGTCGTCCGTGAACGTGTCGGTGGCGCCCAGGGGGTGCTCGGTGGCGTTCAGGTCGATGGAGGTGCCGGACGCGTGGTTGGACAGCTCGGCGCCGCCGACCACCTCCGCGGTGCCGTCGTCGCCCTCGCCCTCGGTGCCGTCAGCGCCGTCGCTGCCGCCCTCGCCGCGGACCGAGCGGTACGCCCACCCCCACGAGCTGTCGACGTCGACCGGCTCCACCTCGGCGTCGAAGCGTGCGGCGACGTGGTCGAGCACCGTGCGCACGTCACCGGCGAGGAGCCGCCCCGTCACCCAGGGGGAGACCTCCAGCCGCGAGTCCGTGCCCTCCGTGATGGCGGGCCAGCAGTTCTGCGTGGTCGTCGGGTCGGGGACGCAGGTGACGACGGGCGGCGGGGCGACCGGGTCCGCCGCGGGCGCCGGCCCGCCGACCAGGCGGACGACCAGGACGACCAGCGCGACGACCAGCCCGAGCAGCACGGCCGCTGCCGTCCCGAGGACGACGACACCCCGCCGCGTCAGGCGCAGCGGCGCGGTCCTCGCGGGCGGGCGGCGGGCGGGTCGCGGGGCCCCGGGGTCACCGGGCTCCGCGACCCGAGCGGACGCGGACGCCGGGCCGTCGCCGGGGTGCGCCGCCCGCGGCTGGTCGGCGGCGGGGAGTCGGCGCATGGGGTCGAGGGTAGGGGAGCAGGGGCGCCGGACGGCGCGATCCGGGTGCGTGGCGCGCGCGGGTCTCCTGGGCGCGGGCGGATCGGCGGCGGGTCGGCGGCGGCTCCGCGGCGGGTCAGCGGCGGGCGGGGGGGGCGACCCCCGGCCGGGGGGCCCCGCCCCCCACCCCCCGCAGCACGGCGAACCCCGTGACCCGCCACGCGCGGCCGTCGACGAGCACGTGGTCGATCGGCGCCCCGAGCGCCGGCGGCGCCTGCGCGGGCCAGGTGCCCAGGCCCGCGGCCCCCGCCTGCTCCGCGGCGTCCACGCACGGACCGAGGTCGCGCAGTCCGGGGTGGTCCAGCGTGGCGTTGAGGTCGCCGGCGACCACGACCCCCGGGGCGTCCCCGCAGACGGCGGCGATCGCAGCGGTGTGCGCGCGCCACTCGGGCATCGACGCCCGCGCCGAGGGTGCGCGCAGGTGCGCCGCCACCAGCGTCGGCGCGGTGGGTGCGGTGACGTCCCCGCTGCCCGCGACGGCGGGGACGGCGGCGAACGTGCCCAGGTCCGTGGCCGGCAGTCCCTCGGTGACCTGGTCGAACGCCCCGAGGCCGGCACGGACCAGCAGCGCGGTGCCCTCCACGCGGGTGCCGGCGGCGTCGGCGGCGAGCGCCGTCGTCGGACGGCCGGAGCTCGTGAGCGCCCGGGCGGCGGCGCGCGCGGTGTCGCCGCTCGTCTCCGGCAGGACGGCCACGTCGGCGTCCTGGGCGGCGACCAGCTCGGCGATCTCGGCGGCGGTCACCGCGTCGAAGGTGTTGAACGACAGGACGACGAGGTCGGCCTCCGCCCGCTCGCCCGGGCCGGAGCCGTCGACCCCCCGGGCGGCCAGGACCGCCACGTGGCCGGCGGCGGCGAGCCCGAGGACCGCGGCGCACGCGAGCACGACGGTGGCCCCGCGGCGACGCCGCGCCCGCGTCCGGCCGTCGGTCCCGCGGGCGGCCCGCAGCAGCACGCCGCCGACGGCCGCGAGCACGAGCGTCCCGGCCGCCAGCGCCAGCGCCTGCACGCCCCGGAGGGCCACGAGCTGCGCGACCGGCTCGGTCCCCGCGAGGCCGACGAGGTCGGGGCGGACCAGGACCAGCAGCCCCCCGGCCCCCAGGCCGAGCAGCACGCCGGCGAGCAGCCGCACGCCGGCCGCCCGCACGCCGGCCACCCGCGACCCGCCCGACGCCGGGCCGGTCAGCTGAGGAACGAGTGGTCGGCGTCCGGGAACTGCCCGCCGCGGACCTCGGCGGCGTAGGACCGCGCGGCCTCGCCGAGCAGCGCGCCGACGGCCGCGAACTGCTTCGCGAACCGCGGGGACCAGTCGCTCATCCCCGCCATGTCGGTCCACACGAGCACCTGGCCGTCGCAGTCCGCGCCGGCGCCGATGCCGATGGTCGGGATGTGCAGGATCTCGGTGACCCGGGCGGCGACGGGCGCCGGCACCATCTCGAGGACGACCGCGACCGCGCCAGCCTCCTGCACGGCGACGGCGTCGGCCGCCAGGCGCTCGGCGGCCTCGTCGCCGCGGCCCTGGACGCGGTGCCCGCCGAGGGCGTTCTCCGACTGCGGTGTGAACCCGAGGTGGGCGACGACGGGGATGCCCGCGTCGGTCAGGGCCCGGATCTGCGGGGCGACGCGGACGCCGCCCTCGAACTTCACGGCGTGGGCGCCGGCCTCCTTGAGGTACCGCACCGCGGTGGCCAGCGCCTGCCCGGGGCCGGACTCGTACGAGCCGAACGGCAGGTCCGCGACGACGAGCGCCCGCCGGGTGGCCCGGACCACGGCCCGGGTCGGCGGGATCATCTCGTCCACCGTCACCGGGATCGGCGAGGTGTGGCCGAGCATGGTGTTGCCGATGGAGTCGCCGACGAGCAGCAGGTCGATGCCGGCCTCGTCGAAGATGCGGGCCGTCACGAAGTCGTACGCGGTCAGCATCGTCAGCTTCTCGCCGCGCTGCTTGGCCTCGGCGAGGTGGTGCACGCGGACCCGCCGGACGGGGGCGGGGGTCTGCTCGGACATCAGTGCTGCTCCACGGGGTCGGTGGTCGTGCCGGTCGCGCGCTCGGTGGCCTCCGCCGAGGCGGTGGTGTCGACCGGCTCGCGCCAGCGCGTGGTGATCGGCAGCCTACGGTCCCGCCCGAACGCCAGGGCCGTGACCTTCGGGCCGAGGGGGTACTGCCGGCGCTTCCACTCGGCGCGGTCCACCAGCGAGAGCACCTTGTCGACGATCTCCGGGTCGAACCCGCGCGCGAGCAGCTCGGCGCGGCCCTCCGCGTGCTCGACGTAGGCGTCGAGCACCTGGTCCAGCAGGTCGTACGGCGGCAGGGAGTCCTGGTCGACCTGGCCGGGCCGGAGCTCGGCCGAGGGCGGCTTGGTGATCGAGTTCTCCGGGATCGGGGGGACCTCGCCGGCGTCGACCGCGTGGTTGTTCCGCCAGCGCGCGAGCGCCCACACGCGGGACTTGTCGACGTCCTTGAGGGGCGCGTACCCGCCGACCGCGTCGCCGTAGATCGTCGAGTACCCGACGGCCAGCTCGGTCTTGTTGCCGGTCGCGAGCACGAGGTGGCCCTCGGCGTTGGACAGGGCCATGAGGATGACGCCGCGGACCCGCGCCTGCAGGTTCTCCGCGGCCACGCCGTCGAGCGCCATCTCGCCCTCGAACGCGTCGACCATCGGCTTGATGGCCTGCACCCGGTAGTCCGCGCCCACGCGCCGGGCGAGGTCGGCGGCGTCGTCCTTGCTGTGGTCGGAGGACCAGCGCGACGGCATCGAGACGCCGACGACCTTGTCCCCGCCGATGGCGTCCGCCGCGACGGCCGCGACGAGCGCGGAGTCGATGCCGCCGGACATGCCGAGCACGACGGACCGGAACCCGTTCTTGCGGACGTACCCCGCCAGGCCGGTGACCAGCGCCCGGTAGATCTCCTCGTCCGGGTCGAGCGGCGGGCTGAGCCGCCCGCGCTCCAGGGCGGCGCCGCGCACGGGGACGTCCCACACCAGCAGGTGCTCGACGAACTGCGGCGCGGACGCCAGCACGGTCCCGTCCGGCCCGATGACGAACGAGCCGCCGTCGAACACCAGGTCGTCCTGGCCGCCGACCATGTTGACGTAGGCGACGGGCGCGGCGACCTCGGCGGACCGGCGGGCGGCGAGCTCGGTGCGGATGTGCCCCTTGCCCTCCTCGAAGGGGGAGCCGTTGATGACGAGCAGCAGGTCGAGGTCGTCGTCGGACAGCTCCGCGACCGGGCCGTCCTGCCAGATGTCCTCGCAGATGAGGATGCCGACGCGGCGCCCGGCGACGTCGACGACCGTGGGCTCCCCGCCGGGCGCGAAGATGCGGAACTCGTCGAACACGCCGTAGTTCGGCAGGTGGTGCTTGTCGTACCGCTGCTGCACGAGCCCGCCGCGGAGCACGACGGCCTGGTTGGTCGGCCGTGCGGGCGCGCCGTCGTGCTCGCGGGTGGTCCGCTCGCCGACGGTGCCGACCACGACGGTCAGCCCCCCGAGGCCCGCCTCGTCCAGCGCCGCGGCCAGGTCGGCCAGCCCGCGCTCGGCGCCCCGGCGGAACGACGCCCGCAGCGCGAGGTCCTCGATGGGGTAGCCGGTGACGGTCATCTCGGGGAACGCCACCAGGTCGGCGCCGGCGTCGGCGGCCCGGCGGGCCCAGTCGAGGACCGCCGCCGTGTTGCCGGCGATGTCGCCGACGCAGGTGTCGATCTGGGCGAGGGCGACGCGCAGCGGGCCGGCCTGGTCGGCGGGCGCGGCGGGGGAGTCGTGCTGGTCGGACATGCCCGCGAGCCTATTCGTGCCGGAAGAGCCGGGCGAGCGGCGCGTGCCGTGCCACCGCGCGTCCGGCGATCAGGCAGGATGTACCGCATGGACAGGCAGCAGGAGTTCGTCCTCCGCACGGTGGAGGAGCGCGACATCCGTTTCATCCGGCTCTGGTTCACCGACGTGCTCGGGACCCTCAAGTCGGTGGCCGTCGCGCCTGCCGAGCTGGAGTCCGCGTTCGCGGAGGGGATCGGGTTCGACGGCTCGTCGATCGAGGGCCTCACCCGGGTGTACGAGGCGGACATGATCGCCAAGCCCGACCCGACGACGTTCCAGGTGCTGCCGTGGCGCGGGGAGCGGCACGGCACGGCGCGGATGTTCTGCGACATCCTCACGCCCGAGGGCGAGCCGTCGCTGGCGGACTCGCGCAACGTGCTCAAGCGCGCGCTGGCCCGCGCGAGCGACGCGGGGTTCACCTTCTACACGCACCCCGAGGTCGAGTTCTACCTGTTCGAGGCCCCGGCCGACCCGTCGCAGCCGCTCGTGCCCGTCGACCAGGGCGGCTACTTCGACCACGTGCCGCGCGGCACGGCGCACGACTTCCGGCGCGCGGCCATCACGATGCTGGAGTCGATGGGCATCTCGGTGGAGTTCTCCCACCACGAGGCCGGCCCGGGCCAGAACGAGATCGACCTGCGGTACGCCGACGCGCTGACCACGGCCGACAACATCATGACCTTCCGCACGGTGGTGAAGGAGGTCGCGCTCGAGCAGGGCGTGTTCGCCTCGTTCATGCCGAAGCCGCTGGCCGACCAGCCCGGCTCCGGCATGCACACCCACCTGTCGCTGTTCGAGGGCGACCGCAACGCGTTCCACGAGCCGGGCGGCCACCTGGACCTGTCGAAGACGGCGCGCTCGTTCATCGCCGGCCTGCTGCGGCACGCCGCGGAGATCACCGCGGTGACGAACCAGTTCACCAACTCCTACAAGCGGCTGTGGGGCGGCTCCGAGGCGCCGAGCTACATCTGCTGGGGCCACAACAACCGGTCCGCCCTCGTGCGGGTGCCGATGTACAAGCCCGGCAAGTCGAACTCCTCGCGCATCGAGTACCGGGGCGTCGACTCGGCCACCAACCCGTACCTGGCGTTCGCGGTGCTGCTGGCCGCGGGCCTCAAGGGCGTCGAGGAGGGCTACGAGCTGCCCGAGGGCGCCGACGACGACGTGTGGGAGCTGACCGACGCCGAGCGCCGCGCGCTCGGCATCGAGCCGCTGCCGGCCACGCTGGAGAACGCCATCGCCGTGATGGAGCGCTCCGAGCTCGTCGCGGAGACCCTCGGCGAGCACGTCTTCGACTTCGTGCTGAAGAACAAGCGCAAGGAGTGGGAGGAGTACCGGGCGCAGGTGACGCCGTACGAGCTGCGCCGGTTCCTCCCGATGCTCTGAGGCGCCGCGCCATGAGCACGTCGGTCGGTCGGGGCGGCACGCTCGCGGGTCGGCTGACCCGCGCCGGGTTCGCGGACGTCGCGCGCGCGGAGCGGATGCTCGCCGACGGGGCGCTCGTCGCGCTGGTCGGGGACCGGGACGGCGCGGGCCCGGAGGCGCTGCTCCCGGCGCTCGCGGACTCCGCCGACCCCGACCAGGCGCTGCTGTCGCTCGCGAAGATCGCCGGCTCGGTGGACCGCGACCCGGCGCGCGCGCGGCGGCTGGCGGCGACGCTCGCGGAGGACGGGCCCGCGCGGCACCGGCTGCTCGCGGTGCTGGGCGCGTCCGTGGCGCTCGGCGACGACCTGTGCGCGCACCCCGAGCACCTGGACACCGTGCTGGACGACGCCCCGGGGACGGGGGTGCCGGTCGAGGCGGTGCGCGCCGAGCTGCTGACCGCGGTCGGTGCCGACCCCACGTCCCCCGCACCGGTCGCGACGGTCACCGGCACGGACGGGGTCGACGCCATGCGCCGCGCGTACCGGCGCCGGCTGCTGCGGATCGCGGCGACCGACCTGACGTCCGGCGAGCCGCTCACCCGCCTGCCGGGGGTCGCGGCGGCGCTCGCGGACCTGGCGTCGGCGGCCCTGGAGTCGGGCCTCGCGCTGGCCCGCGCCGACCTGGACGACCACGGCGCGTCGGTGCGCCTGGCGGTCATCGGCATGGGCAAGACCGGCGGGCGGGAGCTCAACTACGTCAGCGACGTCGACGTCGTCTACGTCGCCGAACCGGCCGAGGGGGTCGACGAGGCCGAGGCGCTGGCCGCGGGCACCCGGCTGGCGACGGCGCTCGCCCGCGCGTGCGGCGGGCCGTCCGGGGAGCCCGCGCTCTGGCCGGTGGACGCCGCGCTGCGCCCGGAGGGCAAGGACGGCCCGCTGGTCCGGACGCTCGACTCGCACCGGACGTACTACGAGCGGTGGGCCCGGACCTGGGAGTTCCAGGCGCTGCTCAAGGCCCGCCCGCTGGCCGGCGACCGCGAGCTCGGCCGCGCGTACGTCGAGCTGACGAACCCGATGGTGTGGCAGGCGGTGCGCCGGGACAACTTCGTCGAGGACTCCCAGGCGATGCGCCGGCGGGTCGAGAAGAACGTCCCGCCGGCCGAGGCGGACCGGCAGATCAAGCTCGGGGTCGGGGGGCTGCGGGACGTCGAGTTCACCGTCCAGCTGCTGCAGCTCGTGCACGGCCGGTCGGACCCGGAGATCCGCAGCGGCAACACGCTCACGGCGCTGGCGGCCCTGTCGGCGGGCGGGTACGTCGGGCGGGAGCACGCCGCGCAGCTCGCGGTCTGCTACCGGTTCCTGCGGGCGCTGGAGCACCGCATCCAGCTGTACCGGCTGCGCCGCACGCACCTCATGCCGACCGCCGAGGCGGACCTGCGGCGGCTCGCACGGTCGGTCGGGATGCGGTCCGAGGGAGCCGAGGGGCTGCTGGAGCGCTGGCGGCAGGTGCGGCGCGACGTGCGGCACCTGCACGAGGAGCTGTTCTACCGGCCGCTGCTGCCGGCCACCGCCCAGCTCTCGGCCGCCGAGGTGAGCCTCGCGCCGGAGGAGGCCCGCAACCGGCTGGCCGCCATCGGGTACCGCGACCCCGCGGGCGCCGTGCGGCACATCGCCGCCCTGACCGAGGGCGTGTCCCGGCGGGCGGCGATCCAGCGCCAGCTCCTGCCGGTCATGCTGGGCTGGTTCGCCGACGGGCCGGACCCGGACGGCGGGCTGCTCGCGTTCCGGCGGCTGTCCGAGACGCTCGGCGGCACCCACTGGTACCTCAAGATGCTGCGGGACTCCGGCACGGCGGCGGAGCGGCTGGCCCGGGCGCTGTCGACCTCGCGGTACGTGGCCGACCAGCTCGCCCGGTCCCCGGAGTCCGTCGTGTGGCTGGACGACGACGCGGAGCTCGAGCCGCGCAGCCAGCAGCGGCTCGCCGCCGAGGCGGACGCGATCCTCACCCGGGCGACCGAGCCGGTCCCGGCCGTCACCGCGCTGCGGGCGCTGCGCCGCCGCGAGCTGGCCCGCACCGCCGTCGCCGACGTGCTGGGCGTGGTCACCGGGACCCGGGCGTCGCGCAGCCTGACGGCGACCGCCGACGTGCTGCTCGCGGGCGCGCTGCGCGTCGCCGTGCGGGAGGAGCGGGTCGCCCGGCGGCTGGACGCGGACCCGACGGCGATGCTCGTCGTCGCGATGGGCCGCCTGGGCGGGCGGGAGATGGGCTACACCTCGGACGCCGACGTGCTGTTCGTGCACGACCCGCTGCCCGGCGTCCCCCACGTGCTCGCCCAGGACTTCGCGACCGGGGTCGCCACCCGGCTCCGGTCGCTGCTCGGGTCGGTGGGGCCGGAGCCGGCCCTCGAGGTCGACGCCGACCTGCGGCCCGAGGGGCGCAGCGGCCCGCTGGTGCGGTCCTTCGACGCGTACGCCGAGTACTACGCCCGCTGGTCGCTGGTGTGGGAGAGCCAGGCGCTGCTGCGGGCCCGGCCGGTCGCGGGCGACGAGGCGCTCGGGGAGCGGTTCGTGGAGCTCGTCGACCCGCTGCGGTACCCGGCCGGCGGGCTGGACGTCGCGGGCGCGCGGGAGGTCCGGCGGATCAAGGCGCGCGTGGAGTCCGAGCGGCTGCCGCGCGGCGTCGACCCGACCCGCCACCTCAAGCTCGGGCGCGGGGGGATCGCCGACGTCGAGTGGACGGCGCAGCTGCTGCAGCTGCAGCACGCGCACGCCGTCCCGGCGCTGCGCACCACCTCGACGCTCGACGCCCTCGCCGCGGCCCGCGAGGCGGGGGTGCTCGCCGCGGACGACGCGGAGGTCCTGGTCGAGGCGTGGGACCTGGCCTCGCGGCTGCGCGACGCGCTGGTGCTGTGGACCGGCCGGACCGGGGGAGCGGACGTGCTCCCGCACGACCGCCGGGTCGTCGCCGGGCTGGCCGCTGTCGTGGGCTACCCGTCCGGGTCCGGTCAGGACCTGGAGGACGCGTGGCTGCGCGCGTCCCGCCGCGCCCGCGCGGTCGTCGAGGACGTCTTCTACCGCTGACGCCCGCTCCCGACGCCCGCTCCGACGCCCCGCCCGGGTGGAACGTCCGGACGGACACGCCGGCGGCGTGTCGCGCCGAGTCGTCCACCCGGGTGCGGCGAGGGGGTCAGTCCGGGGGCTCGACCGGGTCCGGGTCCTGGCTGAGCGCGCCCGGCTCCAGGTTCTCCTGGAGGTCCTGCGCCACGTCGTCCCCGCGGTCCACGCCGCCCAGGCGCAGCTCGGGCTCCGCGTCGGGCACGTCCGGGTCGTCGCCGGGGGAGTCGGGGATCCAGTCGCTGGTCGAGTCGGTCATGCGGCCTCCCATCGGGTCCCGGCGCCCGGGTGCGGCGCCGCTCGCCGTCGACGCTAGGCGGGCTCGGCGGGCGGCGCGACCGGGGGACGCAGCTCGCCCTGCCCCTGCTCCGCCGGGTGGCCGGAGTCCCCGTTCCTGCGGCGCCCGGTCTCCTCCTCCTGCAGCAGCGTGGAGTCGACCAGCTCGTGCCGCCGCAGGTACGTCGACATGACGGCCTGGATCGTCGCGGCGACCGGCAGCGACAGGAACGCCCCCAACGCGCCGAACACCGCACCGAACGCGAGCACGGACAGGAACGCCACGGCGGGGTTCAGGGCGAGCGACCGCTGCGAGACCTTGGGGGTGAGGAACAGGTTCTCGACCTGCTGGTACGCGATGATGAACGCGAGGACGGCCAGCGCGCGCAGCGGGGACACCGACAGCGCGACCAGCACGGGCAGCGCGCCGCCGATGTAGGTGCCGACGGTCGGGATGAACTGCGAGACCAGGCCCGTGAACGTGGCGAGCGGCAGGGCGTACGGGATGCCCAGCAGCTGCAGGAACAGCCACGTGGTCGCGGTGGAGATCGCGGCGAGCACGATGCGCGAGGTGATGAACCCCGCGACCTTGTCCTGCGAGACCTCCCACAGCCGCAGCACCTCGCGCTGCCGGTGCGGGGCGAGGTACCGGCACACGGCGGCGCGGAACTTCGGGCCCGCGCTCGCCATGTAGTAGACGACGAGGAGGACGGCGGTCGCGGTGAACAGCCCGCCGGCGATGGACGTGCCGACGCCGACGATGCCGGGGGCGATGTCCCCGACGTAGTCCCCGGCGTTGCTCAGCAGCTCGTCGGTGCGGGGCAGCTCGATGTCGAACCGGTCGCCGAGGAACGCCCGGAGGTCGGCGTAGTACCCGGGGATCGACTGCACGAGCTCCACGAGCTGGCTGACGAACAGCCCGCCCAGCAGGGCGAGGATGCCGATGCCGATGACGAGCGAGCCGATCATGGTGAGGCCGGTGGCGAGGGTGCGGCGCATCCCGCGGCGGCCGAGCCACAGGATCATCGGCTCCATCGCGAGGGCGACGAACCAGGAGATCACGATGATCGTCAGCACGTTGCCGAGCATCGACGCGGCGCGCCAGACGAGGAGTCCGGCGAACACGGCGACCACCCCCATCACCAGCGCGCGGGGCAGCCAGCGCGGCGGGATGCGGGAGTCGCGGGCGCCGGGTGCCCAGCGGCCGCCGGGTGCGGGTGCGGGCGCCGGCACGGCGGGCTCGTCGGGGACGACGGGGACGGGCATCGTGCGGCTCCGGAGCGGGTCGGCGGTCGTGCGAGGTCGCTGGTGAGGCTACCGGCGCGAGCGGCCCGTGCGCCGCTCACCGCGCCGCTCACCGCGCCGCTCACCGCGCCGCCCACCGGTCCCGGTCACGGGCCGACGTCGCTCCGGCGGCCGGCCGGGGACGTGAGTCCCGGCGGGTGCCTCCGCGGCGGGGGTTACGCTGTGTGAGCGTTAACATACAACGATGAAGAAGCGTCCCGGGCCCCGCCCGGGTCTCGACGAGGAGAGAACAGTGACGGACAGCGTCGACGTCAACCCGATCGTGCTGCAGCGGGCGGACCCGTGCGTGCTGCGCCACGACGGGCAGTACTACTTCACGGGCTCGCACCCGCTGTACGACCGGGTCGTCCTGCGGCGCGCGGAGCGGCTCGAGGACCTGCAGGCGGCGCCCGAGGTGACCATCTGGGAGCGGCACGCCGAGGGCCCGATGTCGCACCTGATCTGGGCGCCCGAGATCCACCGCGTCGACGGGAAGTGGTACGTCTACTTCGCCGCCGCGCCGAACGACCACGGCACCGTCGACGTGCCCGGGACGGCCGAGACGTTCAACCACCGCGTCTTCGTGCTGGAGAACGAGGCCGACGACCCGTTCGAGGGGGAGTGGGTCGAGCGCGGGCAGGTCGACACCGGCTGGGAGTCCTTCGCGCTGGACGCCACCAGCGTCGTCGTCGACGGCGAGCAGTACCTGGTGTGGGCGCAGCAGGCGTTCGACGTCCGCGGGCA
Source organism: Cellulomonas endometrii (assembly GCF_949769265.1). Classification (NCBI taxonomy): domain Bacteria; kingdom Bacillati; phylum Actinomycetota; class Actinomycetes; order Micrococcales; family Cellulomonadaceae; genus Cellulomonas; species Cellulomonas endometrii. The sequence goes on along the minus strand of NZ_CATKPC010000003.1, from coordinate 120,050 downwards.
CTCGAACCTGTACATCGCCCGCATGGCGAACCCCTGGACCCTCGCGACCCCGGCGGTGCTGCTGTCCCGCCCGGAGTTCGACTGGGAGGTCAAGGGCTTCTGGGTCAACGAGGGCCCCTCGGTGCTGGTGCGCGACGGGCGGGTGTACCTCACCTACTCGGGCGCGGCGACCGGCATCGACTACGCCATGGGCGTGCTCACGGCCGAGCTCGGCAGCGACCTGCTCGACCCGGCGTCGTGGACGAAGAGCCCCGACCCCGTGTTCGTGTCGGACCCGTCCGCGGGCCAGTACGGGCCGGGCCACAACTCGTTCACCGAGCTGCCCGACGGCACCCCGGTGCTCGTGTACCACGCGCGGACCTACACCGAGATCACCGGCGACCCGCTGTGGGACCCCAACCGGCACGCCCGCGCGCAGGTCCTGCCGTTCGACGCCGACGGCCGACCCGTCTGGGGCACCCCCGTGCCCGACACCCGCCCCACCCCGACCTCGACCGAGGTCCTCAGCCCGTCCGGAGACGCACGATGAGCAGCACGACCGCACCCGTCCAGCAGCGCCGCGCGCTGGAGCAGCTCAAGCGGGGGGTGTTCTGGAACTACGGCGGCCTGTACTTCTTCTACTTCGCCATCTGGCAGCTCGCGTTCACGTTCCTGCCGCTGTGGCTGAAGAACGAGGCGGGCATGGGCACGACCGCCATCGGCCTCGTCAGCACCGTCTCGGCGATCACGGCGCTGGTGCTGCAGCCGGTCTACGGCTACCTGCAGGACCGCCTCGGGTTCAAGAAGTACCTGTTCTTCTTCGTGGTGCTCTGCGCGGCGTTCATGGGGCCGTTCTTCACCTTCGTGTTCCTGCCGCTGAGCGGTGTCAACGAGTTCCTCGCCGCCGTGGTGGGCGGCATCTTCCTCAGCCTGTGCCTGAACTCCGGCGTGGGCGTCGTGGAGGCCTTCAACGAGCGCGCCAGCCGCGCCAACCGGTTCGAGTACGGCCACGCCCGCCTGTTCGGCTCGCTGGCCGGCGGCACCGCCGCGCTCGTGGGCGGGTTCCTCTGGGCCGCGAACCCGAGCAGCATCTGGTGGGCCGGGTCGGTCTCCGCCATCGTGCTCGGCACGCTGCTGTTCGTCGCGCGGGTGCCCCACGAGGGCGAGCGCGCCGGCGCGGAGGCCGACGGCGGCGCGGACGCGCAGGGCGGCACCAAGGTGTCGCGGGCCACCGTCGTGGCGCTGCTGCGGGACCGGAACTTCCTCGGCTTCGTCGTCCTGATGTTCGGGACCGCCGCCCTCTACGACGTGTTCGACCAGCAGTTCCCGAACTACTTCGCCACCTTCGTGACGAGCGGCGACGCCGAGGTGCTGTTCTCCCGCGTGGTCGCGGTGCAGATCTTCGCCGAGGCCGCGTTCATGGTGGCGGCGCCGTTCATCGTCAACAAGATCGGCGCGCGCAAGGGCCTCATGGTCTTCGCGGCGGTCCTGCTCGTGCGCGTCCTGGGTTCCGCGTTCTTCACGCACGAGTGGCTGCTCATCGCGTGGCGCCTGCTCGCCGCGATCGAGATGCCGTTCCTGCTGGTGTCGGTCATGAAGTACATCACCCGGATGTTCGACGTCCGGATCTCCGCGACCGCGTACATGCTCGGCTTCAACTTCGCCAAGCAGATCGGCGTCGCGATCTTCGCCTCGGTGTTCGGGTTCGCGTACGAGGGCATCGGCTTCTCCAGCGCCTACGTCGTGATGGCCGTGGTGATCGTCGTCGTCACGGTGGTCGCGCGGATGCTCATGGCCGACGACCGGACCCGGCTCGCGCCCGGGGAGCCGGCCGCGGGTCCGGGCGCGGCAGGTCCGGGCGAGACGGGCCCGGACGAGGCCCGTCGGCCCGAGCCCGCCGGGGTGTGACGCAACCGGGCACCCGGCGCGGCCGAACGCGCCGGGTGCCCGGTCCGCGCTCGCCTATGCTTCGCTGACAGGTCGCGTCGGAATGGGAGGGGACCGTTGCCGGACGACCCCTCGGAGGGCCCCGCGATGCCGCTGACCCCGGACGACCAGCGTGCTGCGGCGGTGCAGCGCCTGCTGTCGTCGGTCGGCAACCCCGCCCTCGAGCGGCTCGCGCAGCTCGCGTCCCGGTTGCTGGCCGCGCCGGCCTCGCAGGTGTCGCTGCTCAGCGACGTCCAGACCGTCGGCGCGGCCGCCGGGTCGGTGACCGGGTCGACCGGCACCCGCAGCCCCCTGTCCGACTCGGTGTGCACCGTGACCGCCGAGCTCGGCTCGCCGCTGGTCGTGCCGGACGCCACCGCCGACGACCGGCTGCGCGACCTCGGCGCCGTCAGCGACGGCCGGGTCCGCGCGTACCTGGGCGTGCCGCTGGTCGGCAAGGACGGGCACGTCGTCGGGGCGCTGTGCGTGTTCGACGAGCAGGTCCGCGCGTGGTCGACGGACGACGTCCTCGTCCTGACCGACCTCGCCGCGTCGGCGGTCGCCGAGCTCGAGCTGTCCGCGCTGTCGGTGGAGTACGAGGCCGACCGCGTGCGGTGGCAGCTCGCGATCACCGCCGGCGGCGTCGGCAGCTTCGACTGGGACCTGCAGACCGGGCTGCTGGAGTGGGACGACCAGCTGCACGCCCTGTTCGGGGTGGCGCCGGGGGAGTTCGCGCGCAGCATCGAGGCGTTCGACGCGCTGGTGCACCCCGACGACCGCGGCCGCGTCCACGAGGCGCTCCAGGACGCGATCGCCGCGTGCTCGGAGTACACCGCCGAGTACCGCGTGGTGCACCCCGACGCGGCGACCCGCTGGGTGAAGGCCCGGGGCATGGCGCTGCCCGGCCCGGACGGCACGGCGGTGCGCGTCCTGGGCGCGGCCTACGACACGACGGCCGAGCGCGAGGCGGACGCCCGGATCTCCCGCGTGCTGGAGACGATGACCACGGCGTTCTTCCTGCTCGACGACGCGTGGCGGTTCACCTACGTCAACGCGGAGGCCGAGCGCGTCCTGGGCAGCACGCGGGCCGAGATGCTCGGCGGGGTGATCTGGGAGCTGTTCCCGCTGTCGGTGGGCTCCCTGTTCGAGGAGCACTACCGCGGAGCCGCGGAGTCCGGGGAGCCGCGCGCGTTCGAGGCGTACTACCCGCCGCCGCTCGACGGCTGGTACGAGGTCCGGGCCTTCCCCGGGGCCGACGGCCTGTCCGTGTACTTCCACGACATCACCGGCCGACGGCGCGCCGAGGAGCAGCGCGAGGCGGCCCGCGAGGCGGCGGAGGTCGCGTCCGAGCGCCTGGCGCTGCTCGCCACCGTCAGCGAGGACCTGAGCGCGACGCTCGACACCGAGTACGCGGTCGGCCGGCTGGCCCGGCACCTCGTGCGGGGCTTCGGGTCGTGGAGCGTGGTGACGCTGTGGGACGAGCAGCGGCACCTGCGGGACATCGCGGGCTGGCACGCCGAGCCGCGGCTGCGCCCCACGGTCGCCCGGTACGCGCAGCTGCGGCTCGGGGCGCTCGCGCCGACGTCGTTCCTGCACCGCGCGCTGCGCACCGGCGAGCTCGTCGTCGTCCCCGACGCGACCGAGAAGATCGCCGCCGTGCTGACGGGGGAGGCCCGCGACCTGCTGCGCGGCCTCGCGCCGCGGACCGGGTACGCCGTGCCGATGCGCGCCCGCGGACGCACCGTCGGGGCGATCACCCTGTTCCTGGACGACGGGCACGCCGACCTCGGGCCGGAGGACCTGGCGCTGCTCATGCAGGTCGCCGACCGGGCGGGCGTCGCGCTCGACAACGCGCGGCTGTACGAGAGCCAGCGCCGCATGGCCGAGACCCTGCAGCGGGCCCTGCTGTCCGCGCCGGCCGAGCCCGACGACCTCGACGTGGTCGTCCGGTACGTCCCGGCCGCCGAGGCCGCGCAGGTCGGCGGCGACTGGTACGACGCCTTCCTGCAGCCCGACGGCTCGACGCTGCTGGTCATCGGCGACGTCATGGGCCACGACCGGCACGCGGCCGCCGCGATGAGCCAGGTGCGCACGCTGCTGCGCGGGATCGCCGTCACGACCTCCGGGACGCCCGCCGAGGTGCTGGCGGGCCTCGACACGACCCTCGAGACGCTGCGCGTGGACGCCATGGCGACCGCGCTGGTGATGCGCCTGGAGCAGTCGGACGCGCAGCGGGTCGCCGGCGTGACCACGCTGCGCTGGACGAACGCCGGACACCTGCCGCCGCTGCTGGTCGAGCCGGACGGGACCGTGCGGGAGCTGCGCGGCGGGACCCCGGAGCTGGTGCTGGGCGTCACGTCGGGCAGCCCGCGGTCGGACGCCGAGGTGGTGGTGCCGCGGGGCTCGACCGTGCTGCTGTTCACGGACGGCCTGGTCGAGCGCCGTGGGGAGCACCTGCAGGAGAGCATCGACCGGCTCGCCGGGATGGTGGCGGAGGCCGTGCCCGCGGCGCAGGAGCGGGCGACGGCGCCCGCGACGCTCGACGCCCGGCACCTGGCCGACGCGGTCCTCGCCCGGGCGACCGCCGGCGAGGCGCCGGAGGACGACATCGCGCTGCTGGCGGTGCACCTGAGCGGGCAGGCGGGCTGACGCGCTCCGGCGCTCGCGACGCGCCGTCGTCACGACGCGCGCCGGAAACATGCCGGTCGTACCATCCGGACAATTGCCGCAAATCGGTCAGGCCCTGGCCGAGGCGCCGCGCCACCGTGCAGTGCCGCGCACCAGGAGGACCGCCATGCCGCAGCCGAGCGCCCGCGCGCCCCGCGTCTCCGTCGGCGTCCCCGTGTACAACGGCGCGCTGTACCTCGAGGAGGCGCTGACCGCCCTGCGCGACCAGGACCTCGAGGACATCGAGGTGATCGTCTCCGACAACGCGTCCACCGACGCCACGCCGAAGATCGCGCAGTCGTTCGCCGACGCCGACCCGCGGTTCCGGTACTACCGCTCGGACGTCAACCGCGGCGTGCCGCGCAACTTCAACCGCACCCTGCAGCTCGCGCGCGCCCCGCTGTTCATGTGGAACGCGTCGGACGACGTCGTCGGCCCGGGACACCTCACCGCCTGCGCAGCCGCCCTCGACGCGCACCCGCGGGCCGACATCGCCTTCCCGCGCGTCACGCTGATCGACGCCGCCGGCGAGGTCGTCGGCAACATGGACGACGAGGACCTCGTCTTCCAGGGCCTCACGCCCGCCGAGCGCGTGGACCTGCTGCTGCGGCGGTCGGTGTACCAGGCGATCGCGTGGGGCGGCGTCCAGCGCACCGTGCCCCTGCGGGCCATGGGCGGGCACCCGCGGTACTTCGGCGGCGACATCGCCCTCGGCATCCGGTCGGCCCTGCGCAGCGAGTGGGTCGTCGTCCCGGAGCGGCACTTCTTCTGCCGCCGGCACGACAACCAGAACAGCAAGGCCGTCGGCGCGGACCCGATCGTGCAGGTGCGCAGCTACGACCCCGCGTTCCGGCGGCGCGTCGCGTTCCCGCAGTGGTACCTGGCGTACCGGATGCTCGCGGAGACGGCCGTCGCCCCGGTCCCCCCGGCCGAGCGGGCGCGCGCCGCCGCGGCCGTGCTGCGCCGGTGGACCGTGCCGCAGTGGCGGCTGCTCGCCTACGACCTGAAGCGCAACGTCATCCACCTGCGCCACGGGACGTACCAGGGGGCGTACTCGTCGTCGTCGGGCTACTGGGTCTGAGGAGCGCGAGCGGCCCGGACGCCGCGGGCGCGCACCTGGGGACGTGCGCGCCCGCACCAAGGTTCCGGTGGGCGATCGCCTCAGACGGGGTCGGCGGCGTGCCGGCGCGGGGTGCCGTCCGACGCGGCGCGGTCGTCCTGCGGGCCGTCCTGCGGGGTGTCGGCCGCGTGGGCGCCGCGGGGCGGGGTGGCCGGGGCCGGCGTGCCGTCCGTGCCGTCCGCCGCCGGGGACGCCAGGCGCTTCCGCTCGCCCCGGCGCTCCGTCAGCGTGTAGAGCACCGGCACGAGCACCAGCGTCAGCACCGTGGAGGACAGCAGCCCGCCGATGACCACGATGGCCAGCGGGCGCGAGATGAACACCCCGCCGCCGGTCAGGCCGAACGCCATCGGCGCGAGCGCGAAGATCGTCGCCAGCGCGGTCATGACGATCGGCCGCAGCCGCTTGCGGGCACCCTCGACGACGGCCTCGTCGAGCGGCCGGCCCTGGCGCCGGTACTGGTTCACCAGATCGATCAGCACGATCGCGTTGGTGACGACGATGCCGATCAGCATGAGCACGCCGATCAGCGCGGGGACGCCCAGGGCGGTGGACGTCACGAGCAGGCCGAGCAGCGCGCCGGTCGCCGCGAACGGCACGGACACCAGCAGGACGATCGGCTGCCGCAGCGACCGGAACGTCGCCACCATGACCACGTAGACGATCGCGATGGCGATGAGCAGCGCGAGCCCGAGGTCCGCGAACGCGTCCTGCTGGTCGGACGACACGCCGCCGATGGTGACCGACGCGCCCGACGGGACGTCCACGCCGTCGACCGCGGCCTGCAGGTCGGCCGTGAGCGTGCCGAGGTCCTGACCGGCGGGGGTGGCCGAGACGGTCGCGGCGCGCTGCCCGTCGATGCGGGTCACCGACGTGGGCACGTCCACGACGTCGACCGACGCGACCGACGTCAGCGGCACGAGGCCCGTGGCGGTCGGCAGCACGACCGCGCGGAGCTCGTCGACCGTGGCCGGCGCCGCGCCGGTGCGGACCACCACGTCGACCGGGCCGTCCCCGAGGTCGAGCTGCCCGACGGGCTGCGGGCTGAGCAGCTGCGCCAGGGTCCCGGCGACCTGCGTCTCGGAGAGCCCCGCCGCGGCGACGGCCTCGCGGTCCACCGCGACCCGCACGGTGGGCTGGGCGGCGGCCAGGTTGTTCGTGACGTCGGTGGTGCCCTCGGTGTCGCGCACGGCCTGCTCCACCTCGGTGGTGAGCTCCGTGAGCGTCTCGCTGTCGGGCGCCTGCACGATCACGTCGACCGTGGAGCTGCCGTAGGCCGCGTCGCCGCCGGACACGCTGAGGGTGCTGCCCCCGGTGGCGGCGACCTCGTCCCGGACCGCGTCCTGGACGGCGGCCGCGTCGGCGTCGGCCCCGAGCGTGAGGGCGAAGGTCGCGGTCGGGGTGCCCCCGCCGCCGAAGAACGCGGCCATGCCGTCGCCCGAGCCGACCGTCGTCTGCACCGTGGTCACGCCGGTGACGTCGGCGAGCTGCTGCTCGACGTCGCGCGCGCCCGCGTCCTGGGCGTCGAGCGACGTGCCCGCGGGGAACGTCTGGGTCACCGTGACGGTGTCCTGGCCCGTCGAGTCGAGGAAGTTGGTCTCGAGCCGCGGGGTGAGCGCCAGGGTGCCGCCGAGCACCCCCACGGCGAGCAGGATCGTCCAGACCGGGTGCGCCAGCGCCGTCCGCAGGGTGGCCAGGTAGCCGCGCTGCAGGCGCCCACCGCGCTCCGCCTCCTCCGCCCACTCGCGGGACGCGCCGCCCTCCGCGGTCGTCCTCGGCGCCCGGATGAACCACGTCGCGAGCACGGGGACGATCGTCAGCGCCACCACCAGCGACGCGGTCATCGCGATGGCCACGGTGAACGCGAACGGCCGGAACAGCTCGCCGACCATGCCGCCCACGAGCCCGATCGGCAGGAACACGGCGACGGTCGTGACGGTGGAGGCCGTGATGGCCCCGGCGACCTCCCGGACGGCGGTGAGCACCGCCTGGGACTTCCGCTCGCCGTACGACAGGTGCCGCTTGATGTTCTCGATGACGACGATCGAGTCGTCGACCACCCGGCCGATCGCGACGGTCATCGCGCCGAGCGTGAGGATGTTGAGCGAGTAGCCGCTGACCTGCAGCCCGATGAAGGTCACCAGCAGCGACAGCGGGATGGACACGGCCGACACCAGCGTCGCCGAGACGGACGCCAGGAACACGAGGATCACGACGACGGCGAACAGCAGCCCGAGCCCGCCCTCGGTCGCGAGCCCCTCGATGGACTCCTCGATGAACGGCGCCTGGTCGAAGACCACGACGACCTGACCGTCGCCCAGCGTGCCGGACAGGTCGTCCAGGGCCTCGGTGACGCCGTGCGAGACGTCGACGGTGTTGCCGTCCGGGGTCTTGGTGATCGCGATGCCGAGGGCCGGCTCGCCGTCCAGCCGCGAGAACGACGTCGGGTCCTGCGGCGCCTGCGTGACCTCGGCGACGTCGCCGAGCGTGACCGTGCCGCCCGCGGCGGTCGCCAGCGGCAGCGCCCGCAGCTCGTCCACGGAGGTGAGCGGGGCGCCGACCTGCACGGACAGCGTCGTGTCGCCGTCCTCGACGGTGCCGGCCGGCAGCGCCACCCCGTAGTCCTGCAGCAGCCCGGTCACGTCGGCGGGGGAGACGCCCGCGGCGGTGCTCGCGGCGAGGTCCAGGTCGACCGTCACCAGGTCGTCCTGCGTGCCGGTGAGCGTGACGTCGCGGACGCCCTCGATCTCCTGCAGGCGCGGGAGCACCTCGTCGTTCAGGGTGGCGACGAACGCGGGGTCGACCGCGGCGCCGTCCGACGCGCCCTCCGACGCGCCCGTGACCGCGAGCTGGACCACCGGCAGGTCGTCCAGCGACCCGGTGATGACGGTCGGCTCCACGTCGGCGGGCAGCGTCGACGCCGCCCGGTCGAGCGCCCGCTGGACCGCCTGCGCGGCCTCGTCGGTGTCCGTGCCGTACTCGAGCATGATCGTGGTGCTCGACAGCCCGGACGACGCCGTCGACTCGACGGACTCGACGCCCGACACCCCGGACAGCGCGTCCTCGACCGGCTGCGTCACCTGCTGCTCCACCAGGTCCGGCGACGACCCCGGCGACGCGGCGACCACCGCGACCGTCGGGATCTGGAGCGACGGGATGAGCTCCTGCTTCAGCGAGCCGAGGCTCAGCACCCCGAACACGGCGATCGCCGCGGTCACGAGGGCGATCACGGCACGGTTCGCGAGCGAGAGCCGGGTCAGACGGAACATGCGGAGCTCCACGGTGGTGCGGGCACAGGTCGACCGCGCACCCGGCCGTCGTGGCCGGTGACGCGGTCGACTGCTGAACGGCCCGTGCGACCGCGGAGTTCCAGGTGGCGCTCAGCCGACGCCGTGCTCCTGCAGCCACAGCTCCAGCACGCCGACCTGCCACAACGGGTTGACGCCCGTGCGGGTGCGGAACCCGTCGGGGTCGGCGAGCAGCCGGTCGACCGCCTCCGCGCGCAGCAGGCCGCGCTCCCGGGCGACGCGGGACGTCAGGGCGTCCCGGACCAGGTCGAGCACCGGCCCGTCCAGGTGCGTGACGGCCGGCACGGGGAAGTAGCCCTTGGGCCGGTCGATGACGTCCGCCGGCACCATCCGCCGCGCCACCGCGCGGAGCACGCCCTTGCCGCCGCCCCCCGCCTTGAGCTCCGGCGGGCACGCGGCGGCGAGCTCCACCAGCTCGTGGTCGAGGAACGGCTCCCGCGCCTCCAGCCCCCACGCCATGGACATGCTGTCGACCCGCATGAGGGGGTCGTCGACGAGCATGACCTCGGTGTCCAGCCGCAGCGCCGCGTCCAGGGCCGTCGCGGCGCCCGGGCGGGCCATGTGGGCGGCGACGACCGCGCGGGACGGGTCGACCTCGGGGAGCCAGCCGGGCTCGAGCAGCGCCTTGAGGTCGGAGGCGTCCCGGTCCAGGTAGTGCTCGACGTACGTCTCGGCGGCGTCCGCCCGGTCGACGTCGAGCAGCGGCGCGTGCCAGCGGTAGCCGCCGAACACCTCGTCCGCGCCCTGCCCGGACTGGACCACGCGCACGTGCGAGGCGACGGCGCGGGACAGGAGGTCGAACGCCACCGCGTCGTGGCTGACCATGGGCTCGGACATGGCAGCGACGGTGTGGGGGAGCGCGTCGACGACGTCCTGCGCGGTCGCCCGGATGCGGTGGTGGTCGGTGCCGAACCGGTCGGCGATGACGTCGGAGTACGCGAACTCGTCGCCCGCCGTGCCGCCGACGTCCTCGAAGCCGACGGAGAAGGTCTGCAGCCCCGTCTGGCCCTGCGCGGAGAGCAGCGCCACGACCAGGGAGGAGTCGAGCCCGCCGGACAGCAGCACGCCGACGCCGACGTCCGCGACCATCCGGCGGCGCACCGCGCGGGACAGGGCCTCCTGCACGGCGTCGGTCCAGTCGTCGGACGTCCACGCCGCGTGCTCCGGGCGGCGCTCGTAGGCCGGCGACCAGTACACGCGGTCGCGGCTGCGGCCGTCCCGCTCCACGACGCGGACGGTGGCCGGCGGCAGCTTCTCGACGCCCGCGAGGATCGTCGTCGGGGCCGGTCCGACGGCGCGCCAGCTGAGGAAGTGGTGCAGGCCCACCGGGTCGAGCGCGGTGTCCACGCCGCCGGCCCGGACCAGCGCCGGCAGGGTCGAGGCGAACCGCAGCCGCCCCGGCGTGCGCGACAGGTACAGGGGCTTCACCCCGAGCCGGTCGCGGGCGAGCACCACGCGGCCGGACGCGCGCTCCACGACGACGACGGCGAACATCCCGAGCAGGTGCTGCGCGAACTGCTCGCCCCAGCGGTGGTACGCCGCGAGCACCACCTCGGTGTCGGACGTCGACCGGAACCGGTAGCCGGCGCCGGTCAGCTCGTCGCGCAGCTCCCGGTAGTTGTAGATCATCCCGTTGTAGACGGCGGCGAGGCCCAGGGCGTCGTCGACGAACGGCTGCGCGCCGGCCTCGCTCCGGTCGACGATCGCCAGGCGCCGGTGCCCGAGCGCCACGCGACCGTCGGCCCACGCGCCGGTGCCGTCCGGGCCGCGGGGCGCCAGCGCCTCCCGCATCCGGTCCACGGCCGCGTGGTCGGCGCGTGCTCCGTCGAAGGTGATCTCGCCGCAGATCCCGCACATGCGGACGAGCCTGACACGACGTCGACCGCCCCGCAGGTTCAGCCGGGGGGCTCCGGAGCGGCGTCCCGGAGCTCGGCGAGGAGGGCCGCGTCGACCGCGCCGGGGAGCGTGAGGTGGCCGAGGTTGCGTCGCACGGCCCACACCGCCAGGCGCAGCTCCAGCTCGGGCCCGGTCACCGGCCGGGGGACACCGCGGGCGTCCCGGACCGCCTGCACCAGCACCGGGTCCGGCGCCGCCTCCCCGTCGAGCAGGCGCAGCGCCCGGGCGACCTCCGCGGCCGTCTCGCCGGTCAGCGGCAGCGCGCTGGCCGGGTCGGGCTCCGCGACGAGGAGGTCGTGCCGGCGGACCAGCCGCGCCAGCTCCCGGACGGGGTCGGGGTGGTCGTCGACGCGCAGGTCCACCCGCGCGGGCGTGCGCAGGTGCACCGTGCCCGGGCCGGACGCGACCACGAGCGCGGCGCTCTGCCGTCCCCGCCGGTCCCCGCCCGCGGCGTCCCCGGCGGCGAGCGCGGCGAGCAGCCGGTGGGCCAGGTCCCCGGTGGTGCCCTCGAAGGCGTCGAGTACCGCGGGCAGCACCTGCGGGCCGGCGAGGAGGTTGCCCACCGCCGCGCAGTCGTCCCGCACGACCTGCCCCGCCCAGGGGACGCAGTCGGGCCCGGTCCAGGCGGCCGGCGGGCCGTCGAGGGACACCACGGCCAGCTGGCGGCGGTCGCGGTCCAGGTCGTCGCCGACGAGGGCCTCGACCACGCGCCGGGGCGCCTCCCCGGCCCTCAGGGCCCGCAGCCCGCGCTCGCGGTACATCACGTTCGTGCTCGCCTGGGTCGCGAGCGCGCCCACACCGGCGGCCACGCCGGGCACGGTCGAGCCGACGGCGAGGTACCGGGAGGCCGAGGCGACGCCCACGGTGCGGCCGTCGGGGTCCCGGGCCACGAGCGAGTAGGTCACGCGCATCTCCCGTCGCGAGGGTCCCGCGGCGGTGCCGCCGCAGGTCAGCAGCTCCGAGCGTGCCACGCCCCGGCGCAGGGCGCGACGACCCCGGGCGCGGGCCCTGCTGCTCCGCGCGCGACCGTGCCATGATCGTGTGACGCTGTCCGCCGACGGTGCAGTGTCGGCGCCGCTGGAGGAGGCCGCGCCGACGCGGTCCCCGCTCGCGAGGAGCACCCATGGACCTGCTGCCCATCACGTCGCCCACCGTCCGACTGGCCGACCCGTGCCTCGACGGTGTCCCGGGCGTGCTGCCCCTGCCGGCGACCCCCGCCGCCGGCGCGGCGTCGTCGCCGGCGGCCACGGCCCCGCCGCCCGCGCTGCGCACCGTCGGCGTGGAGGAGGAGCTCCTGCTCGTCGACCCCCGGACCGGGCGCGCCGCCCCGGTCGCCGGCGCGGTGCTCGCCGCGGCGGGGGAGTCGGACGGCGGCATCCCGGTGCTCACCTCCGAGCTGCAGCAGGAGCAGGTCGAGACGGCCACCCCTCCGCGCACCGCGATGGCCGACATCGAGGAGGACCTGATCGACCTGCGGGCCCGCGCGGCCTCCGCCGCGGCGCAGGCCGGCGCGCTGGTGGCCGCCCTGGCCACCTCGCCGCTGCCCGTGCACCCGTCGCTGACCCCCACGGAGCGGTACGTCGCGATCCAGGACCGGTTCGGCGTCACCTGCGCGCAGCAGCTGACCTGCGGCTGCCACGTGCACGTCGCGGTGGAGTCGCCCGACGAGGGCGTGGCCGTGCTCGACCGCATCCGGCCGTGGCTGCCCGTGCTGTCGGCGCTCGCGGTCAACTCGCCGTTCTTCGACGGGCAGGACACCGGGTACGCCGGCTACCGCACGCAGGCGTGGGGCCGCTGGCCCACCACCGGGCCGGCCGACCTGTACGGGTCCGTCGACGGCTACCGCGCACGGCTGCGGCGGTTCCTCGACACCGGGGTGCTGCTCGACGAGGGCATGTTCTACGGCGACGCGCGGCTCTCGCACCGGTACCCGACCATCGAGGTGCGGGTCGCCGACGTCTGCCTCGACCCGGCCGACACGGTGCTGGTCGCCGCCCTCACCCGGGCGCTGGTCGACACCGCCGCGCGCGAGTGGCGTGCCGGGATCCCGGCCGCCGACGTCGACACCTCCGTGCTGCGGCTCGCGGCGTGGCGGGCCAGCCGGTCGGGCGTGGAGGGCGAGCTCCTGCACCCGCGCGACGGCCGCCCGGTGCCCGCGGCGGTGGCCGTCGAGACGCTGCTCGAGCACGTGGCGACCGCGCTGGCGTGGTCCGGCGACGAGGCGCCCGTCGAGCGCCGGCTCGAGCGTGTCCTCGCGCGCGGCACGGGCGCCACATGGCAGCGCGCCGAGGTCGCCCGCACGGGGGACCTCGCCGAGATGGTGCGCCGCGCCGCGGAGTGACCGCCGCCGCGCCGCAGCCGGCCGGTGGCGGCGTCCCGGGCGCGGGGTGAGCCTGGACGCATGACGAAACCGCTCTCGCCCACCCTGCACTCCGCGCTCGACTACGGCATCGGCGCGACGCTCCTGACCGCCCCGCACCTGCTCGGCCTCGGCCGGGGTGCGAAGGCGTTCTTCGGGGGCTTCGGCGCCGTCGCCACGGTCGTCAACGCCCTGACGGACAGCCCGCTCGGGGTGCGCCGCGTGATCCCGTGGCGCACGCACCGCGTCATCGACCTCGCCTCCGACCCGCTGTACCTGGCGCTGCCGCTCGTCACGGGCATCGCGAAGGACCCGCGGGCCCGGGCGCTGTGGCTCGCGACCTCCGCGGCGCTCGCGGCGGCCGTGGTGCTGACCGACTGGGACGCCACGGAGCAGTGACGCCCCCGGATGCGCGCCGCCGCCGCGGTTCGCATCATGGGTGAGCGGCTCGAGCGCACGGACCGCGACGACGACGTCGCCCGAGGAGCCCCACCATGACCTTCCTCCGCCGTACCGCCGTGCTGCTCGCCTCCGCCGTGGGTGCCCTCGCGCTCGCGGCCGGCCCGGCCGCTGCCGCACCGTCCGAGCAGGACCAGGCGTGGCTCGTCGCCGCGCACCAGAGCAACCTCGCGGAGATCGCCGCCGGGCAGGCCGCCGTGCAGCAGGCGACGACCGAGGACGTCCGCATGCACGGTCAGATGCTGATCGACGACCACACCCGCCTGGACGCCGCCCTGACCCCCGTCGCGCAGCAGCTGGGCGTGACGCTCCCGGCCACCCCGAGCCCCGAGCAGCAGCAGGCGCTCGCCGCCGTCACGGCGCAGTCCGGGGAGGCGTTCGACCGCGCGTGGGTGCAGTCGCAGATCGCCGGCCACCGGGCGACGCTCGCCGCCGGCCAGCAGGAGCTCGCGCAGGGCACCGAGCAGGCGGTCAAGGACCTCGCCGCCGCGTCGGCGCCGGTCGTGCAGGGCCACCTCGACGGGCTGCTCGCCACGGCGCAGGAGCTCGGCGTGCCGACCTCGGTCCCCGCGGGCACCGGCGGGCAGGCGGCCTCGTCCTCGCAGGCGGCCGGAGCGGCGCTCGTGGGTGCCGGCGTGCTGCTGGTCGCCGTGGCCGGTGCCGTGGTGCTGCGGCGGCGCGTGCGCGCGTGACCGCACGGGAGCGCGTGCGGCGGCTGGTCCCGGCGGTGCTCGGCGCCGCGGGGCTGGTCGCCGCGACCGCCGGGGCGGTGCTGCTGCAGCAGCCGCCGGTGCTGGACGTGGCCGACGTGGGCGGCACCGCGGCGGCGCCCGACGGCAGCGTCGCGGCCGCGCCGGCCCCTGCCGCGCCTGGCCCCGCCGCGCCTGCCGCCGCCACGCCTGCCGCGCCGCCCGCCGGCGTGCCGGCGCCGCCCGCGCCACCGCCGGCGACGGCTGTGGCCGCCCCGGTCCACCTCGCCGTCCCCGAGGCGGACGTCGCGGCGGACGTCGTCCCCGTCGGGGTCGAGCCGTCCGGCGCTCTGGAGGTGCCGCCCGACCCGCGGGTGGCCGGGTGGTGGTCGAGCGGCGCGGTCCCCGGCGCGACGCAGGGCTCCACCGTGCTCGCCGCGCACGTCGACGCCGCCGGCACCGGGGCCGGGCCGATGTCCCGGGTGCTCCGCGTGCCGCCGGGCACGGTCGTCGAGGTCATCACCGCCGACGGGTCGACCCTGCGGTTCGCCGTGGCCGAGCGGCGGTCGTACGACAAGTCCGAGGGGCTGCCGGCGGACCTGTTCCGCGTCGACGGTCCTCCCCGGCTGGTGCTCGTCACCTGCGGCGGCGCGTTCGACGCCGCGACCGGGCGCTACGCCGAGAACGTCGTGGTGGTCGCGGTCCCCGTGTGACCGCCCCGCCCGGCCGGCCCCGGCCCCGCCCGCCGCGGCTCAGGCGTGCAGGTCGAACTGCGGGACGTGGTCCGGGTCGACGACCGCCGGCCGTGCCAGCCCGAACGCCGCGATGTCGTGCGGCGTGGCCCCGGCCGTCAGCAGATCGGCCAGCACCGAGCCGACCAGGCTCGCGAACTTGCCCGCGTGGCCGGCGCCGTTGAACACCGCGACGTGCGGGTGGCCGGGCACCGTGTCGAGGACGAACTCGCGGTCCGGCGGCATGTCGTACACGCACGTCCGCGCGACGAACGAGGGCCCGGCCGCGTCCGGCAGGTGCGCCTCGAGGAACCGCAGGGAGCGCGCGGTCTCGTCCGCGACCGGCTCGTGGCGGCGGCCGTCGCTCGTGATGAGCTCGCCGCGCATGTCGCGGGCCACCTTCACGGCGGCCTCCCCGTACACGGGGAAGCCGTACATGACGTCCGCGCCGTGCCAGACCCAGATCGGGAACCGGTCCGGCGCGAACGCCCCGAGCCGGCGGGAGGCGACGTAGTCGACCTGCTCCTGCGACAGGGTGAGCCGGTACGTCAGCCCGAGGTCCGGCATGAGGTCGCCCAGCCAGGACGCCGCGGCGACGACGAGCCCGCCCGCCTCGAACGTCCCGGCGGTCGTGCGGACGGCGACCGAGCCGTCCCGGACGTCGACCCCGGTGACGCGGGTGTGCGGCAGGAAGTCCACGCCGGCGGCCATCGCGAGCGCCGTGTGCGCGGAGACCGAGCGGCGGATGTCGATGATGCCGCCGTCCTCCTGGTAGAGCGCCGCGGTGCCGTCCGGGACGACCCACTGGGGGTACCGGGCGCGCAGCTCGCCGGTCGTGAGGTCCTCGTACCCGATGCCGGCCGCGTCCATCGCCGTGCGGAACGGGTCGAGGCGCGCGGACCCCCCGTCCGCCGGCGGTGCCAGGTCGAGCCCGCCGGTGCGGGTGTACACCCGGAGCCCGGAGTCGCGCTCGACCTGCGCCCAGGTCTCGAACATGGCGTCCGTCAGCCGCGCGTACTCGGCGCGGTGGTACGACCGGCGGATGATCCGGGAGTGGTCGCCGGACGACCCGAGCGCGTTCACCAGGTCGAACTGCTCGAGCACGAGCGCCCGGGCGGCCCCGCGCCGCGCCAGCCAGTGCGCCGCGGCGGACCCGACGGCGCCGGCGCCGATCACGATGTGCGAGTAGGTGCGGGTCACGGGTCCTCCGGGGCGGCGCGTCGGTGGGGCGCGCCCACCCTGCCACGCGCGGCACCTCCGGCCGGCGGGGCGTCCGCGGACCGGCCGGAGGAAACCGGGCCGCGTCGTGCGGCGGGCCGACGGGGCAAACCGCGCGCGGCGGCACATACTGGCGCGGTGCCCCCCGCACCACCCCGCCGACGCCCCGCCCGCGGGGACGCGCGTGGATCGACCCCGCGCAGCCGGACGTGCTCCGGCTCGCCGGCGACGCCGACGTGGTGACCGTCGCGGAGCTCGCGGGCCGGCTCGGCGTCGCGGAGGAGTCCCTCGGCGGCGCGCTGGCGACCGCCGGCGTGCGGGAGGTCGACATGAGCGAGGCGACGTTCATGGACTCCTCGGTGCTCGCCCTGGTGGTCGCCCTGGCGCCCCGGCTGCGCCCCGACCGGCTGCGCGTGCGGGGTGCGCACGGCTCGCCGCTGTCCGTGCTGCGGCTGACCGGGGTCGACAGCGTCCTCGACCTGCGGGACACGGGCGACGACTGACCGCCCTCCGGCGCCCGGCCCGGGCGGCGTCTATCGTGCGGTGGTGACCACTCGCGGCGGCGGCCTGACGCGACGATTCGTCGCCGCGCCGTCGTCGGTCGGGCCCGCGCGGGCGTGGGTGCTCGCCCGGGCGCGGGCCGCCGGCGTGACCGGTGAGCCGCTGGAGCACCTGGAGCTCATGACCAGCGAGGTCGTCACGAACGCGGTGCGGCACGCCGGGAGCACGCCGCACGTGACGGTCGGCGTGACCACGCGCGGCGGCCGCCTGGTCGTCGAGGTCGCCGACGGCGACGTGCGGCCGCCCGAGGTCCGCGCCGGTCGTGCCGGGCTGCCCGGGGGGCACGGCATGCGCATCGTCGAGTCGCTCAGCCACGCGTGGGGCTGGCGGCCGGACCGGGCGGGCGGCAAGGTCGTGTGGTTCTCGATCAGCCCGTGACGGGCCGATGTGTACGCTCGTCCGCATGACCGACGACGCTCCGGCGACCACGCCCGTGACCACCCCCGCCGACTACTTCGCCGGCGACCCCCGCACGAGCTGCGAGCGCATGCTCGCCGGAGACCTCTACATCTCCGACGACCCCGCGATCGCCGAGGCGCAGAAGCGGGCGGTGCGGCTCGCCGCGCGGTTCCGCGCCGCCTACGACGAGGACCCGGAGGCCGGGCAGCAGGCCGCGCGCGAGCTGTTCGGCAGCATGGACCCGACGGCGTTCGTGCGGGCGCCGGTGCACGTCGACTACGGCGACCGCATCACCATCGGCCCCCGGACGTTCGTCAACATGGGGCTGACGGCGCTCGACGTCGCCCCCATCAGCATCGGCGCGGACTGCCAGATCGGCCCGCACGTCCAGCTGCTCACGCCGACCCACCCCGTCGAGCCGCAGCCCCGGCGCGACAAGCTCGAGGCCGCGAAGCCGATCGTGATCGAGGACAACGTGTGGCTCGGCGGCGGCGTCATCGTGTGCCCGGGCGTGACCATCGGGGAGAACAGCGTGGTGGGGGCCGGCGCGGTCGTCACCCGGGACATCCCGCCGAACAGCGTCGCGGTGGGCAACCCGGCCCGCGTCGTGCGCAGCGTCTGACCGGTGCGCGCGCGCCGCACCGACCCCGGCCGCCGGGACCGGCTGGTGGACGTCACGCTCGACCTGGTCGCCGAGGTCGGTGTGGCCGGGATCTCGCACCGCAGGATCGCCGAGCGGGCCGACGTGCCGCTGGGGTCGATGACGTACCACTTCGCCAGCATGGACGAGCTGCTGCAGGAGGCCTTCACCCGGTTCGCGGAGCGGGTCGCCGCGACGTTCGAGGCGCGGCTCGGCGCCGCGCGGGACGCCGACGGGGCCGTCGAGGCCGTGGTGGACCTGGTGCACGCGCTCTCGGACCCGTCGCAGCAGCGGGACCTGGTCCTCACCGTCGAGCTGTACGTGCTCGCCGCCCGGGACCCGCGGTACCGGGCCCTGACGACGGCCTGGATGGAGCGCAGCCGGCACGAGCTGGAGCGGCACCTCCCGGCGCGGACGGCCCGGCAGGTCGACGCGCTGATCGAGGGCCTCGTCCTGCACCGCGCGCTCGACCGGGAGCCGTCGGACCGGGAGCTGACGCGCGAGGCGGTGCGCGCGCTCGTCGCGGCGGGCTCGGCGGGGCCGTGACGTGCGGGGTGACCGGCGCCGGGACATGGACAGGCACGACGAAGGGCGGCGGGATCGCTCCCGCCGCCCGTCGGTGCCGCCACCGGCAGACGCCTCACGGCGCGAGTCCGCTCGGAGCGGATGGAGGTTGAGCCCGGGGGTCATGAACCGGCGCGGCACCCTCCTCAATGCACGGCGTCGCCCGGTTGTTCCCGCCCGGACCGCTACCGCGCCCGGTGCGGCCCGCGCACCCGGACGGCCTCGGCGATCTCCTGGGCGTAGCCGTCCAACGTGACCAGGACCGCGCCGTCCCACGGGTCGACGTCGGGGGAGTACAGGTTCAGCGCGAGCGTCACGGTGTCGTCCACCAGCGCCGGCAGGGCGGCCGACGACAGGAAGCCGTGGCGCGTCGCCGCCTCGCGCCACGCGGGCCAGCGCTCCTCGGCGCGGGTGTCGGGCACGAGCTCGCCCCGCAGCTGCTCGATCGCCAGGACGCACGGGCCCTCACCCGTGGCGACCTCCACCCGGTCGCACGTCCCGGCGGCGGCCGCGGAGCTCGCCGCGTACCGCAGGACCGAGGTCTCCCGCACGATGATGCTGCACTCGGTGGGGGCGGCCACGCGTGCGGCGGCCGCGCGGGCGTAGTCGTCGAGGAAGGCGTACGCCTCGTCCCGCTCCGGCATGTCCGACACGTGACCGACCTCCCGCGCAGCGCCCCGTGGACGGCCCGAGTCTCGCAGCGGCGCGCCCGGGTCGCCACCGAGCCCGAGCGGCGCGCTCACTCGTACACGCGCAGCTCGGCGACGCTCCACCACGGCGCGGCGTCCTCGGTCAGGCGCACGCGCAGGTGCCGGACCGGCGCGCCGTCGAGCGAGGCGGCCGCGACCGCACCCGCGCCGCTGCGGACGACCGCCTCGGACCACGTGGAGCCGTCGGAGCTGACCTCGACCGCGTAGCCGCGGGGCCAGTCGCCGCCTCCCGCGTCCAGCACCACGGCGCGCACCGCGACAGCGCGGCCGAGGTCCACGTCCAGCCGGTCGCCTGGCCGCTGGGGCCGGCCCGAGCTCCAGCGCGTCGCCGGGTCGCCGTCGGTCGCGCGCGCCGCGACGTCTTGGGTGCAGCACGGGTCGAGCGGTGCCGCGGGCTCCGCCGTCGCCGCGACACCGGCCAGGTCGACCTCGGCGAGGAGGGCCCCCGCGGGTGCGGTCGCCGTCGCACCGGGGTCGTCATCCAGCACCACCGTGGTGAGCGACCGCGCGAGGAGGGTCACGGCGAACCGGTCCCCGGCGTCCGCGACCACGACGTCCCGGTCGCGGTCGCCGTCGTGCTGGAGCAGCACGACGACCGCGCCGTCGGGCGTCCGGAAGGCGACCTGGGCGACGGAGCCCTCGCCCTCCGTGGCCGGGCCGAGGGTCTCCGCGCCGGCACCCGCCGGGCCGGCACGCACCGAGCCGGCCGGCAGGAACCGCGACGCGTGCGCGAGCACGTCGAGCTCGGCGTTCCGCGTGACCGCGTCGCCGTCGACCGTGACCACCCCGGTGCACGTCCCGCAGCCGCCGACGTGCGGGCCGCCGCCCGGGTCGAGGGCCAGGTTCCAGGTGAGGACGGTGGACGCGCCGTACCCCAGCCCCTCCACGAGCAGGTGCCGCCCCTGCCAGCCGAGCGTGTCCGCGAACACCTGCTCGGGCGCCGCGCCGGGGGCGTGGGACCCGGAGCACTCCGTGATCCAGATGTCGGCGTCCGGGCGTTCGTCGAGGACCGCGGCCTGCGCGGACGCGTCCCCGGAGTAGCAGTGGAACGCGACCCCGCCGACCCAGGGCGCGGCGTCGCTGCGCAGCACCTGCACGGCGTAGTCGGCCTCGGGGTCGCGGCCGTCCGGCGTCGACGCGGCGTCGGCGGGGTGCAGCGCCCAGTTGTGGTCGAAGGCCAGGATCTCGGGGTCCAGCCCCGCGGCGTCGAGCGCCGGCCCGAGCTCCCGGATCAGCCGCACCTGGTCCTCGACCGGCATGTCCGTCCCCGGGTACCCGTCGGGGTGGCGGGCCTGCGGCTCGTTCTGGACGGTCAGGGCGTCGACCGGGACCCCGGCCGCCGCGTACTCCTCCAGCGCCCGGACCAGGTAGGCGGCGTAGGTCCGGTACGCGGCGTCGTCGTCGAGCAGCCGGCCGCCGGCCAGGGCGCCGGAGTCCTTGAGCCACGCGGGCGGGCTCCACGGCGACGCGACGACGACGAGGTCGGGCGCCAGCCCGCGGATCTCGCGGAGCAGCGACCGCACGGGCTCGTCCGGCGCGGTGCTGAACCGCTCGAGGTCCGGGTCCGTCGCGCCCGCCGGCAGGTCGTCGTAGGTGCGCGCGCCCTCCACCACGAAGTCGGAGCCCCCGAGCGGCACGCGCAGCACGGAGAGCCGCACGGGCCCGGCCGGGTCGAACAGCTCCGTGAGCAGCGCGCGGCGGGCGTCGTCGCCCATCGCCAGGAGCAGGGCGGCGGAGGACTCCGTCAGGGCGGCGCCGAAGCCGCGGACCTCCTGGCCCGTGGCGTCCCCCTCGGCCGGGACCGCGACGACGTCCGCGGCGGCCCCGGGGTCGGCGGCCGTGGCGGGTGCGGGCGCGGGTGCGACCGTGGCGGTCCGCTCGACGCGGAGCCGGCCGTCGGCCGTCGTCGTCCAGACCTCCGCGCGGCGCGGCGGGTCCGGGTCGGGTGCACGGCGGTCACCGTCCGGAGCGGCCCGCAGCCACAGCGCGACCCCCACCGCCGCGAGCAGCAGCACGACGCCCGCGAGCAGCAGCCGCGGGTGCCGGCGCACGGCCGCGCGCCGGGCGGGGGGTGGTGGACCCGCCATGTCCCCTCCTCGGGATGGTCCTCGTCACGCTCCACCGGTTCCGGTCGCCCGGCAATCCCGGCCGGCTTGACGGCCGCGCCCGCCCGGGGGACGGTGGCCGCATCCCGGCGACGAGAGGCGCACCATGCACGGACGGACGCTCGGTCAGGGGCTGCGGGTCTCCGCCGTCGGCCTCGGCGCGATGGGCATGTCGCAGAGCTACGGCCCCAACCCCGGCTCCCGCGAGGACATGATCGGGGTGCTGCGCGCCGCGGTGGACCGCGGGGTGACGTTCGTCGACACCGCGGAGGTCTACGGGCCGTACGTCAACGAGGAGCTGGTGGGGGAGGCGCTGGAGCCCGTCCGCGACCAGGTCGTCGTCGCCACCAAGTTCGGCTGGGACATCCAGGACGGGCGGACGGTCGGGCTCGACAGCCGCCCGCAGCAGATCCGGCGGGTCGCGGAGGCCTCGCTGCGCCGGCTGCGCACCGACGTCATCGACCTCTTCTACCAGCACCGCGTGGACCCGGACGTGCCGGTCGAGGACGTCGCCGGCACCGTCGGCGAGCTCGTCGCCGAGGGCAAGGTGCGGCACCTCGGGCTGTCGGAGGCGTCGGCCGGGACCATCCGGCGGGCGCACGCGGTGCACCCCGTCACGGCCGTGCAGAGCGAGTACTCCCTGTGGACGCGGGACCCCGAGGCGGAGGTGCTCCCCACGCTCGCGGAGCTGGGGATCGGGTTCGTGCCGTTCAGCCCGCTCGGCAAGGGGTTCCTGACCGGGACGGTCGGCACCACCACGGAGCTCGCCCCCGGTGACATCCGCGCGACGATCCCGCGGTTCGCCGCCGAGAACCGGGCCGCCAACCAGGCGCTCGTCGACCACGTGACCCGCCTCGCGCGGGCGAAGGGCGCGACGCCCGCGCAGGTGGCGCTCGCGTGGCTGCTCGCGCAGCAGCCGTGGATCGTCCCGATCCCCGGCACCCGCCGGATCGAGCGCGTCGAGGAGAACGCCGCCGCCACGTCCGTGCCGCTGTCGGCCGACGAGGTGGCCGACCTCGACGCGGTGGCCGCGCGCCTGGGCGTGCACGGCGAGCGGTACGGCGAGCAGCACCTCGGCTACCTGGACCGGTAGCCGCCCGGCTGCAGGTCCGGCTGAGGGGCACCGCCAGGGCCTCCCACCCGGCTGGCGCCCGGGCCGTCGTTCTGGGCACCATCGGGGGCATGCCCACCACCGTGAACGCCTACGCCGCGACCGCCGCCGACCAGCCGCTGGAGCGCACCACGATCGAGCGCCGCGACGTCGGCCCGCTCGACGTGCGGATCGACATCAAGTTCGCCGGCATCTGCCACTCCGACATCCACACCGCCCGCGGCGAGTGGGGCCCGGTGCCCTACCCGCTGGTCGTCGGGCACGAGATCGCGGGCGTCGTGGCCGAGGTCGGCTCCGAGGTCACGAAGTTCGCGGTCGGCGACCGCGTCGGCGTCGGCTGCATGGTCAACTCCTGCGGCGAGTGCGTCCAGTGCGAGCAGGGCCAGGAGCAGTACTGCCTGCGCGGCAACACCGGCACCTACGCGAGCACCGACCGCGACGGCAGCGTCACCCAGGGCGGCTACGCGCAGCAGGTCGTCGTGACCGAGGGCTTCGTCGTCCGCATCCCCGACTCCCTCGACCTCGACGTGGCCGCGCCGCTGCTGTGCGCGGGCATCACCACGTACTCCCCGCTGCGCCACTGGAACGCCGGCCCCGGGATGAAGGTCGCCGTCGTGGGCATGGGCGGGCTGGGCCACATGGGCGTCAAGATCGCGCACGCCATGGGCGCGGACGTCACCGTGCTGTCGCAGTCGCTGAAGAAGCAGGAGGACGGCCTGCGCCTCGGCGCCCGCCGCTACTTCGCCACCAGCGACCCCGACACCTTCGAGCAGCTCGCGGGCGAGTTCGACCTGATCGTCAACACCGTCAGCGCCGAGATCGACCCCAACGCGTACCTGTCGCTGCTCGCGGTCGACGGCACGATGGTCATGGTCGGCGCCCCGCCGCAGCCCCTGCCCGTGCAGGCGTTCTCCCTGATCCCGGCACGCCGGTCCTTCGCCGGCTCGACCATCGGGTCCATCGCCGAGACCCAGGAGATGCTCGACTTCTGCGCGGAGCACGGCTTCGGCGCCGAGATCGAGGTCATCTCCGCGGACCAGGTCAACGAGGCCTGGGAGCGGGTCCTGGCGTCCGACGTGCGCTACCGCTTCGTGATCGACACCGCGACGCTCGCCTGAGCCCCGTCACCGCCGCGCGGCGTCCCGCGCGGCGGTGACGTGCTCCTACACTCCGACCATGCCACCGAGCGTGACGCCCCTGCGCACCCGCATGACCGGCCGGGACCCGCGCGAGGACGGCCGGGCCGCCACGCCGCTCGAGCTGCTCTTCGACCTCACGTTCGTCATCGCGTTCGGCCGGACCGCCGAGGAGCTCGCCCACCTGCTCGCGGACGGGCACGTGGGCCCCGCGGTCGCCGGGTTCTGCTTCGCGACGTTCGCGGTGTCGTGGGCGTGGATCAACTTCACCTGGTTCGCGTCCGCCTACGACACCGACGACTGGCTGTTCCGGCTCACCACGATGGTGCAGATGGTCGGCGTCCTGATCCTCGCGCTCGGGCTGACGCCGATGTTCGAGTCGCTGGCCGAGGGCGACCACATCGACAACCGGGTGATGGTGCTCGGCTACGTCGTCATGCGCGTGCCGATGGTGCTGCAGTGGAGCCGTGCCGCCCTGGCCGACCCCGCCCGGCGGCCGAGCGTCGCGGTGTTCATCGCCACGCTGCTCGCGGCGCAGGTCGGCTGGGTCGCGCTGGCCCTCACGGACCTGCCCACCGGGACGACGTTCGCGCTGATGGTGCCGCTCGTGCTGCTCGAGCTCGTGGGGCCGGTCGTCGCCGAGCGCGTGCACGGCGGTACCCCGTGGCACCCGCACCACATCGCCGAGCGCTACGGGCTGCTCGTGATCATCGCGCTGGGCGAGGGGCTGATGGGCACGACGTTCGCCCTGTCCGCCGTGATCGAGGAGCAGGGCTGGACCGCCGAGACGGCCCTGCTCGGCCTCGCGGGGACGTCGCTGACGTTCGGCCTGTGGTGGGCGTACTTCGTGATGCCGAGCGGCGAGCTGCTGGCCGCGCGGCGCCGGCGCTCGTTCTCGTGGGGCTACGGCCACATCGTGCTGTTCGGGGCGATCGTCGCCGTCGGCGGCGGCCTGCACGCCGCCGCGTTCTTCCTCCAGGAGCACAGCGAGCTCTCGCTCACCGGCACCGTCCTGACCGTCGCGGTCCCGGTCTCCGTGTACCTGCTGGGCGTGTACGCGCTGTACGCCGCGCTCACCCGCGGCCTCGACCCGTTCCACCTCGTGCTCGTCGCGGCGTCGGCGGCGGTCGTGGCGGCCGGGGTGCTGCTCGCGGTGGCCGGCGCGCCCCTGGTGTGGTGCCTCGTGGTCGTCTCGCTCACGCCGTGGGTGACCGTGGTCGGGTACGAGCTGGTGGGGCACCGCCACGAGGAGCGGGTGCTCGCCTCCCTGTGAGCCCGCGGGGGGATCTCACCTCCGCCGGGTGAGGAACCGGGTGCCGGACGTCGTGAGACTGGCGGCACACCCAGCGGAGGAGGGCGTCATGCCGGACGGCAAGCCGAACATCCTGGTGATCTGGGGTGACGACATCGGGATCACGAACCTCAGCTGCTACAGCGACGGGCTGATGGGGTACCGCACGCCGAACATCGACCGCCTGGCCGACGAGGGGATGCGGTTCACCGACTCCTACGGCGAGCAGAGCTGCACCGCCGGGCGCGCCTCGTTCATCACCGGGCAGAGCGTCTACCGGACGGGCATGAGCAAGGTCGGCGTGCCGGGCGCCGACGTCGGGCTGTCCGCCGAGGACCCGACGATCGCGGAGCTGCTGAAGCCGCTGGGGTACGCGACCGGGCAGTTCGGCAAGAACCACCTGGGCGACCTCAACGGGTACCTGCCGACGGTGCACGGGTTCGACGAGTTCTACGGGAACCTCTACCACCTGAACGCCGAGGAGGACCCGGAGCAGCCGGACTTCCCGAAGAAGGAGGACTTCCCGCGGCTGCACGCGATCTACGAGCCGCGCGGGGTGCTGCACGCCTGGGCGACGGACGAGCACGACGCGACCGAGGACCCGAAGTACGGCGTCGTCGGGAAGCAGCGGATCGAGGACACCGGTCCGCTCACGCGCAAGCGGATGGAGACCATCGACGACGACACGACGGCCGCGGCGATCGACTTCATGCGGCGGCAGGTCGAGGCCGACACCCCGTTCTTCGTGTGGATGAACACCACGCACATGCATCTGCGGACGCACACGAAGCCGGAGAGCGTCGGGCAGGCGGGCCGGTGGCAGTCGACCTACCACGACACGATGATCGACCACGACGGGCACGTCGGTCTGCTGCTCGACGCGGTGGACGAGCTCGGCATCGCCGAGGACACGATCGTCATCTACAGCACCGACAACGGCCCGCACGCCAACACCTGGCCGGACGGCGCGACCACGCCGTTCCGCAGCGAGAAGAACACCAACTGGGAGGGCGCGTTCCGCGTCCCGGAGCTGATCCGCTGGCCCGGTCGCATCCCGGCGGGCGTCGTGTCGAACGAGATCGTGCAGCACCACGACTGGCTGCCGACGTTCCTGTCGGCCGCGGGCGAGCCGGACATCGTCGAGAAGCTCAAGCAGGGCCACGTCGCGGGCGCCAAGACGTTCCGGGCGCACATCGACGGCTGGGACCTGCTGCCCTACCTGATGGGCGAGGTCGAGGAGAGCCCGCGCCGGGGGCTGATCTACTTCTCCGACGACTGCGACGTGCTCGGCATCCGGTTCGACAACTGGAAGATCGTGTTCATGGAGCAGCGGTCCCCGGGGACGATGGCGCTCTGGGGCGAGCCGTTCACGCCGCTGCGGGTCCCGAAGCTGTTCAACCTGCGCACGGACCCGTTCGAGCGGGCGGACGTCACGTCGAACACCTACTGGGACTGGTTCCTCGACCACGACTTCTTCGCGCTCTACGGCACCGCGATCACCACGGCGTTCCTGCAGACGTTCCTCGAGTTCCCGCCGCGGCAGGCGGCGGCCTCGTTCACGATCGACCAGGCCGTGGAGAAGCTGCATGCCGCCCTCGCCCGGGACTGAGGCGACGGGGGAGCTGGGGTCCTGGGCGGACGGGCCGGCGCGGTCCGCCGTCGTCGACTTCGTCGAGCGCGTCACCCGGGAGGGCGGGCCGGACTACGTGCCGGCGCCCGCCCGCGTCGCCGTGGTCGACAACGACGGCACGCTGTGGTGCGAGAAGCCCATGCCGATCCAGCTGGACTTCACCGTCCGGCGGCTCGCGCAGATGGCGGAGGCCGACCCGGCGCTGCGCGAGCGGCAGCCGTGGCAGGCGGCGTCCACGCAGGACCTGCACTGGCTGGGCGCGGCGATGGTCAAGCACTACCACGGCGACGACGCCGACCTGGGGCTGCTGCTGGCGGCGGTCACCCAGGCGTTCGAGGACATCACGGTCGACGAGTACGACGAGCGGGTGCGGGCGTTCTTCGCCGCCGCGGAGCACCCGACGCTCGGCGTGCCGTACCAGGGGTGCGTGTTCGGCCCGATGGTCGAGCTGCTCGGCTACCTGGAGGCGCACGGCTTCGCCGTCTACATCGCGTCCGGCGGGGACCGGGACTTCATGCGCCCCGTCGCGGGCGACCTGTACGGGGTGCCGCCGGAGCGGGTCATCGGCAGCGCGCTCGGCCTGACCTACCGGCCGGGCGACGAGCGGGACGAGCTGCTCTACAAGAGCGCGATGGACTTCTTCGACGACGGGCCCGAGAAGCCGGTGCGGATCTGGAGCCGCATCGGCCGCCGGCCGATCCTCTCGGTCGGGAACTCCAACGGCGACCTGCCGATGCTCACGTTCTCCGGGACGGGCACGGGGCCGGCGCTGCGGATGGTCGTCCTGCACGACGACGACGAGCGCGAGTTCGCCTACGTCGCGGGCGCCGAGGACCTGCTCGGCGTGGCGGCGGAGCGGGGCTGGGTGGTGGTCAGCATGAAGGACGACTGGACGACCGTGTTCCCGGAGGGCGTGCGGTGACCGGCGAGCTGGTGCTGGACGCCCCGCCGTCCGACCTGCGGGCCGTGCCTGCGCAGACGTTCCTCATGGGCTCCGACGCGCACTACCCGGAGGAGGCGCCCGCGCACCGGGTGCGGCTCGACGCGTTCGCGATCGAGACGCACCAGGTGACCACCGCGCGGTTCGCGGCGTTCGTCCGGGACACCGGCTACGTCACGGTCGCCGAGCGGCCGCTCGACCCCGCCGACTACCCCGGGGCCCCGCCCGAGAACCTGCAGCCGGGCTCCCTGGTGTTCACCGGCACGCCCGGCCCCGTCGACCTCCGGCACCTCAGCCAGTGGTGGACCTGGACCCCCGGCGCGTCGTGGCGCCGCCCCGAGGGCCCCGGCTCGTCCGTCGCCCGCAGGCAGGCGCACCCGGTCGTGCACGTCGCGTACGAGGACGCCGAGGCCTACGCGACGTGGGCGGGCCGGTCGCTGCCGACGGAGGCCGAGTGGGAGGCGGCGGCGCGCGGGGGCCTGCCGGGGGAGCCGTTCACCTGGGGCGGCGCGCCCGAGCAGCCCGGCCAGCGGTTCGCGAACTACTGGCACGGCGCCTTCCCCTGGCGCGCCGACCCCGGCTACGGCACGACCGCCCCCGTGGGCAGCTTCCCCGCCAACGGCTACGGCCTGCACGACATGGCCGGCAACGTCTGGGAGTGGACGACCGACTGGTACGCCCGCCGCCACCCCGACGACGCGCCCGACGAGTGCTGCATCCCGCACAACCCGCGCGGCGCCGACGAGCAGGACAGCCACGACCCCCGCCAGCCGCAGTTCCGCGTGCCGCGCAAGGTGATCAAGGGCGGGTCGTTCCTCTGCGCCGACAGCTACTGCCGCCGGTACCGGCCCGCCGCGCGGCGGCCGCAGATGGTCGACACCGGCACCAGCCACATCGGGTTCCGCTGCGTGCTACGGAGCTAGCCCGCCGGGACGAGGTCGTGGAGGGCCGCCCGTGCCTCGTCGGCCGACCCCAGGGAGACGGAGCGGCTGCCCGCGCCGGTGGCCAAGGACAGCGCGACGGCGGTGGCGCCGACCTGGTCGGACGACACCCAGGCCGGGTCACCGTCGACGAAGCGCGTCCGGACGGGGCCGAGCACGAGGGCGTGGATCCGCCGGTCCGGCGACTCCGCGGCGAGGACCCGCTGCATCATGAGCACCGCGGCCTGCTCCATGCTGACCAGCCCGCTGCCGGGCACGGGGAACCCCGCGGACTGCCCGACGACCACGGTGTACGCCCCGGCGCCGCTGAGCCGCGGCACGATCGCCCGCGCCAGCGCCATGTGAGCCGTGGCGAGCCCCGTGAACGCGCTCGCCCAGTCGCCCTCGTCGATGTCCGTCAGCCGGCCGCCCTGCCACCACCCGCCGACGGGGACGACGACGTCGTCGATGCCGCCGAGCCGCTCGGTCATCTCGCGGCCGAGCTCCTCCGCGCCGGTGAAGGACGTGTAGTCGTGCGTGGGGAGGTGCAGCAGCGGGGACGCCCCGACGGTGCCCAGGGCGGTCCGGAGCTCGGCGCCCCGGGCATCGGAACGGGTCGGCACGACGACGTCGGCGCCCGCCTCGAGGTAGGCGCGGACGACGCCCTCCCCGACGCCGCCGGTGCCACCGGGCACGAGGACGCGTCGACCGGAGAGGTCGTGCACGGAACGGTTCGGGATCATGGGGGCTCCTCGGTTCGGCATATGTTGGTGTGACCAACGATAGCCGCAGATCGTTGGTCTAGCCAACCGCTATGCTGCGGGGCATGCGCGACGAGCCGAGACCGCCCCGGGCACTGCGGACCCTCGTGAGCTGGCAGGCGGGCCGTCTCGCCACCATCGGGGCGCGCCTGACCGCCTCGCGGATGCCGCTCGAGGTGCGGTCGGACTTCGCGGTCCTGTCCGCGCTCGACGAGAACGGGCCGCTGAGCCAGGCGGACATCGGGCGCGTCCTCGGCCTGGATCGGAACAACGTCAACGGCATCGTCGTCCGGCTCGAGGGTCAGGGGTCCGTGAGCAGGCAGCCCGACCCCGGGGACCGGCGGCGGAACGTCGTCACGATCACGCCGGCGGGCCGGGTGACGCTCGGCGAGATCCAGGGCCACGCCGACGCGGTCCAGGCCGAGCTGCTGGCCGCCCTCTCGACCGGGGAGCGCGAGGAGCTCATCGGTCTGCTCGGCAAGGTCCTCGCCAGCCACCCGCCCCTGTCGGCCTGAGCCGGGCGGAGACCCACGGCGGGGGAGCGACGCAGCCGTGGCACGAAAAGCGGCACCCCCGCCACCGCGAGGGTGACGGGGGTGCCGGTCGTGCGGGTCAGGCGCTACGGGAGCAGCCGTGACACCTGACGATCACACGTCGTAGTAGAGCTCGAACTCGTGCGGGTGCGGGCGCAGCCGGATCGGGTCGACCTCCGCGGACCGCTTGTAGTCGATCCAGGTCTGGATGAGGTCCGGCGTGAAGACGTTGCCGGCGGTCAGCCAGTCGTGGTCCGCCTCCAGGTTGTCCAGGACCTCGGCGAGCGTGCCGGGGACCTGCTGGATGAGCGCGTGCTCCTCCGGGGGCAGCTCGTACAGGTCCTTGTCGACCGGCTCCGGCGGCTCGATGCGGTTCTGGATGCCGTCGAGGCCCGCCATCAGCATGGCCGCGAAGGCCAGGTACGGGTTGGACGACGGGTCCGGCACGCGGAACTCGATGCGCTTGGCCTTCGGGTTCGAGCCGGTCACGGGGACGCGGATGCACGCGGACCGGTTGCGGGCCGAGTAGACCAGGTTGACCGGGGCCTCGAAGCCGGGGACCAGGCGGTGGTAGGAGTTCACCGTCGGGTTCGTGAAGGCCAGCAGCGACGGCGCGTGCTTGAGCAGGCCGCCGATGTACCAGCGGGCCATGTCGGACAGGCCGCCGTAGCCCTTCTCGTCGAAGAACAGCGGCTCGCCGTCCTTCCACAGGGACTGGTGGACGTGCATGCCCGAGCCGTTGTCGCCGAACAGCGGCTTCGGCATGAAGGTCGCGGTGCGGCCCTCGGCGTGCGCCACGTTCTTCACGACGTACTTGAACAGCTGCACCTTGTCGGCCGACTTGGCGAGCGAGTCGAAGCGGTAGTTGATCTCCGCCTGGCCGGCGGTGCCGACCTCGTGGTGCGCGCGCTCGACCTCCAGGCCCAGGGCGTCGAGCTGCAGCGAGATCTTGTCGCGCAGGTCGGCGAAGTGGTCGACCGGCGGGACGGGGAAGTAGCCGCCCTTGTAGGGCGTCTTGTGCCCGAGGTTGCCGCCCTCCTCGGCGCGGCCGGTGTTCCAGGCCGCCTCGATGGAGTCGATCGAGTAGAACGAGCTGTTCTGCTTCGTCTCGAAGCGCACGTCGTCGAAGATGTAGAACTCGGCCTCGGGGGCGAAGAACGCCGTGTCCGCGATGCCGGTCGAGCGCAGGTACGCCTCGGCCTTCGCGGCGACCTGACGGGGGTCGCGCGTGTAGGGCTCGTCGGTGTACGGGTCGACGATGTGGAAGTTCAGGCAGAGGGTCTTCTCGGTCCGGAACGGGTCGAGGTAGGCCGTCGTGACGTCCGGGATGAGCTTCATGTCGGACTCGTTGATGGCCTGGAAGCCGCGGATCGAGGACCCGTCGAACATCTGGCCCTCGACGAAGAAGTTCTCGTCCACGGTCGCGGCGGGCACGTTGAAGTGCTGCATCACGCCGGGCAGGTCGCAGAACCGGACGTCGACGAACTTGACGTCCTCGTTCTTGATGAAGGCCAGGACTTCCTCTGGCTTGCTGAACATCCGCTGCTCCTCGGGTTTGCCGTGCCCGTCCGTGCCGGGCCTCCAGCGAGGCTAGGCGGACCCAGTTTCCCTGCGGTGTACCGATTGTTTCCGAGGTGTTACGTGACCCCCTGGTCGTGTTGCGGTCGCGTGACGTGGGCGGCGGGCGGCCGCGCGGGCGCCGGTTACCGTTGACGCATGGTGGATCGCGAGGACGTCGGGTCGTGGCTGGAGGGACCGCCGGTCGGGCGGCCGGGGGTCGCGCACGGCACGCGGCTGGGCCTGCCCGCCGAGGGGCGCGGGGCGCTCGCGCCGCTCGGGCGCCGGGTGCTGGCGCTCGTCCTCGACTGGTTCGTCTGCCAGCTCATCGCGTACGCGTTCCTGCCCGCGGACGCCGAGGCGTTCGGCACGCTGGCGATCTTCGCCGTCGAGAACCTGCTGCTCGTCGGGACGGTCGGCACCACGCTGGGGCACCGCGTCCTCGGCATCCGGGTGCGCCGCGTGGTCCCGCCCCGGACGCTCGTCGAGGCCCCGGACGCCCCCGCGCCCGACCCGGGCCGCGACGTCCCCCCGAGCCCGCTGCAGGCCCTGGTCCGCACCGTGCTGCTGTGCCTGGTGATCCCCGCGGTGGTGTGGGACGCCGACGGCCGCGGCCTGCACGACCGCCTGGCCGGCACGGCCATCGTCCGCCGCTGACCCGCTCGACCCGCTCGACCATCGCGTTGAGTGGAACGTCCGGACCGGCACGCCGACGGTGTGTTCGTCCGAACCATCCACTCGACGACCCGGGCGCGCCCGAGCTCACCTGTTCCCGGGACGCAGGACGCGCCCGGTCCCTCGCGGGGCCGGGCGCGTCCTGCGTGCGACGGGCGTGCGGGTCAGCGGCCGCGCATGCCCTTGCGGTCGGGGCGGACCCGCATCGGGTCGACGCCCTTCGGCACGGGCATCTTCACGGCGCCGAGCGCGGTCAGGCGCTTGAGGACCTCGCCGACCTCCTGCTTGGTCAGCTGCGGCTTGAGGCGCTGGACCTTGCGGGCGAGCTGGGGGAGCGGCACCTGGCCCTCCTCGCGCCCGACCTCAATCAGCGTGATCGGGACGCCCTGGAGCACGCGGGCGGTGCGCTTGCGCTCCGACTCGAGCAGCTTGCCGATGCGGTGCGACGGGCCCTCGCCCACCAGCACGATCCCCGGGCGGCCGACGCCGCGGAAGACGAGGTCCTGGGTGCGCGGCGCGACCGCGACGGGCTCCTCGGCGAACGTCCACCCGCGGCGGATCGTGCCGAGCGCGGAGTACGCGGCGCCCGGCTGCCCCTCGATGCGCGAGTAGGCGGCGCGCTCGGCGCGGCGGGTCAGCATGAACATCGCGCCCAGCAGGGCGAACGGGATGCTCAGCAGCAGCATGTACCACCAGGTGAAGAACACCAGGCCGAGCAGCAGGCCGACGGCGACGATGCCGAAGAACACCCCGAGGATCAGCCACGTGACCGCCGGGTCCTGCTGGCGGGTCATCGTGTACGCCTGCCAGACCTGGTGGTACCACCGGGTCTTCTTCACCTTCGCGGGCGCGCTCGCCGACGCGGTCTTGTCACGGGCCATGGCGCGAGTCTACCGGCGGCGGGTGCCGTCGTGACGCGCCTCCCGGGGCTGTTCGCGCACGGCGGGACCTCCGTCCCTGGCGGCACGCCACCGGCCGGGCTGAGCCTGAGGGGGACGGCAGGCGGGCGTGGCGACGGGGCGACGGCGGGTGCCGCAGGGGGAGGTCGACATGCGGGTCCTGGTGACGGTCGCGTCGCGGCACGGCGGGACGCAGGAGATCGGTGCCGCGGTCGCGCGCGTGCTGCGCGACGCCGGCCACGAGGTGACGGAGGTGGACCCGGACGAGGTCCGGGCGCTCGACGCCTACGACGCGGTGGTGCTCGGCTCGGCCGTGTACGCCGGCCGGCTGGCGGCGGCGCTGCGCGAGCTCGTCGACCGGCTCGCCGGGCAGCTCACGGCGCTGCCGGTGTGGTTGTTCTGGTCGGGCCCGGTCGGGGTGCCGCCGCTGCCGGCGTCCGAGCCCGACGACGTCCGCGTGGTGGCCCGGCGGGTCGGCGCGCGCGAGGTGCGGTGCTTCGGCGGCCGGCTGCGGCGCGAGGAGCTCGGCCTGGCCGAGCGGGCGCTGGCCGCGATGATCGACGCCGAGGCGGGCGACTTCCGCGACTTCGCCGAGGTCGAGGAGTGGGCGGGCGCGGTGGCGCGGGAGCTGTCCCGGCCGTTCCCGGTCGAGCGCGGCTGAGTCGAGCGGGGCCGAGTCGAGCGCCGGCTGACCCGGTCCTCAGCCGGCGCGGGGCTGCGGGTCGTCCTCGGCCTCGCCCTGGCCGCGCCGCGCCACGATCAGCAGGAGCTCGCGCAGCTGGGCCACCTGCTCGTCGGTGAGGCCCTCGGTCACCATCGCCTCCGCGGCGGCCGGGTCGGACGCGGACAGCACGGCGGCGCGGCCGGCGTCGGTGATGTCGATCTGCTGCTTGCGCCGGTCCGTGGCGTGCGCCGACCGGGTGATGTAGCCGGTGCGCTCGATGCGGGCCAGCACGCGGCTCATCGTCTGCTCGGTCACCTCGCACAGCGCCGCGAGCTCGGCCTGGGTGCGCGGGCCCCGCAGCAGGATCACGAGGACCGGCTGGCTGGCGTGGTTGAGGTCCCACGACGCGAGGTGGGCGTTCCAGTCCCGCTCGACGCGCCGGGCGGCGGCGGACAGCAGCCGGCCGACGGGCCAGCCGCTCGGGTCGCGCGCGGCCATGGCCGCCCACCGCGGGTGCCGGTCGGCGGCGCCGTGCTGCTGGAGCCGCTCCACGAAGCTTCCTTCTCTCGACGCGTGTACCGGGCACATGTTGCCGGAAGCGCGCCCGTCGCGCATAGTGCTCAGCATGCTGAGGAAATCGTTGCGGGGGATCGTCGGCGGTCTGGCCGTCCTGGTCGTGGTCGCGGGGTGGCTCGCCGTCGGGGCGTTCGGCGGGATGGCGCAGGGACAGCTGTCCCAGGTCCAGACCAACGACTCGGCGGCGTTCCTGCCCTCGTCGGCCGAGTCGACCCGCGCGGCCGAGCTGTCGGCCGAGTTCGTCACGTCGGAGTCGCTGCCGGTGCTGGTGGTGCTGACCGCGGAGGACGGCGGGGCGCTCGACCCCGACGCCGCCGCCACCGTGCAGCCGGTCGTCGACGGGCTGGCCGACCTCGCCCTGCCCGGGGCCGACCCGGCCGCGGGGGACCCCGCCACCCTCGGCGACGTCCTGACGGGCGACCCGGTGGTCGTGCCCTCGGAGGACGGCGAGGCGCTCCTCGTCCCGCTGTCGCTCGACGCGGAGGCGGCCGAGCAGAGCCTCGCGGACGACGAGAGCGTGGTCGGCGTCGCGGTGCAGGTCGTGCGCGACGCGCTGGCCGACGAGCTCGGCGCCACCGCGGACTCCGCCGGCGAGGCGGGCCTGCTCGCGTGGGTCACGGGCCCGGGCGGCTTCGTGGCGGACCTGACCAACGCGTTCGGCGGCATCGACGGCGTGCTGCTGCTCGTCGCGCTCGGCGCCGTGCTGGTGATCCTCGTCCTGGTCTACCGGTCGCCGTTCCTGCCGCTGGCGGTGATCCTCACCGCGGTGTTCGCGCTCTGCGCGGCCGCGCTCGCCGTCTACCACCTCGCCGACGCCGGGGCGCTCACCCTCAACGGGCAGGCCCAGGGCATCCTGTCGATCCTCGTGGTCGGTGCGTCGGTCGACTACGCGCTGCTGATCGTCGCCCGCTACCGCGAGGAGCTGCGCGCCGTCGAGTCCCCGGCCGCGGCCATGCGCCGGGCGCTGCGCCGCAGCCTCGAGCCGATCACCGCGTCCGCCGGGACCGTCGTCGCCGGCCTGCTCTGCCTGCTGCTCTCCGACCTCGCGTCGAACCGCAGCCTCGGGCCGGTCGGCGCGATCGGCATCGCGTCCGCCTACCTGGCGGCGTTCACGCTCCTGCCGTTGCTGCTGCTCGTCGCGGGCCGGCGGTCGCGGGTGCTGTTCTGGCCCCGGGTGCCGCGCCCGGAGATCGGCGCGCACGCCGCCGGCCCCGCCGCGGAGCCCGTGGTGGCCGGCGGGACCGGACCGGCGCACCACGGGACGCACGTCGCGCCCGGGTCCGACGCCGACCCGGCGCCCGCCGCGGGGCTGTGGGGCCGGCTCGCCCGCGGCGTGGGCCGCCGGGACCGGGTGGTCTGGGTCGTCACCACCGTCGTGCTGCTCGGGTTCGCGGCGTTCCTGCCGACGTTCCAGGCGTCCGGCACCAGCCAGGCCGACGTGTTCCTCAGCGACGTCGACGCCGTGGCCGGGGAGGAGGTGCTTGCCGCCCACTTCCCGGCCGGGACGGTGCAGCCGGCGACGGTCGTCGTGGCCGCCGAGGATGCCGACGCGGTGGTCGAGGCGGCGCTCGGGGTCGAGGGGGTCGTGTCGGCCGTCCCGTACACCGGGGCGTCCGTCGGCGCGCCGGCCGGCCCGCCGACGGACGGGGCCGCCGAGCCCGCCGAGCCGGTCGTCGTCGACGGGAACGTGCGCGTCGACGTCGCGACCCAGGACGCCGCCGACACCACGGCGGGCGTCGACACCGTCGAGCGGCTGCGCGAGGCGGTGCACGAGGCGGTGCCGGACGCGCTGGTCGGCGGGGCGGCCGCGGAGACGCTGGACGCGCAGGACGCCGGCACCCGGGACCTGCGGGTGATCGTGCCGGTCGTGCTGGTCGTCATCCTCCTCATCCTCATGGTGCTGCTGCGGTCCGTGGTCGCCGCGGTGCTGCTCATGCTGGCGAACGTGCTGTCCTTCGCGGCGGCGCTCGGCGTGGCCGCGATCGTGTTCGAGCACGTCCTCGACTTCCCGGGGGCCGACCCCGCGGTGCCGCTCTACGCGTTCACGTTCCTGGTCGCGCTCGGGGTCGACTACTCGATCTTCCTCATGACGCGCGTCCGGGAGGAGAGCGTGCGCAGCGGCACCCGCGTGGGCGTGCTGCGCGGCCTCGCGGTGACCGGCGGGGTGATCACCTCGGCCGGGGTCGTGCTCGCGGCGACGTTCGCGGCGCTCGGCGTCATCCCGCTGCTGTTCCTGGCCCAGCTCGCGTTCATCGTGGCGTTCGGCGTGCTGCTCGACACGCTGGTCGTGCGGAGCCTGCTCGTGCCGGCCCTGGTGCACGACCTCGGGCCCCGGACCTGGTGGCCCAGCCGGCTCGCCCGCCAGGAGGCCGTCGACCGGGCGGCCTAGGGTGGCGGCCATGACGGACACGCTGCGGGTGGGACTGGTCGGGTACGGGTCGGCGGGGCGGGGCATCCACGCCCGCCTGCTCCGCGAGGTCGGCGCGCAGGTGGCCCGGGTGGTCACCCGGAGCCCCGAGCGGGCCGCCGTCGCCGAGGAGGACTGGCCGGACGTCGCCGTCGACGGCGAGGTCGCGGGGATGCTCGCGCACGCCGGCGACCTCGACGTCGTCGTCATCGCCAGCCCCACGGGCCGGCACGCCGAGCACGTGCGCCTCGCGCTCGCGGCGGGCGTGGTCGTGGTCGTCGACAAGCCGCTGGCCACGACCGCCGACGAGGCCGCCGAGCTCGCCCGGGCCGGTGCCGAGGCGGGCGGCAGGCTCACCGTGTTCCAGAACCGCCGGTGGGACCCGGAGCAGCTGACGCTGCGGGCGCTGCTCGACGCCGGGGAGCTCGGCCGCGTGCACCGGTTCGAGCGGCGCTGGGAGCGGTTCCGGCCCGTGCCGCAGAACCGGTGGAAGGAGAACGACACCCGCGCGGGCGGCCTGCTGCTGGACCTCGGCGCGCACCTGGTCGACTCGGCGGTGCAGCTGTTCGGCCCGGTCGCGAGCGTGCACGCCGAGCTCCGGAACATCACCACGCCGGCGGTCGACGACGTGTTCCTCGCGCTCACCCACGCGGCACGCCCGGACGGGACAGCGGTCATCAGCCACCTGCAGGCCGGCGGGCTCGTGGGCGCGCCCGGCCCGCGCACGCGGGTGCTCGGGGAGCGCGGGGCCTACCTGGTCACGAGCTTCGAGGGGGAGGCGACGCCGTTCGCCGTCCTGGACGAGGCCGCGGGGGAGGACCACGAGGGCTGGCTGGTGCGCGGCGCCGAGAAACAGCCGGTCCGCCGCGCGCCGGGCGGGCACCCCGACTTCTACCGCGCGGTCGAGGCGTGGGTCCGCGGCACGGGGCCGGTCCCGGTCGACCCGGCGGACGCGGTGGTCACGGCGCGCGTCCTGGACGCGGCCCTCGTCTCGTCGGCCGAGCACCGCGTGGTCCAGCTCGACGCCCCCTGACCGACGCCCCCGCGCCCTTCCTCCCATCCCCTCCCGCACGCCGCCCCTTCCGCTGAGACTGCAGAACCCGGGCGGTTCGCGGGCCGGGAACCGCCCAGCAGCTGCAGTCTCGGCGACCGGCGGTCAGCGGAGCATCGCGGCCGCGGCGGCCTCCGGCGTGGGGTGCAGGTGCACGAAGCCCGCGGCCGCCAGCGCGGTCGGGGTCGCGCGCAGGCTGCCCAGGATCTCCTCGGAGAACTGCCCGATCGCGATCGTCAGCGCCCAGCCCGGCACCCGCACGAGCGCGGGGCGGTGCAGCTCCGCGGCGATCGCCCGGACGATGTCGCCGTGCCGCGCCGGCTGCGCCACCAGGTTCACCGGCCCGGACACCGGCGCGTCCAGCAGGTGCAGGATCGCGCGGACCTCGTCCTCGAGGCTGATCCAGCTCCAGTACTGCCGCCCCGTCCCCAGCGGGCCGCCCACGCCGAGGCGGATCAGCGGCAGCAGCTTGCCCAGCGCGCCGCCGCGGGGCGCGAGGACGATGCCGCTGCGCAGGAACGCGACCCGGACGTCGGCACGTGCGACCGCGGGGGCGGCGGCGGACTCC
The DNA here is from genome assembly GCF_949769265.1 of Cellulomonas endometrii. Lineage (NCBI taxonomy): Bacteria > Bacillati > Actinomycetota > Actinomycetes > Micrococcales > Cellulomonadaceae > Cellulomonas > Cellulomonas endometrii. The sequence goes on along the minus strand of NZ_CATKPC010000003.1, from coordinate 82,003 downwards.
CAGGCCCGCACGACGCCGGAGAGAAAGGTCTCGCCGTACGGCTCGGCCTCCGTCACGAGGTCGTCGCCCCGCTCGCCGTAGGCGCCGGTCGCCGACCCCTGCAGCAGCACCCGCGGCGGCCGGTCCATGTCCGCGATCGCGGACGCGATCAGCCCGGTGCTCCGGGTGCGGGACTCGACGACCACCCGCTTGCGGGCGGCGGTCAGGCGCTTGTCCCCGACCCCCGCGCCCGCGAGGTTCACCACGGCGTCGGCCCCGGCGAGCGCCTCGGCGGGCAGCACGCCGGCGTCGGGGTCCCACCGGACCTCGTCGGCGCCGCGCGGGGCCCGGCGGACCAGCCGCCGCACCGTGTGCCCCTCCGCGCGCAGGCGCTCGACCAGCGCCGTCCCGATCAGCCCGCTCGACCCCGCCACCACCACGACCATGCCGCGACCCTACGTCCCTGACCTGGGCCGGGCCCGCCGGCGCCTGCCCCTAGGGTGGGGCGGCATGGACGCCGACCGCCCGACGCCGCCGCTCGCCGTGGTCGCCGCCGAGGCCGGGGTCTCGGTGCCGACGGTCTCCAAGGTGCTGAACTCCCGCGCCGACGTGGCGCCGGCCACCCGGCAGCGGGTGACGGAGGTGCTCGCGCGGCACGGGTACGCGGTGCGGCCCTCGGGCAGCCGCCGCACCGGCTTCGTCGACCTGCGGATGGTCGACCTGGACAGCACCTGGGCGGAGGCGGTGGTGCGGGGCGCGGCGCGCGCCGCGGCCCGGCTGGGCTCCGACCTGGTCGTGACCGTCGACCCCGACACCGGGTCGTGCGGCGCCTGGGTCAGGCACGCGCTCGCGCGGGGGACGGACGGGTTGGTCAGCGTGGTGGGGGTGCCGGACGACGCCGCCCGGGCGGATCTGGGGAGGGCGGCGGTCCCGCTGGTGGTCGTCGACCCCCGGACCCGGCCCGACCCGGACCTGCTGGCGGTCGGCGCGACGAACTTCCGCGGCGGGCTGGACGCCACCGCGCACCTCGTGGGCCTGGGCCACCGGCGCATCGCGATCATCACCGGGCCCCAGGAGCAGGACAACGCCGTCGCGCGCCTGGCGGGGTACCGGACGGCGCTGATCCAGGCGGGCATCGGCGCCGACGACGACCTGGTCCGCGACGGGGACTACAGCGTGGACGGCGGGTTCCGGGCGGCGAGCGTGCTGCTGCGCCTGGACGACCCGCCGACCGCCGTGTTCGCCACCTCGGACGACACGGCGATCGGCGTGCTGCGCGCCGCCCGCGAGCACGGGGTCCGGGTGCCGGACGACCTCGCGGTGGTCGGCTTCGACGACCTGCCCGTGGCCGCGTGGCTGGACCCGGCGTTGACGACCGTCCGGCAGCCGCTCGCCGGGATGGGCGACGCCGCCGTCACGCTGGTGCACCGGGCGCGGGAGGGTGCCCCCGGCCCGGCGCACCTGGAGCTCGCGACCCGGCTGGTGGTCCGGGACTCGACGAGCCCGCCGCGCTGAGCAGCCGCTGAGCCGCTGACCCGCCGGTGTCAGCCGTGCCCGCCGCGCGCCACGACCAGCGTGACCGGCCGCGACGGCACGGTGATCCCCGCGTCGTTCGTGGTGCTCACAGTGACGCGGTGCGCCCCGCGCTGGGTGACCGGCGTGACGGTGCACGACCACGCGCCGTCGGCGTCGACCTCGGCGGTGCACCACGTGCCCCCGTCCCGCCCGGTGACGGTCAGGTGGGCGCCGGGCTCGCCGGTGCCGGCCAGGTGGTCGATCTGCGCGACCGGGCGGCGCGGTGCGGGGTCGGTGACCGCCGGGACCACCGGCTCCGCCGCGGACGAGAACACCTCGGCGGCCAGCACGGGCCGCAGGCGCTGCTCCATCTCGTCGTCCGTGACGTAGTCCCGCAGGGCGCCGTCGTCCAGGTAGTTGCCGATCGCCGCGACGATCATCGACTGGTCCAGGGACAGGTACCGCTCGGCGACGGTCCCCGACCGCACCGCGACGGAGTCGTAGAAGCCGCCCGGCCCGTAGCCGCCGAGGTCGTCGGCGATGTTCTGCAGGTTCTCCACCACGCCGCGCGGGTCGTACTCCAGCCCGAGGAACGCGGCGTGCGGGGTCACGACGCCGTCGCCGAGCTGCGGGTCCGGGTTGGTGCCCTCGCGGCAGCCGGCGAACCCGGCGTCGACGTCGGTCGTCCCGTCGGACAGGTAGCCGTCCGAGCGCATGCCCAGCGCGTCGACGCCGTACTCCGCGTAGCCGCCGTGCGGGTTGCTGGCGGGGGAGAACCCCCAGTAGCCGTAGCCGGCCTCCTCGAGCCCGTGCTGCTTCTGGGCCTCGACGACCAGCGGGTGGTTCACGCCCCAGGACCGCGGAGCCCACTCGGACTCCGGGACCAGCATGTCCGGCATCAGCGCCTCGAACATCGACCCGCCCCACCCGGGCACCAGCGCCATGTCCCCGAAGTGGTACACGCCCTCGTACACGGGGACACCGCTGTAGGTGCGCGTCACGCCGCTCGGGCGCTGCTCCTGCCACGACCAGTCGCACGTCGACGGGAACGTCCGGTACGTGCCGTAGTACGCCTCCGGCGGGATCTCGCCGTCGGTGATGCCCAGGTACAGGGCGATCCGGGTCTCCGACACCGTCGTGTCGTAGTGGTGGCAGGTGTAGTAGACGGTCTCGCCGCCGGTGTAGTTCCCGGGTACCGAGCAGCCGGCGGGCTCGGAGTCCCAGAAGCCCCCGCGCAGCAGGCCGACGCCGAGGTCCGGGCGACCGTCCGGGTTGTAGTAGATGCCGAAGTGCATCGCGTCGTAGAGCGCCCGCGCGTCGGCGGCCAGCGAGGGCTCCGCCTCGGCGACCACCCGCAGCGCCGCGGCCAGCCAGCCGTTGTCCACGGAGCTGAGGAAGTGCTCGACCACCGTGCCGTCGCCCGGCCAGGTGTCCACGCGGGCACCCGTCGCCGGGTCGTACCAGTTGTAGAACATCCCGCTCGCGTCGTGCCGGTCCATCGTCGCCAGGCGTCGTGGCGAGCCGGTCGCGCGCCTCGGCCGGGTCCAGCACGCCCACGTCCCGCGCGACGACGGTCGACCACAGGTAGCCGCCGATGTTCGTGGGGGAGGTGTAGGCGCTCGCGGTCGCCGGGTCCAGCGCGCCCGCGATGTTGTCGGCGACCAGGCCGGTGCCGGGGTCGGTCATCGCCTCCAGCGACCCGTACGTGTCGGTGAGCCAGCCGCGCAGCAGGTCCTCGTCGACCTGGCCGTGACCGCCACCGTGACCAGCCCCGTGGCCGTTGCCCGCCGGGGCGGGCGTGGCGGCGAGGCCGGCTGCCGGCGTCAGAGCCGCACCGGCCGCGGCGAGCACCACCGCGACGCCCGCCGCGGCCACCGCACGGCGGCGCCTGCCGCGGCGTGGGGCCCGGTCGCCGGGGGAGGGATGGCGCCGGTCGTCGGCGTGGGCTGCTTCTCGCATCGGGCACGTCCTCGTGGTCCGGGGCGCCGAAATTTCGACACCCGTTGTCGAAAGAGCCCGAGCACGCTAGCCGCGCCGTCGGTACCCGTCAACGGGTGCGCGAACGCCGACGCCCCGGCGACCGCGAGGGTCACCGGGGCGTCGGGGGTGCGACGAGGCGCACGCGTCAGAGGCCGACCTCGGCCTCGAACGCGCCCTCCTCGATCCGCTGCTTCACCGTCATGAGGTACCGCGAGGCGTCCGCGCCGTCCACCAGGCGGTGGTCGTACGACAGGGCCAGGTAGCACATCGACCGGATCGCGATGACCTCGGCGCCGTCGGCGTCCGTGGTGACCACGGGGCGCTTCACGATCGTGCCGGTGCCGAGGATCGCGGAGGTGCCGCCGGGGACGATCGGCGTGTCGAACAGCGCGCCGCCGGAGCCCGTGTTGGTCACCGTGAAGGTCGCGCCGGACAGCTCGTCCGGGGTGACCTTGTTGGCGCGGGTGCGGCCCGCGAGGTCGGCGATCTTCCGGCCGATGCCCGCGAGGTTGAGGTCGCCGGCGTCCCGGATCACCGGCACGACGAGGCCGCGCTCGGTGTCGACCGCGATGCCCACGTTCTCCGTGCCGTGGTAGGTGATCTCCTTGCCCTCGAGCACACCGTTGATCTTGGGGTGAACCTTGAGCGCCTCGACCGCCGCGAGGACGAAGAACGGCAGGAACGTGAGGTTGACGCCCTCGCGTGCCTTGAAGCCCTCCTTCGCCTTCGCCCGCAGGCGCGCCACCTTGGTGACGTCGACCTCGACCACGGTGGTCAGCTGCGCCTGGCTGTGCAAGGCGTCGACCATGCGCTCCGCGATGACCTGCCGCAGGCGGCTGGCCTTCTCGGTGGTGCCGCGCAGCGGCGACGGCTCCAGCGACTTCGGCGCGGCAGCGGCGGCCGGGGCGGCAGCGGCGGCGGGCGCCGCGGGGGCCTGCGCGGCGGCGGCCTTGGCGGCCTCCTCCGCCTTCGCGGCGGCCTCCAGGACGTCCTCCTTGCGGATGCGGCCGCCGACGCCGGTGCCCGTGAGGGTCGAGACGTCGACGCCCTTCTCCGCGGCGAGCTTGCGGACCAGCGGGGTCAGGTACGACCCGCCGGCCTGCGGCGTCGGGGCGGACTGCGCGGCGGCCTCGGTGACCGGCGGCGCGGCGGCCGTCGCGGTCTCGCCGGACTGCGACGCCGGGGCGGCGGCCGCGCCCGAGCCGATGACTGCCAGCGGGGCGCCGACCTCGGCGGTCTCGTCCTCGCCGACCAGGATCTGCTGCAGCACGCCGGCGAACGGCGACGGGACCTCGGTGTCGACCTTGTCGGTCGAGATCTCCAGCAGGGGCTCGTCGACCTCGACGGAGTCGCCCACGGCCTTCAGCCAGCGGGTGACGGTGCCCTCGGTGACGGACTCGCCGAGCGCCGGCAGGGTGACCTGCTGGCCGTCGACGTCGCCGCCGGACACCGGCTGCTCCGCCTGCCCGGGCTGCTCGGCCGGTGCGGCCTGCGGGGCGGCCTCGGCCTCGGGCGCCGGGGAGCCGTAGCCCTCGCCGGACGTCGCCTGCTCGGCGGGGGCGGGCGTGGACTCCTGCGCCGGCTGCTCGGCCGGGGCGGACTCGCCGCCGCCCGCGCCGGAGCCGTCACCGATCACGGCGAGGACGGCGCCGACCTCGGCGGTCTCGTCCTCCTGGACCAGGATCTGCTCGAGGACGCCCGCGAACGGCGAGGGCACCTCGGTGTCGACCTTGTCGGTCGAGATCTCGAGCAGGGGCTCGTCGACCTCGACGCGGTCGCCCACGTTCTTGAGCCAGCGGGTGACGGTGCCCTCGGTGACGGACTCGCCGAGAGCGGGAAGCTGCACGTTGTCGGACATGACCGCTCGTGTCTCCTTCGAAGTTCGTGTGGTCAGTTGTGGGCGTGCAGCGGCTTGCCGGCCAGCGCCAGGTGCGCCTCGCCGAGTGCCTCGTTCTGCGTGGGGTGGGCGTGGACGAGCGACGCGACGTCCTCGGGGTAGGCCTCCCAGTTCACGATGAGCTGCCCCTCCCCGATGAGCTCGCCGACGCGCGCGCCGATCATGTGGACACCGACGACCGGGCCGTCCTTCTGCCGCACGAGCTTGATGAAGCCCTGCGTCGCGAGGATCTGGCTCTTGCCGTTGCCGCCCAGGTTGTACTCGAGGGTCTCGACCGCGTCGGCCCCGTGCACCTCCTTGGCCTTCGCCTCGGTCAGGCCGACGGACGCGACCTCGGGGTCGGAGTAGGTGACGCGCGGGATGCCGGACTCGACGATCGGCTGCGGGTTCAGGCCCGCGATCTCCTCGGCGACGAAGATGCCCTGGGCGAACCCGCGGTGCGCGAGCTGCAGGCCCGGGACGATGTCGCCGACGGCGTAGATGTTGCCGACGCCGGTGTGCAGGCGCTCGTTCGTGATGACGAAGCCGCGGTCCAGGGTGATGCCCTGCTGCTCGTAGCCCAGGTCGGCGGTGCGGGGGCCGCGGCCGACGGCGACGAGCAGGATGTCCGCGTCGAACGTCTTGCCGTCCTCGAGGGAGACGTGCACGCCGGCGTCGTCCTGGGTCACGCCGGAGAACCGGACGCCCAGGTTGAACGCGATGCCGCGCTTGCGGAAGGCGCGCTCGAAGGCCTTGGACAGCGCCTCGTCCTCGTTCGGGACCAGGTGGGGGAGCGCCTCGATGATCGTGACGTCCGCGCCGAACGACTTCCAGACGCTCGCGAACTCCGAGCCGATGACGCCGCCGCCGAGGATGATCGCGGACTTCGGCACGAAGTCCATCTTCAGCGCCTGGTCGGAGGTCATCACGCGACCGCCGATCTCCAGGCCGGGCAGCGAGCGGGCGTAGGAGCCGGTGCCGAGGATCACGTGGCGGCCGGTGACGCGCTCGCCGTTGACCTCGACCGTGTCCTGCGCCACGAGCTTGCCGTAGCCCTCGAAGACGGTGATCTTGCGGGACTTGATGAGGCCCTGCAGGCCCTTGTACAGGCGGCCGATCACCGAGTCCTTGTACTCGTTGACGCCGTTCATGTCGATGCCCGTGAGCTGCGTCTGCACGCCGAAGTGCGAGCCCTCGCGGGCGTTGTCGGCGAGCTCCGCGGCGTGCAGCAGGGCCTTGGTGGGGATGCACCCGTTGTGCAGGCAGGTTCCGCCGACCTTGTCGCCCTCGATCAGGGCGACGCTCAGGCCGAGCTGGGCACCGCGGAGCGCAGCCGCGTAGCCGCCACTCCCTCCGCCCAGGACGACGATGTCGAAAGCGGATCCGGTCGTGTCGGACACGTGAAGACTCCTCCGGCGCAGACTTGTGGAACGCGGTTGTTCCGAGTCATCTTGTCATCTCCGCATAGGCCCGACGACCCAGATCACCGCGGCTGCCCTGTGATTCTGGAGACAGTCATCCCATGTCTGGCGCGGCGGGGGCGCGCGAACCGCCGGGTGCGCCTGTGCGGGTGAATCCCAGCCGGTGCCCAGACTGCGCCGTTAGGCTCGCCGCATGGGCCTGTTCTCACGTCTGCGTCGCCGGTCCGGCACCCCCGCGGCCCCGGACGCCCCGCCCACCGGGAAGGCCGCCCGGGAGGAGACGCTGGAGCACCTGCGCGAGTTCACCCGCAGCCGCGTGGGCGTCGAGGCGTACCTGGAGCCCCAGACCAACGTCACGCAGACCACGCTCATGCTCATCGCCACCGACGGGGAGTGGACCCGGCGCCGGGTGCCCGACGCGCGCGCGGGCCACGAGCTCGCCCGCACCCTCGGCGTGCCGCTCTACGACGTGCAGCGCACCGGTTACCCGCAGCGCATGCGTGACTGGAACAGCCGGCAGCGGATCCTGCGGGAGCGCGCCGCCCGGGAGCGGGCCGAGCGCCGCGCGTCCGACCCGCGCTGAGCGCCGCTGCCGCTCCCGCCGTACCTAAAGGCCCCGGCTCCGTCCGTCCCCGGACGCACGCGTGCCCGGCACCCCGTGGCGGGGTGCCGGGCACGCGGCCGGCAGGGGAGCGCGGGTCAGCGCACCGCGCGGGCCTCGATCAGCGCGAGCAGGGTGCGGACGCCGACGCCGGTGCCCCCGGCGGGCGTGTAGCCGAACGCGGCCTTCTCGTTGAACGCGGGGCCGGCGATGTCGAGGTGCGCCCACGGGGTCGTCCCGACGAACTCCTGCAGGAAGATCCCGGCGGTCAGCATGCCGCCGAACCGGTCGCCGATGTTCGCGAGGTCCGCGACCTTCGACTTCAGGCCGGCGCGCAGGTCCGCGGGCAGCGGCATGGGCCAGAACGCCTCGCCGGCGGCCTCCGCGGCGTCGACGACCTCGGTGCGGACGTCGTCGGTGCCCATGACGGCGGACACGCGCGGGCCGAGCGCGACCAGCTGGGCGCCGGTGAGCGTGGCGATGTCGATGACGACGTCCGGCTTCTCCTCCACGGCCGCGACCAGGCCGTCCGCCATGACCAGGCGGCCCTCGGCGTCGGTGTTGAGCACCTCGACGGTCTTCCCGCCGCGGATGGTCAGCACGTCGGACGGGCGCTGGGCGGTGCCGGACGGCATGTTCTCCGCGAGGCACAGCCAGCCGGTGACGGCCACGGGCAGCTCGAGCCGGGCGGCGGCCACGACGGTGTGCAGCACGGCGGCCGCACCGGCCATGTCGGACTTCATCGCGTCCATGCCGGCGGCGGGCTTGATCGAGATGCCGCCGGAGTCGAACGTGATGCCCTTGCCGACCAGCGCGACCTTCGCGGCCGGGCGCGACGGCGTGTAGGACACCTTGACGAGGCGCGGCGGGCGGGCCGACCCCTGGCCGACGCCGAGGATGCCGCCGTAGCCGCCGGCCGCGAGGGCCTTCTCGTCCAGCACGGTGATCTTGAGGTTCCGGGTGCCGGCGTCCTTCACGGCCGCCTTCGCGGCGTCGGCGAACGCGGCGGGGAACAGGTCGTTGGGCGCGGCGTTCACCAGGTCGCGCACGCCGTGCACGGCCGCGGCCAGCACCTCGGCGCGGGCCAGGGCCGCCTGCGCCGCCTTGTCACGGGACCGCGGGCTCAGGACGGTGATGTCCTCGGCGGGGGCGCCGGTCTGCTCGCCCGTGCGGTAGCGGGTGTAGGAGTACGCGCCGAGCAGCGCGCCCTCGGCGACCGCCGCGACCTGCGGGACGTCCTCGGCGGGCAGGGCCAGCGCGACGGTCCGGGCGCCGCCCAGCTCGCGCAGCGCCGCGCCGGCCGCGCGCCGCAGGGTCTCCGGCTCGGGGGAGTCGCCCGCGTCGAGCGCGCCGACACCGGTGAGGACCACGACCTTCGCGGCGAGCCCCGTCCCGGCGGGCACGCGCCGCACCTCGTCGACGGCGCCCGTCACGCCGAGCACCCCGGCGAGGCCGGTCACCTGCGCGGCGGTGTCGGCGGGCAGCCAGTCGGCGCCGACGACGCGGGGGCCGGACGGGCTGCTCGCGACCGCGACGACGAGGGCGTCGGCGGTCTGGCGGGTGGGGTTCGCGGAGGTCAACGTCACGCGGGGCCCCCGCCGATGCTAGCGGTGCGCCCGGTACCGTGGGGCCCCGTGACCCCCGCCCTGCTCTACGCCGTCGCCGCGGCGGCGCTGCTGCTCGCCGGCTGGGCGGGCTGGTTCGCGGTCCGGGACCGGGCCGTCGTGCTGCGCCAGCTGTGGGGCGCCGCGGTGGTCGAGGGCCTGATGGTGGTGCAGGCGGTCGTCGCCGGCGTCCTGCACGCGAGCGGGACGGTCCCCGCCGAGCCGGCCGTGTTCTGGGGCTACGTCGTCACGCAGCTCGTCCTGCTGCCCGCCGCCGCGCTGTGGGCGTTCGCCGAGCGCAGCCGGTGGTCCTCCGTCGTGCTGCTCGTGGCAGCGGTCGCGGTCGCGTTCCTGCAGCTCCGTCTCGACCAGACCTGGGGGTCCTGATGACCACGCCCGCACCCGGCCGTCCTGCCGCCGGGGCACCCGCGAGGAGCACCGCCGCCGGACCCGGCCGCGTGCTGGTCGCCGTGTACGGGGTGTTCGCCCTCGCGGCGACGGCCCGCGCGGGGTTCCAGATCGCGGAGAAGTTCGACGAGGCGCCGCTCGCGTACCTGCTGTCCGCACTGGCCGGGGTGGTGTACGTGGTCGCGACGCTCGCGCTCGCGGGGGACTGGCGGCCCGTGGCGTGGGCGGCCGTGGCGGTCGAGCTCGTCGGGGTGCTGGCCGTGGGCACCCTGTCGCTGCTCGACGCGGGGGACTTCCCGGACGAGACCGTGTGGTCCGCGTACGGGCAGGGGTACGGCTACGTCCCCCTCGTCCTGCCGTTCCTCGGGCTCGCGTGGCTCTGGCGCACCCGCCCGGGCCGCGCCGCCGGACCGGCAGCGGGCGACGGGTCCCGGCCGGCGTCCCCGGCCGGCCAGTAGGTTGGTGGACGTGTACGGCCTCCTCTTCCGCCTGGTCTTCGCCCGCCTCGACCCCGAGCGGGCGCACCACCTCGCGTTCCGCGCGATCCGCGTCGCCTCGCGCGTCCCCGTCCTGCGGGGGGTGCTGCGGTCCGCCCTGGCGGCGCCGCCGTCCGCCGCGGTGCAGGTGCTCGGCCGGACGTTCCCGTCGCCGTTCGGGCTCGCGGCGGGCTTCGACAAGAACGCCGTCGGGGTGCCCGGCCTGACGATGCTCGGCTTCGGGTTCGTCGAGGTCGGCACCGTCACGGCGTGGCCGCAGCCCGGCAACGAGGCGCCGCGGCTGTGGCGGATCGTCGACCGGCGCGCCCTGCGCAACCGGATGGGGTTCAACAACGAGGGCGCCGTCGCGGTCGCCCGGCGGCTGCGGAAGCTGCGCTCGACCGCCGCGGGCCGCGCCCTGGTCGTCGGCGTCAACATCGGCAAGACCAAGGTGACGCCGCCGGAGGACGCCGCCGACGACTACGCCACGAGCGCCGGCCACCTCGCGCCGTACGCGGACTACCTGGTGGTCAACGTCTCGTCGCCGAACACCCCCGGGCTGCGCGACCTGCAGTCGGTGGACGCGCTGCGGCCGATCCTGCAGGCCGCCCGGACCGCCGCCGACGAGGCCGCCGCCGCGGTGCCCCGGCCGCGAGTGCCGCTGCTGGTGAAGATCGCGCCCGACCTGGCCGACGCGGACGTCGACGCGGTCGCCGACCTGGTGGCCGAGCTCGGGCTCGACGGCGTGGTCGCCGTGAACACCACGATCGCGCACGACCTCGGCGAGGGCGGCCTGTCCGGCCCGCCGCTGCTGGACCGCGGGCTCGTGGTGGTCGCGCGCCTGCGGCACCGCCTCGGTGCGGGGCCCGTCGTGATCGGCGTCGGCGGGATCAGCACCGCGGCGGACGCGCAGGCCTACCTCGCCGCGGGCGCCGACCTGGTCCAGGGCTACACGGGCTTCATCTACGAGGGCCCGTTCTGGGCGTCCCGGATCGGCCGGGCGCTCGCGCGCGACGCCGCCGCCCGCGCCGAGCGGGTCGCCCCGTGACCGCGCTGCGGGCCCGCTGGGCGTGGGAGTACACGGGCGCGGACGGGCAGGTGCTGGACCGGCCGCTGTCCCCGGTGTTCCCGAGCCGGTTCGACGCCGAGGAGTGGTTCGGGCTGCAGTGGCGCGCGCTGCGCGAGCAGGGCGTGCGGACCGCCCGGCTGCGGAACGACGGCACCGTGGTGCCCCCCGCCTACGACCTCGCGGCGGTCCCGGAGCAGGTGCTCGGCAACCCGCGGGCCTGACGGGGCCCGGGCTCCGGCGCCGCTCAGACGAGCGCGCTCGGTCGCGCGGCCGCGTACGCGCCGTCCCGGTCGGCCCCCGGGGACCCGAGCGCGGCCCACGCCAGCGCCAGCCCGTCGACCGCCCGCCGCAGCTCGGCGGCGGGCGCGGTGAAGGGCACGCGGAGCCGGTCCTCCAGCCCGCCGTCGACGCCGAAGGCCGGCCCGGGCGCCACCCGCACGCCGTGCGCGAGGGCGAGCGCGCTGAGCGCCGACGACACCGGCGCGCCCAGGTCCACCCACAGCGACTGGCCGCCGGCCGGCACCGTGAACCGCCAGCCGGGCAGCCGCTCCGCGAGCAGGCCGGCGAGCAGGTCCCGGCCCGCGCGGAGCTGCGCGCGCCGCTCCTCGACCGGCTCGGCGCCCAGCCGCAGCAGCTCGACGGCCACGAGCTGGTCCAGCACCGCGGTGCCGAGGTCCGTGGCCCGGCGCGCCAGCGCGAGCCGCGTGACGAGGTCCGCCGGTCCGCGCAGCCAGCCCACCCGCAGGCCGCCCCAGTGGCTCTTCGACATCGAGCCGATCGCCACCACGCGGGCCGCCCGGCCGTCGCCCGCCCACGGCTCCGGCTCGGGGCCGTCCAGCGTGAGGTCGGTCAGCACCTCGTCGCCGGCCACGACCGTGCCCGTGCGCGCGGCCAGCTCCCGCACCCGGGCGCGGCCGGCGGCGCTCAGCGTCGCGCCGGTCGGGTTGTGGTGGTCCGGGATCAGGTAGACGAGCCGCGGCGCGACCTGGCGGACCGTCGACTCCAGCAGGTCCAGGTCGGTCCCGGCGGGGCCCGTCGGGACCGGCACCGGGCGGGCACCCGCCGCGCGCGCCGCCTCGATCGCGTGCGGGTAGGTGGGCTGCTCGACGACCACCCGGTCGCCGGGGCCGGCGTGCGTGGCCATGAGCAGGGCGATGGCGTGCTGCGCGCCGGTCGTCACGAGCACCTGGTCGGGGGACGTGGGGGTGCCGCGCGCGGTGTACCGGTCGGCGACCGCCTCGCGCAGGACGTCCAGGCCGAGCGGGGCGTAGCCGTGGCCCGCGTGCCGGGGGAGCTCCTCGACCGCGCGCAGGGCGGCAGCGTGCAGCGTGCGGGGTGCGGCGCACGCGGCGATCGTGAGGTCGACGACGCCCTCGGGGGCCGCGGGTCGCGCCGGCGTCCGGGTCGTGGGCCCGCGGCGGTCCGCGGGGGGCAGCGCCGTCACCGTGCCGGACCCCTGACGGCTCACCAGGTACCCCTCGTCCCGCAGCAGCCCGTACGCTCCCGAGGTCGTGGTCCGGGAGACGCCGAGCGCGGCCGCGAGCTCCCGCTCCCCGGGGACGCGGGTCGCGAGGGGCAGGTCGCCGGCGAGCACGGCGCGGCGCACCGCGTCGGCCAGCGCCGCGTAGGCGGGGCCGGGGCGACGCCAGCCGCCCAGCACGGACGCCAGGCCGGTGCCGCCGATCCGGCGGTCGGAGACGAGGAGCGAGGACATGGGGCCACTCTTGCGCAAGTGGCTATCGAACGGAAGGCCACCTGGCGGTCAGGATGAGGCCATGACCACGCACGCCTCCACCGCCGCTCCCGGTTCCGTCGACCGCGCCGGCACGCACGCCGCCCGCCGGGGCGCCCAGCTCCTGGGCGGCCTCGTCCTGTACGCCCTGTCCATCGCGATGCTGGTGCACTCCGGCCTCGGCAACATGCCCTGGGACGTGCTCAGCCAGGGCGCGGCACGTCAGCTCGGCTGGTCGCTCGGCACCGCCACGGTCGTGATCAGCGTGCTCGTGCTCGCGTGCTGGTGGCCGATCCGGCAGCGCCCGGGCATCGGGACCGTCGCGAACGTGCTGGTCATCGGCGTGCTGGTCGACCCGTTCCTCGCGCTGCTCGACCGGCTGCCGGACCCCCTGCCGCTCGCCGCGCGGATCGCCCTCGTCGTCGCCGGCATCGCCCTGAACGCGGTCGCCAGCGGGCTGTACATCGGCGCGCGCCTCGGCCCCGGCCCCCGCGACGGCCTGATGACGGGGCTGGTCGCGCGCACCGGCTGGCCGGTGGGCCCGGTCCGCATCGCGATCGAGGTCACGGTGGTCCTGGTCGGCTGGCTGCTCGGGGGCACGCTCGGGTTCGCGACGCTGGCCTACGCGCTCGGGATCGGCCCGCTGATCCACCTGCTGCTGCCGCGGCTCACCGTGCCCGTCCCGGCGGCGATCGCGGCGGCCGAGCCGGCGGAGCCGGGCGAGGGGCGCTGACCGCACCCCGGCGCCCTGTGCGTAGGTGGCCACGTGGTCTCGTAGGTGCCGCCCCCGGTGGCAGCGTCGCGCTCGACGGTGACGAGCTGCTGCGGAGGGGGAGCTGTGAACCAGGTCCAGATGTCACCTGGCGAGGTGCAGGCGTCGGCCGCCCGGCTCGCCGACGCGGGGGACGCCGTCCGGTCCTCCCGGCACGCCGACCACGCCGGCGACGTCGCCGCCTCGCTGCCCGGGAGCCTCAGCGCCTCCGCTGCCCGTCGGGCGAGTGCGATCTGGTTGGCCAGCGGGTCGCGGTGGGTGCGCTCCGCCGAGGCGCAGTCCGACGCGATGGCGGCCGCCGCCCGCGCCACCGAGGTGCAGGACACCTCGGTGGCGACGTCGTTGGACCGGATGGTGCAGCGCCTCGGCCCGGTCCCGTCATGAGCAGTCCCCGGACGGTGCTCGCGTGGGACCCGGATGCGCTGGGCCGTGCGGCGGACGCCCTGGCCCACGACCGCTCCCGGCTCCTGGGGCTCCAGGACGAGCTCGATGAGGGCGCACCGCCGCCGACGTGGCAGGGCCCGGCGAGCGCCCGCGCGCGCAGGGCCCACCGCACGCTGGCAGACACGCTGACGGGGACGGTCTCCGAGGTAGCCGCGGTCACCGCCGCCGTGGACGACGCGGTGGGATCGATCCGGGCGGCGAAGGCAGAGCTCGACGGCGCGCTCGCCTGGGCCGGGCGCAACGGCTTCGCGGTGGACCTGCGGACCGGCCACGTGCGCGACCTGCGGTGCACCACCGGCGACGAGCTCGCCGACCGGCGCCTCGCGGGTGACGAGCTGGGCGACCGCATCCGCCAGACGCTGCTCAGCGCCGGTGCCGCCGACGAGCAGCTGGCGGCCGTCCTCGGACGCGTGGGCGCGGGGACGGAGGCCCGGCCCGGCTCTCTCGCCGCCGCTGCGGCGCACGGCGCCGCAACCGGGGCTGCGCAGCTGCTGCGGCCCGGGCTCGGCGGGTCTCCTGCGCGGGCGAGTGCGTGGTGGGAGTCGCTCGGGGAGGAGCAGCAGCGGCGGGTCCTGGCCGAGCACCCAGACTGGCTCGGGAACACGGACGGCATCCCCGCCGGCGTCCGGGACCAGGCGAACCGAGCGCTGATCCCCGTGCACCGGGCGAAGCTCGAGGCGGACGCGGCGCGGCTCATGGCGCGGCTCGCAGACTCGGCGTTCGGCGGGACGTTCACGAACGACGACGCCGCGCTTGCGGTGGTGCGGGAGAAGCTCGCGGGCCTGGACGCGATCGAGAGTTTGTTGCGGGAGACCCGGGACCGCCAGCTGCTCGTGCTCGACATCCGCGGATCGCGCCAGCTGTTGGCCGCCGTCGCCGTCGGGGACGTCGACACCGCTGATCATGTGGCGGTGTTCACCCCGGGATTCGGGACGACCGTGGCAGGCAGTCTTGCGACGTACGACTCCTCGATGGCCGAGCTCAGCTCGGTCGCGCGCAGCGAGTCGCTGAAGTACGGGGACGGTGGCTCGGTGGCGACCGTGTCGTGGCTGGGCTACGAGGCCCCGCAGTGGGGCGAGTGGTACGACCCCGGCGGGAGGTTCGTCACGAGCGACTCCTCGGCGCAGGCCGGAGCAGCCTCGCTCGCCGACTTCTACCGGGGCATCGACGCATCCCGCAGCGACGACCCGCACCTGACCGCGCTCGGTCACTCGTACGGCTCGACGACCACAGGTATCGCCCTGCAGCACGAGACGGGGGTCGACTCGGCCGTGGTGTTCGGTTCTCCTGGCATTGGTACGTCGCACGTGGAGGATCTCGACGTCCCTGACGGGCAGGTGTTCCGCATCGAGGCACGACGGGATGCCGTCGCCGATCTGGGCCACTTCGGCATCGACCCGACCCACGTCGACGGCATCGCCGGGCTCTCCGCGCGGGACGCGACGCTCGACGGGACCACCTACCGGGAGTCGACCGGGCACAGCGCCTACCTGTCGGATGACACGACGAGCCAGCACAACATCGCGGCAGTCGTCGCGGGGGCCTCGGGCAGGATGGTGCTCGACGACGGCCGCGGAGCGGGCGACCTGCTCAGCCGGCCGGTCCCGGGGACGTACTGATGAGCACGGCAACGCCGGCGACGCGCTGTCGCCGCCCCACGGTGGAGGACATGTGAGGACGCTGCTCGTGTCGACGGTGCTGGTCGTGGCCGCGGTGCTGTCGGGGTGCACCGCCGGGGGGGCCGGATCGGACGACGGGCCGCGGGGCCAGGAACAGGTGGAGACGGTGGACGCACGGCCACGCATGGAGCAGGTGCTGGACGACTACGAGGCGATGGAGCGCGAGATGATCGCCGCCGTCGAGGCGGAGCTGCCGGGCCTGGTGTGGCGGATGGACACCGAGGGCATCGGGATGACGCAGTCTCTCTGCAACGACGGTGACCTGGAGGGGCAGGAGGTCGATCTCGCGACCCTCTGGGCGTCCGGGACCCTGGACCCGGCCGACTGGCACCGCGCGGTCGAGATCGTGCAGGAGGTCGGTGACCGCCACGGCTTCACCGACCGCCGCACGGTGCTGGACCGGCCGGACGACGTGGAGGTCGTCGGGGAGGACCGGTACGGCGGCCGCTACCGCTTCGGCATGGCGGTCAACACCATCCTGTCCGTCCGGACCGGCTGCCACCTCTGGGAGACGCTGCCCGGGGAGGACGACGAGCGCCCGTCGCCGCTCGACGGCTGACGCGTGGCCGGCCGCGAGCAGGCACGGCACAGGGCCCGGGTCGCGACGTGCGTGACCCGGGCCCTGCGTCGTGCGGTGCGCGTCAGCGCGTGGCGGGGGAGCTCTTCGCCGTCTCCGCCGGGTCGCTGATCACGGCGTCGCCGAGCACGTCGTCGATCCGCGCCATCAGCTCGGCCGGGATCTCGACGCCGGACGCTTTGACGTTCTCCACGACCTGCTCGGGCCGGGAGGCGCCGATGATGGCCGCGGCCACGTTCCGGTTCTGCAGCACCCACGCGACGGCGAGCTGCGCGAGCGACAGCCCGAGCTCGTCGGCGACCGGCGTCAGGTCCTGGACGCGCTGCAGGACGTTCGGGCGGTCGAGGAACGACTTGACCATCCGGGCGCCGCCCTTCTCGTCCGTCGCGCGGGAGCCCTCGGGCAGCGGCTGGCCGGGCTTGTACTTGCCGGTGAGCACGCCCTGCGCGACGGGGGACCAGACGATCTGGGACAGGCCGAGCTCCTCGGACGTCGGGACGACCTCGCCCTCGATGACCCGCCACAGCGCGGAGTACTGCGGCTGGTTCGACACGAGGCGGAAGCCGAGGTCCTGCGCGAGCTCCTGGCCGGCGCGGATCTGGTCGGCGGTCCACTCGGACACGCCGATGTACAGCGCCTTGCCGGAGCGGACGACGTCCGCGAACGCCTGCATCGTCTCCTCGAGCGGCGTCTCGTGGTCGTACCGGTGCGCCTGGTACAGGTCGACGTAGTCGGTCTGCAGGCGGCGCAGGGAGCCGTCGATGGACTCGAGGATGTGCTTGCGGGACAGGCCGGAGTCGTTCGGGCCCTTGGGGCCGGTCGGCCAGTAGACCTTCGTGAAGATCTCGAGGGACTGCCGGCGCTCGCCCTTGAGGGCCTCGCCGAGCACCTCCTCGGCGACCGTGTTCGCGTAGACGTCCGCGGTGTCGAAGGACGTGATGCCGTTGTCGAGCGCGGCCCGGACGCAGGCGGCGGCGGCGTCGTTCTCGACCTGCGAGCCGTGCGTGAGCCAGTTGCCGTAGGTGATCTCGGAGATCTTGAGGCCGGAGCGGCCCAGGTGGCGGTAGTTGACCATGCGACCACCCTAGGACGACGGCGCGGGTGCGCTCGCCGAGGCGGTCAGCGGCGCGTCACTCCGGGTACTCGCCGTGCTTGACCTGCGGCTTCGGCAGCCGGGCGCGCCGGATCTGGAACACCCGGGTGACGGCGTACATCATCGTGCCGCGGACGACGGCGTCGGCGCCGAACTTCGCGACAAGCCTCTTGCGGAGCTTGCGCCACATGATCGCCACGTCGACGACCATCGCGATGATGAAGACGTACAGGACCACCAGGCCGAGGAACGCGAACTCCGCGCTGACCTGGCTGAGCAGCATGTTGAGCAGCAGCATGACGATGGCGATCGGCAGGAACATCTCGCCGAGGCTCCAGCGGGCGTCCACGTACTGCCGGACGTACCGGCGGACGGGGCCCTTGTCCTTGGCGGGGAGGTAGCGCTCGTCGCCGGTCTGCATCGCGGCGTACTGCTTGTCGCGCTCGGCGCGCTGCGCGGACCGGGCCTCCTTGGCGGCGGCCTTGCGGTCCGTGGGGACCAGCGGGCGCCGGTTGGCCGCCTCGGCGACCTTCCGCTTCGGCGTCGGGCGGCCCTTCGTGCCCCCGGGCACCTCGACGAGACCCGGGGTCTCCTCGGTCAGGGGCGTCTGCCCCGTCGCGGCGGTGGCACCCGTGCTGCTGTCCTTGCTGCGTCCGAACACCACTCCAGGGTAGTCGAGTAGCGTGACGGTCCGTGACCGAGCAGACGCAGCAGAACCCGCCCTTGTCCGTCACCGCCCTGCGGGCCCGCGTCGAGGAGGCCTTCGCCGGCATCCGCGCGGACCTCGAGGCCCTCGTCCGGGTGCCGAGCGTCTCCAACGCGGACTTCGACCAGGCGCACGTCGCCGCCAGCGCCGAGCACGTCGCCCGCCTGCTGGGCGAGGCCGGGATGCCCGAGGTGCAGATCCTGTCCGCCCCGCGTCCCGACGGCACCCCCGGCGCGCCCGCCGTCGTCGCCCGCCGGCCCGCGCCCGCCGGCGCCCCGACCGTGCTCCTGTACGCGCACCACGACGTGCAGCCCCCCGGCGCCGACGCCGACTGGGACACCGACCCGTTCGAGCCGACCGAGCGCGACGGCCGGCTGTACGGCCGCGGCGCGGCGGACGACAAGGCGGGCGTGGTGGCGCACCTCGGCGCGCTGCGGGTGCTCGGCGACGAGCTCGGCGTCGGCGTGACGGTGTTCGTCGAGGGCGAGGAGGAGGTCGGCTCGCCGTCCTTCACCACGTTCCTGCACACCTACCGGGACCTGCTCGCGGCGGACGTCATCGTCGTCGCCGACTCCTCCAACTGGAAGGTGGGCGTCCCCGGCCTCACCACGTCCCTGCGCGGGCTCGTGGACCTCGAGGTCGAGGTCGCCGCGCTGGACCACGCGGTGCACTCCGGCATGTTCGGCGGCCCGGTCCTCGACGCCGTCACGCTGCTGTCCCGCCTCATCGCCACGCTGCACGACGACGCCGGCGACGTCGCGGTCCAGGGCCTCGTCGCGGCGGCGGACCCGGCGGTCGACTACGAGGAGGCGGCGTTCCGGGCCGACGCGAGCGTGCTGGACGGCGTGACGCTCGCCGGCACCGGGCCGATCACCGCGCGGCTGTGGACCCGGCCGACCATCGCCGTCATCGGGCTCGACGCGCCGCGGGTGGCGACCGCGTCGAACACCATCACCCCGAAGGCCACCGCGAAGCTGTCGATGCGCATCGCGCCCGGGCAGGACCCCGCCGCCGCGCTCGCCGCGCTGCGCGCGCACCTGGAGGGCCACGCGCCGTTCGGCGCCCGCGTGACGGTCCGCGACGGAGAGCTCGGCAAGCCGTTCCAGGCGCCCGCCGACTCGCCCGCGATGCAGGCCGCGCGGCAGGCGTTCGCCGACGCCTGGGGCACCGAGCCGGTCGACATCGGCGTGGGCGGGTCCATCCCGTTCATCGCGGACCTGCTCGAGGTCTACCCGGACGCGGCGATCCTGGTCACGGGCGTCGAGGACCCGGACTCCCGGGCGCACGGGCCGAACGAGTCCGTGCACCTCGCGGAGCTGGAGAAGGTCGTGCTCGCGGAGGCCCTCCTCCTGGCCCGCCTGGCCTGACCCGCCCGCCGCCTCGGGGGCGTCAGACCGGGGGAGCGGGGTCGTACTGGATCTCTCGCCGGACGCGCCGGGCCGCGTCCGGCGACTCCAGGCGCGCGACCAGGTGCAGGGCCATGTCGATGCCGGCGGACACCCCCGCGGAGGTGACGACGTCGCCGTCGTCGACGTACCGGGCCTCGGTGTCGATGAGCACGCTGCGGTCCAGCTCGGCGAGCTCGTCCAGGGCGGCCCAGTGCGTCGTCGCCGGCCTGCCCGCGAGCAGGCCGGCGGCGGCGTACACCAGCGACCCGGTGCACACGGACGCCAGCAGCGCCGTCTCCTGCCGCACCGCGCGCAGCCACGCCAGGTGCTCGCCGTCCCGGGTCAGCGGGCGGGTGCCCCGGCCGCCGGGGTGCACGAGGACGTGCAGCGGCCCGACCTCGTCCCGCGACGTGTCCGGCACCAGGCGCAGGCCCTTCGCGCACCGGACGCCGGAGCCGTCCGCCGAGAACGTCACCACCTCGGGCCGGAGCGGCGACGTCCCCGCCCAGGCCGTCAGGACGTCGTAGGGCCCGACCACGTCGAGCTCCTCCGCGTCGTCGAACACGACGATCCCGATCCGCAGCGCGTGTCCCGTGCCCATCTGCGTCTCCTCCTCGACGGCGGCGGCCCGCCCCGGGGCGTCAGTACCCCGGCAGCGCCAGCATCTGGTCGAGCGCGACGCGCGCCCAGTGCGCGTCGTCCGCGTCGACGACGATCCGGTTCACGACCCGCCCGTCCCGCAGCGACTCCATCGCCCACACCAGGTGCGGGAGGTCGATGCGGTTCATGGTCGAGCAGAAGCACACGGTCGAGTCGAGGTAGCTGATCTGCTTGTCCGGGTGCGCGGCGGCCAGGCGGCGGACCAGGTTCAGCTCCGTGCCGATCGCCCAGGAGGACCCGGCCGGGGCGGCGTCGAGCGCCTGGATGATGTACTCCGTCGACCCGACCATGTCGGCGCCCGTGACGACCTCGTGCCGGCACTCCGGGTGCACGAGCACGGTCACGTCCGGCACGGCGGCGCGGACGTCGACGAGGTTCTGCGGGGAGAACCGTCCGTGCACCGAGCAGTGCCCGCGCCACAGGATCATCCGGGCGTCGCGCAGCTGCTGGGTGGTGAGGCCGCCGTTCGGGCGGCGCGGGTCGAACACCACGCACTGCTCCAGCGGGATGCCCAGCGCCAGCACCGCGGTGTTCCGCCCGAGGTGCTGGTCCGGCATGAACAGGACCTTGCCGTGGCCGTCGACGCCGCCCACCTGGTCGAACGCCCAGCGCAGGGCGACGTGCGCGTTGGAGGAGGTGCAGACGGTGCCGCCGTGCCGGCCGGTGAACGCCTTGATCGCGGCCGTGGAGTTCATGTACGTCACCGGGACGGTGTCCTCGGCGATCCCCGCCTCGACCAGCACGTCCCAGGCGTCCTCGACCTGGTCGATCGCGGCCATGTCGGCCATCGAGCAGCCCGCGGCCATGTCGGGCAGCACGACCTGCTGGCGGTCGGACGTGAGGATGTCCGCCGACTCGGCCATGAAGTGCACCCCGCAGAACAGGATGTACTCCGCGTCGGGGCGGGCGGCGGCCTCGCGCGCGAGCTTGAAGGAGTCGCCCGTGACGTCCGCGAAGTCGATGACCTCGTCGCGCTGGTAGTGGTGGCCGAGCACGAACGCCCGGTCGCCGAGCGCCGCGCGGGCGGCGCGGGCGCGTTCCACCAGGTCGGGGTCGCTGGCGGCGGGCAGGCCGCCGACGCACTCGACGCCGCGCTCGGACGCCAGGTCGGTGCCCTGGCCGAGCAGCAGGAGGGCGGAGGGCAGCGGTTCCGCGAACGACGTCGCGGGGGCGAGCAGACTCACGCGCGGCATCATCCCACAGGGCCCCCGGGCGCTGACCAGGACCTCCAGGACGGCGGTGCGGACGGCGCGTGCGAGGATCGCGGCGTGCACGTGCTGGTGGCCCCCGGACGGTTCGACGCGCGCCCGGACGACGGCCGTGGCGCGCCGCGCGACGTGCCCGTCGCCGACCCCTGGCCGGCCCTGACGGCGGCCGAGGCGGTGGCCGCGGTCGTGGACGGCTGGCGCGGCGCCGCACCCGCCGACACGCTCGAGACGCTGCCGCTGTCCGACGGCGGCCCTGGCCTGCTCGACACGATCCGCGCCGTCCGCGGCGGCGAGCTGCTCTCCGTGACGACGACCGACGCCCACGGCGACGTCGTGCCCGGGGCGGTCCTGGTGGTGAGCGAGGCGTCCGGCGCCCGCACGGCGTGGGTCGACGGGGCGCTGGCCCTGGGCGCCGCGGACCCCGCGGCCGCGCCGGTCACGGCGACGACGTCCGCGGGGCTCGGCACGCTGCTGGCCGCGGCGCTCGACACCGGGGCCGGACGGGTGGTCGTCGGGCTCGGCGGGCGGCGCACGGTGGCGCACGACGCGGGTGCCGGTCTGCTCGCCGCGCTCGGGGCCGCCCCGGCGTCCGCCGCCGGCGGGATCGGCCGGGCCGGCGCGCTCTCGCCGGGGGACCTCGCCGCGGTCGCCGGTCTGCGGGAGGCCCTGGCCGGCCGTGACCTCGTCGCGCTGCACGCGCACGAGCTGCCGCTGCTCGGGCTGGGCGGCGTGTCCGCCGACCTCGCCGAGTCCCGGCGGGTCGACGCCGCGGCGGCGCAGGAGGCCGAGCGCGCCGTGGCGGCGTTCGTCCGCGCCGCGGCGCCGCAGCGGACGACCCGCGGCGGGCGCCCGGCGCCGTGACCTGCTCGGCGGGACCGGCGCGGGTCCGGCCCGGGCGCGGGTCGCGCGCCGCCCTCGTGCCGGGGTCCGGGGCGGGCGGGGAGCGGCGTTCGCGCTCGGGCTGCTCGGCGCCCGCCTGGTCGACGGGGCGGCGTGGGTCGCGGACGCGGTGGACCTCGCCGCGCGGGTCGCCGGGGCGGACCTGGTCGTGACCGGGACGGGCGTGCTCGACGGCTCCGCGCTGGAGCACGGCGTGGTCGCCGCCGTCGCCGCGGCCGCCCTGCCGCTCGGCGTGCCGGCCGTCGCGGTCGCCGCGCAGCTGCGGACCGGGCGCCGCGACTGGGGCGCGGCCGGGCTCGCGGGAGCGTTCGGCGTCGTCGAGCGGCCCGGCGACGAGGACCGCTGGCGCACCGACCCCGCCGTGGCCCTCCGCGAACGGCTTCCGCGCATCGCCCGCACCTGGTCCCGCTGACGTCCACGACCCGGCACGGGCGGGGTGTGCGGGTCCCGTGCGCGTCCCGTGGTGCACCGGGCCCGCGGGCGTACATTGGGAACAGATCACGGAGGAGCGCGGTTGTGCCCGACGTGACCGCGCCCCGGCACTCGCGCGAGCGCGCGCCGGCGACCGATGTGAGACACCGTCAGGAGACACCATGAGCGAGACCACCGAGACCGCGACGCACGGCGTCCAGCTCACCGACGTCGCGGCCGACAAGGTGCGCACCCTGCTCGAGCAGGAGGGGCGCGACGACCTGCGCCTGCGCATCGCGGTGCAGCCCGGCGGGTGCTCGGGCCTGATCTACCAGCTCTACTTCGACGAGCGCGTCCTCGACGGCGACGCGCTGCGTGACTTCGACGGTGTCGAGGTCGTCGTCGACCGGATGAGCGTCCCCTACCTCGAGGGCGCCACGATCGACTTCGCCGACACCATCGAGAAGCAGGGCTTCACGATCGACAACCCGAACGCCGGCAGCAGCTGCGCGTGCGGCGGCTCGTTCAGCTGACCCGCCCCGCGGCCTGGCCGACGAGAGCCCCGGACCACGCGGTCCGGGGCTCTCGCGCGTCCGGGCCCGTGCGTCCGGGGCTCGCCCCGGTCACAGGTCCGCCAGCCCCGCCTCCCGCCGGAGCGCGACGACCACCCCGGGCAGCACGTCGCAGAACCGCTCGACGTCGGCTGCGCTCGTCCCCACCGGCAGCGACAGGCGCACGCTCCCCCCGGTGAGCGCACCCATCGCGGCCAGCACGTGGCTCGGCTGCTCGGTGGCGGACGTGCACGCGGAACCGGACGCGACGGCGAACCCGGCCCGGTCCAGCGCGGTGACCACGGCCTCGCCGTCCACGTACAGGCAGGAGAACGTCAGCACGTGCGGCAGCCGGCCGGTGGGCGGACCGACGACGTCGACCTCGGGCACCTCGGCGGCGACCCGCGCGCGGACGCGGTCGACGAGCGCGGCGCGCGGGTCGGGCCCGGTGCGCAGCCGGGCGGCGGCAGCCTGCAGCGCGACGGCGGCGGCCAGCGCGGCGGGGACCGAGACGCCGCCGGGGAACCAGCGGTCGTCGTCGAGGGCGCCGGCGGCCAGGACGGGGGAGCGGCGCACCCCGGCGCGGGTGACGAGCACCGTGGCCCCGGGCAGCGCCCCGACGTCCCCCGGGTCGATCGCCAGCACGTCCCACTCGGGGCCGACGGGCACGTGCCCGAACGACGAGCCGGCGTCCACGAGCAGCGGCACCCCGGCGGCCCGCGCGGCCGCGTGCGCCTCGGCGACCGGCTGGAGGCTCCCGACCTCACCGTTGGCGTGCTGGACGGCGGCGAGGGCGACCCCGGGCCGGCGCACGGCCTCCTCGAGGGCCGCGAGGTCGACGCGGCCGTCGGTGCCCACGGGCACGGTGACGCGCCCGCCGTCCGGCACGCCCGCGACGGCTCCGGCGACGGCTCCGGCGGCGGCCGCCGCGTCCAGCACGGCCATCCGCTCGACCTCCGGGACGACCACCGAGCCGCCGACGCGGCGCCGCCCCCGGGCGACCGTCAGCACCGCGGTGTGCAGCGCGGCGGTGTGCGAGGGCGCCCAGTCGACCTCCTCGGTCCGCGCGCCCACCAGGGCGGCGACCGCCTCGCGCGCACCGTCGAGCAGCGCCCGCGCGCGCCGGCCCTCGGTGTGCAGGCGGCGCGGGTCGGCCCAGCCCTCGTCCAGGGCGGCGAGGAAAGCCTCGCGCGCCCGTGCTGCCCGCCGGGCCGTCGGAAGACGGCGGTCCCTGCCAGGACAGTGATCCAGATGACACTCCGTCATCTCACGGGCCCGAAACGCGGTTCTCGGACCACGACGAGGCGGCCAGCGCGCTAGGCTGCTCGCGATCGAGGACATAGGTCCTAGGTGACTTCCCTGTCGGACGACGCACGCCCGGAGGCGTCGCGGGCGACGGGGACCGAAGTGGAAGGCCCCCGGTGCGCTCGCAGACCCCCCGCCGCCCGAGGCGGACCCGACTGGCCGTCGCGGGACTCGCGACCGTCGTCGCGCTCGCGCTCGCCGGATGCTCGCCCGACGTCCAGCGCGGCTGGCTCCCGGGCGACTCCGAGAACGAGATCACGAACCAGACCGGTCGCATCACGAACCTGTGGGTGGGCTCCTGGGTGGCCGCCCTGCTGGTCGGCATCCTGGTGTGGGGCCTGATCATCTGGTGCGTCGCGGTGTACCGGAAGCGCAAGGACGACGACCAGCTCCCCGTGCAGCTCCGGTACCACGTGCCGCTCGAGATCATGTACGTGATCCTGCCGATCATCATGGTCGGCGTGCTGTTCTACTACACGGCGCGCGACATGACGGCGATCCAGGACCACACCGAGGAGCCCGAGCTCACCGTCCAGGTGATCGGCAAGCAGTGGAGCTGGGACTTCAACTACGTCGACGACGACGTCTACGACACCGGCCAGCACGCGCAGGCCGTCGGGGAGACCGGCGTGCTCGCGGAGCAGCCGACCCTGTACCTGCCCGTCAACGAGCGCGTCGAGTTCCGCCTCGACGCCCGTGACGTCATCCACTCGTTCTGGGTGCCCGCGTTCCTGTACAAGCAGGACATGATCCCGGGGCGGACGAACACGTTCCAGGTGATCCCGCAGGTCGAGGGCGAGTACGTCGGCAAGTGCGCCGAGCTGTGCGGCGAGGAGCACTCGTCGATGCTGTTCAACGTGAAGGTGGTGTCGCGCGAGGAGTACGACGCGCACATCGAGGAGCTCCGGGACGCCGGCCAGGAAGGTCAGCTGGGCCTCGAGTACAACCGCCTGCAGGACGTGCGGGTCACCGGTGAGGGTGG
This sequence comes from Cellulomonas endometrii, assembly GCF_949769265.1. Lineage (NCBI taxonomy): Bacteria > Bacillati > Actinomycetota > Actinomycetes > Micrococcales > Cellulomonadaceae > Cellulomonas > Cellulomonas endometrii. Next base: position 56,666 of record NZ_CATKPC010000003.1, on the reverse strand, counting down.
CTCGGACGCCGAGGGCGAAGAGGGAGGCAACTGATGGCCGCCACCGTCGAGCTCGTCCCGGGGCTCGCCCCGCGACGGCAGACCCTGGGCCGCACCGTCGTCAAGTGGGTCACGTCGACCGACCACAAGACGATCGGCTACATGTACCTGATCGCCGCGTTCACGTGGTTCGCCGTCGGCGGCATCATGGCGCTGCTGATCCGCGCGGAGCTCTTCGAGCCCGGCATCCAGATCGTGCAGAGCAAGGAGCAGTACAACCAGCTCTTCACGATGCACGGCACGATCATGCTGCTGCTGTTCGCGACGCCGCTGTTCAGCGCGTTCGCGAACATCATCATGCCGCTGCAGATCGGCGCGCCCGACGTCGCGTTCCCGCGGCTGAACGCGTTCTCGTTCTGGCTCTACCTGTTCGGCGGCCTGATCGCCGCGGGCGGCTTCCTGACCCCGCAGGGCGCGGCGTCGTTCGGCTGGTTCGCGTACGCGCCGCTGTCGAACTCCGTCTACTCGCCGGGCGCCGGCGGTGACCTGTGGGTCTTCGGCCTCGCGCTGACCGGTTTCGGCACGATCCTCGGTGCGGTCAACTTCATCACCACGATCGTCACGATGCGTGCGCCCGGCATGACCATGTTCCGGATGCCGATCTTCACCTGGAACACCCTGATCACGAGCCTGCTCGTGCTGATGGCGTTCCCGCCGCTGGCCGCCGCGCTGTTCGCGCTCGGTGCCGACCGGCGGCTCGGTGCCCAGGTGTTCAACCCCGAGAACGGGGGCGCCATCCTCTGGCAGCACCTGTTCTGGTTCTTCGGGCACCCCGAGGTGTACATCATCGCCCTGCCGTTCTTCGGCATCGCGACGGAGATCCTGCCGGTGTTCAGCCGCAAGCCGGTGTTCGGCTACAAGGGCCTCGTCTACGCGACCGTGGCGATCGCCGCGCTGTCCGTGACGGTGTGGGCGCACCACATGTACGCGACCGGCGCGGTCCTGCTGCCGTTCTTCTCGCTGATGACGATGCTGATCGCCGTCCCGACCGGTGTGAAGTTCTTCAACTGGATCGGCACGATGTGGCGCGGCAAGCTCACGTTCGAGACGCCGATGCTCTGGACGATCGGCTTCCTCACCACGTTCCTGTTCGGCGGTCTGACGGGCATCATCCTGTCGAGCCCGGCGCTCGACTGGCACGTCACGGACACCTACTTCGTGGTGGCGCACTTCCACTACGTGGTGTTCGGCACGGTCGTGTTCATGATGTTCGGCGGCATGTACTACTGGTGGCCCAAGTTCACCGGCCGGATGCTCAACGAGCGCCTCGGCAAGATCCACTTCTGGCTGCTGTTCGTCGGCTTCCACATGACGTTCCTCATCCAGCACTGGCTCGGCGCGCTGGGCATGCCCCGCCGCTACGCCGACTACTCGCCGGAGGACGGCTTCACCTGGATGAACCAGGTGTCGACCATCGGCTCGATGATCCTCGCGATCTCCACGCTGCCGTTCCTGTGGAACGTCTACATCACCTGGCGCCGCGCGCCCAAGGTCACGGTGGACGACCCGTGGGGCTTCGGCCAGTCGCTGGAGTGGGCGACGTCCTGCCCGCCGCCGCGGCACAACTTCACGTCGCTGCCGCGCATCCGCTCGGAGCGCCCGGCGTTCGACCTGCACCACCCCGAGGTCGCCGCCATGGACCACGTCGAGCCCGAGCCCGGGTTCTTCGACTGGGAGTCCGAGCGCACCGGCGAGCAGGGCCTGGCGCGCGACCGCATGGAGAACGGCGGCGGCGAGCCGGAGCAGTCCGCGGCGACGATCGTCGACGACCGTCCGACCGATGGTGACGACCAGGAGGGCCGCACCCGATGAGCAGCCTCAACGAGCCCGGTGCCCGCCCCTCGGTGACGGGGGACGCGAGCACCCGCCCGCGGCACGCGATGAAGGTGGAGCCGTACCTGTTCCTGGGCGGCGTCCTGTTCTTCATCCCGATCGGCCTGCTCTACGCCTGGTGGAGCGACGGCGAGCCCGTGGGCACCGTCGGCATCCCCCTGGTGGGCGGTCTGGTCGGCATGATCGGCGGCTACCTCGCGCTGGTGGCCCGCCGCATCGACCCGCGCCCGGAGGACGACCCGGAGGCGCTGATCGCGGAGGGCGCCGGCGACCAGGGCGTGTTCAGCCCGTGGAGCTGGTGGCCGATCACGATCGCGTTCGCCGCGGCGCTGGCCTTCCTCGGCATGGCCATCGGCTGGTGGCTGCTGTACCTCGGCGTGGCGCTCGGCGTCATCGGCCTGGTGGGCTGGGTCTTCGAGTTCTCCCGCGGCCAGCACGCGCACTGAGCACGCACGCGGCCTCGTACGGGACCGACGGCGAAGGGCCGGGCACCGACACGGTGCCCGGCCCTTCGTGCGTCTGCAGAGGCCGTCAGACGGGTGTCAGACGGTCGGGACGATCAGCCCGGCGGTCTGCGTGCGGGCGCGGGCGAACCGCTCGGCCGCGTCGGCCCAGTTGACGACGTTCCACCACGCCTTGACGTAGTCCGCCTTGACGTTGACGTAGTCGAGGTAGAACGCGTGCTCCCACATGTCGAGCATGACGACCGGCACGAGGCCCAGCGGGATGTTGCCCTGCTGGTCGTACAGCTGCACGATGACGAGCTTCTGGCCGAGGGAGTCCCACGCGAGGACGGACCAGCCGGAGCCCATGATGGTCGTCGCGTTGGCCGTGAAGTGCGCCTGGAACTTGTCGAACGAGCCGAAGAACTCGTCGATCGCCGCGGCGAGCTCGCCCACGGGCTTGTCGCCGCCCTCGGGGGAGAGGTTCGCCCAGAACACCGAGTGGTTCACGTGGCCGCCGAGGTTGAACGCCAGCGTCTTCTCCAGGCCGGCCACGGCGCCGAAGTCCCCGGACTCCCGGGCGGCCGCGAGCTTCTCCAGCGCGGTGTTCGCGCCGGCGACGTAGGTCGCGTGGTGCTTGTCGTGGTGCAGCTCCATGATGCGGCCGGAGATGTGCGGCTCGAGCGCGGCGTAGTCGTAGGGCAGGTCCGGCAGGGTGTAGTCAGCCATCAGTACCTCTCGGTGCTTCGTGCCGCGGCTCTTGCGCCGCGACGGCGTCTTCGCTCACAGGCACGCCCCGCGGGGGCGGTGCGTGCCTGCTCCTGTCGTACCACGTCCGCCGCGCGGGTGCCGGTCTGCCGGCAGGCCCGGTTGCTGCGGGACGTGGTGCGGTCGGGCGCGGGGGGAGCAGGGACGACGACGCCCGGGCCTCCGACGGCCGTGGCCGCCGGTGACCCGGGCGTGGTCGGTGCTCTCCGGTCCGCGCCCACCCGGTGCAACGACCGGGTGGATCGGATGATTCCGCAGATCAGGGACGTGACGTGCCCTCGGTGTCCTCCTGCTCGGGGGCGAGGTGGCGGGCGCTGCCCGCGCCGGCGCCGATCGCCTCGTGGCGCTCCTCGTGCGCGGCCGGGAGGGCGTCGTGCCCGCCGTGCGACTGCGCCGCGACGAGCTCCGCGGGGGTGACGGGCTCGACCCGGTCCTCGTAGAACACGCGGGACAGGCGCTGGCGCAGGGCGTCCTTGCGGTACCCCTTGCGACGCACGCCGCGGGCGTCCTCCGCCGGCTCGATCTCGAGCGGGCGGCGCGGCTCGTGCTGCACGCGGAGCCAGCGCTCGTGCGCGTCGAGGGGCTTGTGCACCTCGATGTACTCGCCGGACGCGAACCGGACGATGCGCCCGGTCTCGTGGCCGTGGAGCACCAGCTCGCGGTCCTTGCGCTGCAGCGCGAAGCAGATGCGCTTCGTGAGCCAGAACGCGATCGCGGGGCCGACGAACAGCAGGACCCGGAACGTCCAGGTGATGTCGTTGATCGACAGGTGGAAGTGCGTGGCGATGAGGTCGTTCGACCCCGCCAGCACCAGGACCATGAACGCCGTGAGGAACGCGACGCCGAACGCGGTGCGGAACGGCGCGTTGCGCGGGCGGTCCAGCACGTGGTGCTCGCGGTCGTCACCCGTGGCGAACGCCTCGATGAACGGCCAGAGCGCCAGCGTCGTGAACAGGATCCCGGGGATGATCACGCCCGGCACCAGGATGTTCATCGAGACCGTGTACTCGCCGATCACGAACTCCCAGCCCGGCATGAGCCGCAGGCCGCCCTCGAGGAACAGCATGTACCAGTCGGGCTGGGCGCCCGCGGACACGACACCCGGGTCGAAGGGCCCGTAGTTCCACACGGGGTTGATCGTCATGGTCGCGGCCATCAGGGCGATGACGGCGAACACCACGAAGAAGAAGCCGCCGGCCTTGGCCACGTACACCGGGAACAGCGGGTAGCCGACGACGTTCTTGTCGGTCCGGCCCGAGCCCGGGTACTGCGTGTGCTTGTGCAGCACGACGAACAGCAGGTGCAGGGCGATCAGCGCGAGGATGATCGCGGGGATCAGCAGGATGTGCACCGTGAACAGGCGGGGGATCAGCTCCGTGCCCGGGAACTCGCCGCCGAACAGGCCGAGCGAGATGTACGAGCCGGCGATCGGGATCGCGCGGGCCACGCCGTCGGCGATGCGCAGGCCGTTGCCGGACAGCACGTCGTCGGGGAGCGAGTAGCCGGAGAAGCCGGCCAGCAGGCCCAGGATCATCAGCGTGAAGCCGACGAGCCAGTTCAGCTCGCGCGGCTTGCGGAACGCCCCGGTGAAGAACACGCGCATCATGTGCGTGACGATCGACGCCATGAAGATCAGGGCCGCCCAGTGGTGGATCTGCCGCATGAGCAGACCGCCGCGGACCTCGAACGACAGGCGCAGCGTCGAGGCGAACGCCTCGGACATCTGCACGCCGTTCATCGCGGCCCAGGGGCCCTCGTAGTGCACCTCGGTCATGGAGGGCACGAAGAACATGGTGAGGAACGTGCCCGAGATCAGCAGCACGACGAAGGAGTACAGCGCGATCTCACCCAGGAGGAACGACCAGTGGTCGGGGAAGATCTTGCGGGCGAACTCCTTGACCGCGCCACCGATGCCGGTGCGCTGGTCCAGGTAGTCGGCGGTCCCTGCCGCCGCGCGCGCGACACCCGTGGGGGGTGCGCTGGGGGAGTCGACGGTGCTCACGTGAGGCGCTCCCAGAAGGACGGGCCGATCGGCTGGTTGAAGCCGTCCTGGGCGACGAGGTAGCCCTCGTCGTCGACGGTGATGGGCAGCTGGGGCAGCGGCCGCTTCGCCGGGCCGAAGACGACCTTGGCGCCGTCGGCGGCGTCGAAGGTCGACTGGTGGCACGGGCAGAGGATGTGGTGGGTCTGCTGCTCGTACAGCGCCACGGGGCAGCCGACGTGCGTGCAGATCTTCGAGAAGGCGATGATGCCGTCGTACGACCAGCCCTCGCCCTGCTCGGACTTGAGGTCACGCGGGTCCATCCGGACCAGCAGGACGACGGCCTTGGCCTTCTCGTCCAGCGGGTGCGGCGTCTCCTCGAGGCCCTCGGGGATGACGTGGAACACCGAGCCGATCGTCACGTCGGCGGCCTTGATGGGCCGGCCGCTCGGGTCGATCGTGAGCTTGGTGCCCTTCTTCCACATGGTGCGCTTGGACCGGGAGACGTCCCAGTCGCCGCCGAGGTTGCCGACCAGCGGCACGGCGATGCCCAGCGGGAACAGGGCCAGCGAGGTGACCATCGCGCCCTTGAGCACGCCGCGGCGGCCGATCGACGAGTCCTTGACGCCCTCGCGCAGGGCCTCGACGGCCTTCACGCGCGTGGCGTCGGACGTCCGGGTCGGGTGCCGGTCCTCGGAGCGCTCGTGGTCGCTCATGAGCGCCTTGGCCCAGTGCACGGCCGCCGCGCCGATGCCGGCGAGCGACAGGAACAGCCCGAGGCCCAGCAGCAGGTTGGACAGCCGCATGCTGCCGACGGTCTCGCCCGGGGGGACCAGGGCGTAGGCCACGACGGCGCCGATCGCGCCGAGGATCGACAGGGTGAACAGGGCGACGACCTGCCGCTCGGCGCGCTTGTTCGCCTTCGGGTCGGAGTCGCCCACGCGGGCGCGGTGGCCCTCGAGGCCCGGGTCCTCGAACCGCTCCGGCACCGCGGGGGTGCCGGACCGGGCCGTGAGGTCGGTCGAGGGGTCGTGGGACGAGTTCACGAGGACTTGGCTCCGATCCAGACCGAGGCGCCGATCAGCAGACCGATGCCGACCACCCAGGCCCACAGGCCCTCGCTGACGGGGCCGAGCGAGCCGAGCGTGAGGCCGCCGGGCGAGCCCTCCCGCTGGTCGTCGAGGTACGCGATGATGTCGCGCTTCTCGTCGGGGGTGATGTTCGCGTCGTTGAACACCGGCATCGACTGCGGGCCGGTGAGCATCGCCTCGTAGATGTGCGTGGGGGTGGTGTCGTCCAGCGCCGGGGCCCACTTGCCCTGGGACAGGGCGCCGCCGGCGCCGACCGCGTTGTGGCACATGGCGCAGTTCGTGCGGAACAGGGCCATGCCGTTCGCGGCGTCGCCGAGCTCGGGGTCGACCTGCTCCGCGGTGGGAACCGAGGGGCCCGCGCCGAGGGAGGCGACGTAGGCCGCGAGCTGGTCGATCTGGTCCTGGTCGAACTGGACCGGCTTGGCCTGGATCTGCGCGCCGTTCATCTGCGCGGGCATGCGGCCGGTGCCGACCTGGAAGTCGACGGCCGCGGCGCCCACCCCGATGAGGGAGGGGCCGCCGGCGCCGCCGTCGGTGGCCACACGGCCCTCCGCGGACGGGCCGTGGCAGGTGGCGCAGTTGGCCTGGAACAGCTTCTGGCCGGCGGCGATGTCGTCCTCGCCGGCCGCTGCCTGCGCCGCGTCGGCGCTGGCGGGCTGGGCGATGGCGTACACGGCACCGGTCAGCAGCAGCGCCAGCAGGAGCAGCACCACCGGGGCGAACCGGTGGTGCCTGCGGGCGGCGAGTGCCTTCACGGATGGATCCTCGTCTCGGGCGTGCGGGGGGCGTCGGTGCGGGGGGTGCGCGTCGTCACTTGATCAGGTAGATCGTCGCGAACAGCGCGATCCAGACCACGTCGACGAAGTGCCAGTAGTAGGACGTGACGATGGCGGTCGTGGCCTCGTGGTGGCCGAACCGCCGGGAGGTGAACGAGCGGCCCATCAGGAACAGGAACGCGAGCAGGCCGCCGACCACGTGCAGGCCGTGGAAGCCCGTCGTGAGGTAGAACACCGAGCCGTACGGGCTGGACGAGATCGTCAGGCCCTCGTGCACCAGCTCGGCGTACTCGAAGATCTGCCCGCCGATGAAGAAGGCACCCATGACGTAGGTCAGGGTCATCCACTCGTTCATGCCCCAGCCCTTGACGTTCAGCAGGCCGCCGGAGCGCACCGGCTGGAACCGCTCCGCCGCCCACACGCCCATCTGGCACGTCACCGACGACAGCACCAGCACCGTGGTGTTGATCGCCGCGAAGGTGATGTTGAGCTTGTCCGTCTGGACCGCCCACTCCTCGGTGACCGTGGCGCGGAGCGTGAAGTACATGGCGAAGAGGCCCGCGAAGAACATGAGCTCCGAGGCCAGCCACACGATCGTCCCGACCGACACGGGGTTCGGTCGGTTGACGCTCACATGGGGAGCGGAGGCGGGGGCAGCCGTTGCGGTCGTCACGCACGTCAGTATGGCCGAAAACCTCCGCACATGGGTCACAAGTCCCAGAGCGTCGGGGAGGTTTCTGTCACACCGTCACCTCGTTCCCGGTGTTCAGCGGCCCGCCGGGGCGTCCGCGGCCGGGTGGCAGATCGGCGTGCCAAGATGCGGGGAGGGACGCGCCACCGCTCGCGTCCCGTCCGCACGAGTGGAGGACCACCATGGCCGCTGACCGCCTCGACGCCGAGCACGACGCCGTCGTGCCGGGACCGCGCATCCTCCTGTACAGCGACGACTCCGGCACGCGCGCGCAGGTGCGCCTCGGCGTCGGCCGCCGCCTGGGTCGCGGGGCGCCGGACATCCGGTGGAGCGAGGTCGCCACGCCGCAGGCCGCCCTGCAGCAGGCGGAGACGGGTGAGTACGACCTGCTCGTCCTGGACGGCGAGGCCGGCAAGGTCGGCGGCATGGCGCTCGCGCGGCAGGTCAAGGACGAGGTCTTCCGGTGCCCGCCCGTGCTCGTGCTGACGGGCCGCCCGCAGGACGCCTGGCTCGCCGCCTGGTCCGACGCCGACGCGGTCGTCTCCCAGCCGCTCGACCCGGTCGAGCTGCACGACGCCGTCGCCGGGCTGCTGTCCCGGGCCCCCGCGGCATGACCGAGGCGGTCACCTGGTCCGACCTCCTGGCCGCGCTCGTCGCGCGCGAGGACCTGAGCGAGGCGCAGACCGCCTGGGCGATGGACCAGATCATGTCCGGCGAGGCGTCGCCCGCGCGGATCGCCGGGTTCCTGGTCGGGCTGCGCGCGAAGGGGGAGACGGTCACGGAGCTGACCGCCCTCGCCGACACGATGCTCGCGCACGCCGTCCGGTTCGAGGTCCCCGGCCGCGCCGTCGACATCGTCGGCACCGGCGGCGACCGCGCGCACACCGTCAACGTCTCCACCATGGCGTCCCTGGTGGTCGCGGGCACCGGGGTGCGCGTCGTCAAGCACGGCAACCGGGCCGCGTCGTCGTCCTCGGGGTCCGCCGACGTGCTCGAGGCCCTCGGCATCCGGCTCGACCGCACGCCCGAGCGCGTCGCGCAGCTGGCGCACGAGGTCGGCATCACGTTCTGCTTCGCCCTGACGTTCCACCCCGCGATGCGCCACGTGGCCGTCGCCCGGCGCGACCTCGGCATCGGGACGGTCTTCAACTTCCTCGGGCCGCTCACCAACCCCGCCCAGCCCGCCGCCGCCGCGATCGGCGTCGCCGACGCCCGCATGGCCGGGCTGGTCGCCGGGGTGCTCGCGCGCCGCGGCACCGAGGCGCTGGTGTTCCGCGGGGACGACGGCCTCGATGAGCTCGCGCCCACCGGGACGTCGCACGTCTGGCACGTCACCGGGGGCCAGGTCGCGGAGCACGTGCTCGACCCCGTCGCCGACCTCGGGCTGACGCGGCTGACCGTCGCGGACCTGCGCGGCGCCGACGCGGAGTTCAACGCCGGGGTCGCGCGCGCCGTGCTCGCCGGCGAGGACGTCGCGTCCCGCGAGACCGTGCTGCTGAACGCGGCCGCGGCCCTCGTCGCCGACGGCAGCCTGCCGGGGACCGGCGCGGACGGCGGCGACCTGGTGGAGCGGCTGCGGGCGGCGCTGGAGCACGCCCGCCGCTCGGTCGACGACGGCGCGGCGTCGGAGGTCCTCGCCCGCTGGCGCGCGGCGGCCTGACCCCCGCCGCACGCTGCACCGCGTCGAGACCGCAGTACCCGGGCGGTTCGGGTGCCGACGACCCCCCGGGTGCTGGAGTCTCGGCGCGCGGGGCGGTGCGGGGTCAGTCGATGCCGAGGGCGAACGCCTGCTCGAGGTCGTGCTGCGAGTAGGTGCGGAACGCGATGAACGTCTGGGTGCTGACGACGCCCTCCACCTTGCTCACCCGGTCCGCGATGATGTCCGCGAGCTCCTCGTGCTCCCGGACGCGGACCATCGCGATGAGGTCCACGCCGCCGGTGACGGAGTAGACCTCGCTCACGCCGGGGATCTCGGCGATCGCGGCGGCGGCCTCGGGGATGCGGGCGGCGTCGGTGTCGATGTGCACGATGGCGGTCAGCATGACGCCATCATGCCGCGCCGGCGGACCCCGCGGAGCCGTCCTGCCGCCCTCGACCCTGCAGCGCCCGGTGGAGAGCCGCCTGCGCGCGCTCGAACCGCCCGTCGCGCTCGGCCCGGGAGTCGGGGAGGGGACCGTCGGCGTCGTCCACGGCTGTCCCGGCGTACGTGGCTCCCGGGGTGGTGTGGGTGTCCCGGGCGTCCTCGCCGTCCTGGGTGTCGTCGCCCTCGTCCGCGCCGGCCCACCCAGCGGGTCGCCCGGCTGCCACGGCCTCCGCGGGGTCGGTGCGCGCCTGGGCCGACCGCACCGGGTACGACCAGGGCGTGCTGACGCTGACGATCCGCACCCCCGGCCGCCCGAGCCAGGCGAGCACGAGGTCGGCCTCCTCGGGGTGACCCGCGGGTGCGGGCGGCACCGGGGCAGGCACGTGCTCGCCGGTCACGCGCAGGGACTCGATGGACGGCGACGGGTCGGTGCGCGGTGGCACGAGCGCCGTCCCGGCGAGCCGGCCGTGCCGCACGAGCACCACTTCCCAGCCGCCGGCGTCGGTCCGCCGGGCGGCGACGAGCTCGGCGCACGCCGCGAGTGGGGCCAGCCGCTGCGCACGGGCCGCGCCCCGCAGGAACGCCGCGAGCCGGTCGCGGACGGTCGCCGCCTCCTCGTACCGCTCCTGGCGGGCGAGGGCCCCGATCCGGTCGCCGTGCGCGTCGACCACGTCGGCGGGGTCGCCGGTCATGGACTCGCGGACGCGGTCGACCGTCGCGGCGTACTCGGCGGCGGCCTCGGGGCGCACGCACGGCGCCGGGCAGCGCCCGATCTCCGCGAGGTGGCAGGCGCTCGCGCCGGGGGCGGGCACGAGGGGCAGGCGGGCGGTGCACCGGCGGATCGCGAAGGCGTCGTGCAGCGCCTCGACCGCGGACTGCGCGGCGGCCCGGGACGCGAACGGCCCGATGTGGGTGGCGTCGTCGCGGACCTCGCGGACGACGGAGAGCCGCGGGAACGCCTCGGCCGTCAGCCGCACCCACGGCATGCGCTCGGGGGAGCGGGACCGCCGGTTGTACCGGGGGGTGTGCTCCGCGATGAGCCGGAGCTCGCGCACCTGCGCCTCCAGCGGCGTGGCGCACACGACCGGCGTCACCGCCTGGGCGATCCGCACCATCTCCCGCATCCGGGACCGCTTCTCGGCGGCGGTGAAGTAGGAGCGCACGCGCTTGCGCAGCGAGGTGGACGTCCCGACGTACAGCACCTCGTCCTTCGGGCCGCGGAACAGGTAGACGCCGGGGGCGTCCGGGAGCCCGTCCGCGAGGGTGCGCTTGCGCCGCACGTCCGCGGGCACGGGGTCGGCGGCGGTCGCCAGGTCCTCGAGGTGCGTGATCCCCAGGGGCGCGAGCCGGCTCAGCAGGGCGTGCAGCACGTCCACGGTCGCGCGGGCGTCGGCCAGGGCGCGGTGCTCCGGGACGGTGGTCGCGTGGAACAGCGCGGCGAGGGTGCTCAGCTTGTGGTTCGGCGCCTCGTCGCGCGTGACCACCCGGCGCGCGAGCCGCACGGTGTCCACCACCGGGAACCCCGGCCAGGCGTGGCCGGTCGCGGCGGCGGCGGCCTTGAGGAACCCGACGTCGAAGGGCGCGTTGTGCGCGACCAGCACCGACCCGCGCGCGAACTCGAGGAACGACGGCAGCACCTCCTCGATCCGCGGCGCGCCGATCACCATCGCGGTCGTGATGCCGGTGAGGACCTGGATCTGCGCGGGCACCGGGCCGCCCGGGTCGACCAGGGTCTGGAACTCGCCCAGCACCTCGCCGCCGCGCACCTTCACCGCGCCGACCTCGGTGATCGCCGACGCCCCCGGCGCCGCGCCCGTCGTCTCGAGGTCGACCACCACGAACGTCACGTCCGACAGCGGGGTCCCGATGTCGTCCAGGGTCACCTGCACCGGCCTGCCGACGGGCTGCTGCATGAGGTCGAGGCGAGGCGGGACGGGGGACCGGTGGACCATGCCCGGCACGCTAACGGCCGGGTCCGACACGGCTGCCGCCGCCGACCGCCCCTGCCCGTGCGACCTGCGTGCCCGTAGGGTGACGCGCATGTCCGTCCCCGTCCCCGCCGCCGTGCGCGCGGCCGCGTCGGCGCTGGCGGCAGAGGTGCTGGGGGCGCTCGAGCCCGCGGCGGTCCCCGCGTCGCTCGCCGCGGTGCGCCGGTTCGCGCCGCGCCGGCGGGCCACCTCCGGGGCCGGGCCGCTGTGGGCGGCGCTCGAGCAGGACGACGCCTTCCGGGCCAGGGTCGCCCGCGCCTGGTCGCACGCGCACCCGGCGCAGGCCGCGGAGCTGCTCGCCGACGCGGCGGCCGTCGCGACCGACGCGCCCGCCGTCGCGACCGACGCGCCCGCCGTCGCGACCGACGGGCCGGCCGTCCCCGCCGACGGGAGCGCCGCCGACCGGCTCGCCCGCGCGGTGGGCGCCGTGCTCCTGCGCCCCGAGGGCTGGCCGGACCTGCTTCCGCCGGCGGACGCCGGGCCCGCGCCGGCCTCCGAGGCCGACGCGCCCACCGCGTCCCACCCCGCCGAGGCGGACCGCGTGGCCGCCCGGCTCGCCGCCCGCCTCGACGCGGAGTCCGCCCGCGCCGACGCCGCCGAGGCCGAGCTGGCGGCGCTGCGCAAGGAGCTGCGCCGGCTCCGGTCCGACGCCGACCGTGCCCGGTCCGAGTCCCGCCGCGCCGCCGAGCACGCCGCCGAGGTGGCCGCGGCGGCGGAGCGGGTGCACGCCGAGGCCGCCCGCGTCCGCGCCGCCGCCGACGAGGACCGCGCCCGCGCCGACGCTCTGGCCCGGGCGGCGCGCGAGGACGCCGCCGTGCTGCGGGACCTGGCGGAGGTCCGGGTGCGGCTGCTGCTCGACACGGTCGTCGAGGCGGGCGCGGCGCTCCGCACGGAGCTCGCGCTGCCGCCGGCGGGCCGGATGCCGGCGGACCTGGTCGCCCCCGCGCCGGGGACCGGTGCCGCGCCGCGCGCGACGTCCCGCGGCCGCGGCGCCGACGACCCCGCCCTGCTGGACGACCTGCTCGCGATGCCGCGCGCGCACCTGGTGGTCGACGGCTACAACGTCTCCAAGCGCGCGTGGCCGGAGCAGCCGCTCGCCGAGCAGCGCCGGCGCCTGACCGAGCGGCTGGCCACCCTCGCCGGCCGCACGGGCGCGGAGGTCACCTGCTGCTTCGACGGCCAGGAGAAGGGCCAGGAGCGGGCGGCCCCAGGTCCCCGCGGCGTGCGCGTCCTGTTCTCCGCGGGGGAGATCGCCGATGACCTGATCCGGCGGCTGGTCCGCGCGGAGCCGACCGGGCGCGTGGTGGTCGTGGTGACGAGCGACCGCGCGCTGGGTGCGGACGTCGAGGCCGCGGGCGCGCGGGTGCTGCCGTCTGCCACCCTGCTGGCCCGCCTCGGCCGGGTCTGACCGCCGCAGTCGCCGCGCGACGGGTGCCGGTGCGGGAATCCCGCGCCGGCACCGACGTCAGCCCGCGTGCTCCTCGCGGTAGATCGCCTCGACGTCTCCCGCGAAGTCCTTGAGGACGTGCGTGCGCCGGACGCTGAGCTTCGGCGTCAGGTGCCCGCTCGCGATCGTCAGGTCGCGGTCGAGGATGCGGTACTTGCGGATCGACTCGGCGCGGGAGACCGCGCGGTTCGCCCGCTCGACGCCCTGGTCGATGGAGGCCAGCACCTCGGGGTCCGTGGCGGCCTCGGCGGCCGTGAGCGGCGGGCGGCCGTGCGCGGCGCACCAGCCGGGGAGCCCCTCCGCGTCGAGCGTCACGAGCGCCCCGATGAAGGGCCGGCCGTCGCCGACGACGACGACCTGGCTGATCAGCGGGTGGGCGCGCAGCCGGTCCTCGAGCACAGCGGGGGCGACGTTCTTGCCGCCCGCGGTGACGATGATCTCCTTCTTCCGGCCGGTGATCCGCAGGTAGCCGTCGTCGTCCAGCGACCCCAGGTCGCCGGTGCGGAACCAGCCGTCGTGGAACACCTCGGCCGTCGCGGTGGGGTTGCCGTGGTACTCCCGGAACACCTGGTGCCCGCGGACCTCGACCTCCCCGTCGGCGGCGATCCGGACCGAGGTGCCGGGCAGGGGAGGCCCGACGGTGCCGATCCGCGTCCTGCCGGGCATGTTCACCGTGGCGGGCGCGGTGGTCTCGGTGAGGCCGTAGCCCTCGAGGACCTTCAGGCCGATGCCCCGGAAGAAGTGACCGAGCCGCTCGCCCAGCGGCGCCCCGCCCGAGATCGCCCACTCGACCCGGCCGCCCATGGCGTCGCGGAGCTTGTGGAACACCAGGCGGTCGGCGACCTTGTGCTGCACGGTCAGCGCCAGCCCGGGCCGGCCGTCGTCGAGCGCGCGGGAGTACGCGATCGCGGTGCGCGCGGCCCACTGGAAGATCTTCAGCCTCCCGCCGGCCGCGGCCTTCTGCTCCGCCGAGTTGTAGACCTTCTCGAACACGCGCGGCACCGACAGGATGAACGTCGGCCGGAACTCCACGAGGTCCGCGAGCAGCTGCTTGGTGTCGGGCGTGTGCCCGAGCACCGCGCCGGCCGGCACGCACAGGACCTCGACGAACCGGGCGAAGACGTGCGCCAGCGGCATGAACAGCAGCGTGCGCGACCCGGGCGTGGCGACGACCTCGTGCAGCCCCTCGACGGCGTTGCGCGCCAGCACCGCGAAGTTCCCGTGCGTGAGCTCGACGCCCTTGGGCCGCCCGGTGGTGCCGGAGGTGTAGATCAGCGTGGCGAGGTCGTCGCGACCGGCGTACCGGCGCCGGCGCTCGAGCTCGGCGTCGGGCACCCCCGTGCCGTCGGCCTCCAGCTGCTCGACCGCGCCGTCGTCGATGACCAGGACGTCCCGCAGCAGCGGCGCCTCGGGCCGCACCTCGGCGACCGTCGCGGCGTGCTCCGCGGACTCGACGACGACGAGCGTGACGGCCGCGTCCGTCAGGATCCAGTGCACCTGCTCGGCGGACGAGGTCTCGTAGACGGGCACGGGCACCGCACCGGCGGTCCACAGCGCCCAGTCGAGCAGGGTCCACTCGTACCGGGTGCGGGACATGATCCCGACGCGGTCGCCGGGCTCGACGCCGTGCGCGGCGAACCCGCGCGCGACGGCACGGACGCGGCGGTCGAACTCCCGGGCGCTGACGGTGTGCCACGAGGTCCCGGTGCGGGGCGTCTTGTACTCGATGATCGGCCCGTCGCCCGTGGCGGCGACGCGCGCGTCGAGCAGGTCGAGCAGGTTCTCCCGCGGGCCCGTCTCGACGAGCAGGGGGGTGCTGAACTCCTCCATGTCTGGCTCCATTGTCAGAAAGTCGAAGGTTGGGCGCAGCATAAGGGACCAAGGTCCCGATCGCCGATGTCCGGCGCGTCGCCTCACCCGCGCGAGGGAGCGCGAGGGCCCGCGGCGGTGGGAGCGTGTGCAGCGATGTCGGGTTCGCACGCTAGCGTGGGGGCGCACGCGCGCAGTGCTGCCGCCGCCGCACCGGAGCGCACCGCGCCCGGGGCCGGTGGCCCGCGCCGTGCGGCTGGGGAACCTCTCACGCGGAAGCAGGGAAGCATGCACGCCATCGGTGTGGACATCGGCGGGACGAAGATCGCCGCCGGTGTGGTCGACGAGGACGGCCGGATCATCGCGAAGACGCGTCGTGACACCGACCCGCGCGACTCCGCCAGCGTCGACCGGGGCGTCATCGAGGCCTGCCAGGAGCTCGCCGAGCAGCACGAGGTCGGCGCGATCGGCCTCGCCGCCCCGGGCTTCATCGCCGCGGACCAGTCGACGGTGCTCTTCACCCCGAACCTGCCGTGGCGCGAGCACCCGCTGCGGGACATCGTCGCCAAGGAGCTGGGCGGCGACGTGAAGATCGTCGTCGAGAACGACGCGAACGCCGCCGGCTGGGCCGAGTTCCGGTTCGGCGCGGCGCGCGACGTCCAGGACATGCTCCTGCTGACCATCGGCACGGGCCTCGGCGGCGCGCTCGTCGTCGGCGGGAACCTGGTCCGGGGCGCGTGGGGCGTCGCGGCCGAGGTCGGGCACATGCGCGTCGTCCCCGGCGGGCACTACTGCGGCTGCGGCCACGAGGGCTGCTGGGAGCAGTACGCCTCCGGCAGCGCCCTGGTGCGGGACGCGCAGTCCGCCCTCATCACCCAGCCCGAGCGCGGTGGCCGGCTGCTCGAGCTCGCGGGCGGTGACGCCGACGAGCTCACCGGCCCCCACGTCACGCAGGCGGCCCAGGAGGGCGACGCGCTCGCCGTCGAGCTGCTCGCGGAGCTCGGCCGCTGGATCGGGGAGGGCTCCGCGTCCGTCGCGGCGCTGCTCGACCCCGCGATCGTCGTGATCGGCGGCGGCGTGAGCGCCGCGGGCGACCTCCTGCTGGCCCCCGCCCGTCGCGCGTTCCTCGACCAGCTGTCGGCCCGCGGTCACCGGCCCGAGGCGACGTTCGCGCTGGCGTCGATGGGCAACGACGCGGGGATCGTCGGCGCGGCGGACCTCGCCCGCCGCTGACGTCACCCGGCCCGGGCGGCGACGTCAGACGACGGCGCCGTCCGAGTCGTCGTGGTCGTCGTCGCGCCGCTGGGGCATCCGCCAGACCAGCAGCGCCACGCCGAGCACGAACACCGCCGCGGAGGCCTGCAGCACCGCGGAGGGCGCGCCGCGCCACGCGACGACCACGACGAGCCACAGCAGCGGCATGCCCGTGACCGCCAGCCAGGCCATCGTCAGCAGCGGGTCGCCGCCCAGGACCGGCCCGGGATCGGGCGGCCGGAAGTGCTCGGCCTCGTCGACGCGCCGCTCCGCGTCGTCCATCTGGCCGGTCGCGTCCCAGTCCCTGCCGGTGGCCGGTGCGGGCCCGACGGGTCCCGCGGGTCCCTCGTCGCCGTCGGGCCGGGCCGGGCGCACGACGCGCCGGTCGGTCACCCAGGGCGCGACGGGGTAGGTTACGGCGGGACCGGACGACGTCCGCGGGTCGTCCTGGCCTGCGGGAGCGGCGTCCGGCGGCGTCACCGTGGCGGTCGGGTCCCCGTCGCCGCGCAGGTCGGCCACGATCGCGGCCCACTGCTCGTCGGAGACGTGGAGGGGGTCCGGACGCCCCTCGGGCGCGTCGTCGCGGTCGTCGCCGTCGGGTGACGGGTCGGGGCGGTCGGGACGCGGGGCCATGGCAGCACTCTAGAGTCGGCTCCGAGCACAGGGCACGGGGACGACGCACAGCCGGCCCGCGGCGACGAGGGCGAGAGGTGGCAGGTTGTTCTACTGGTTCATGAAGCGGGTCCTGGTGGGCCCGCTGCTGCACCTGCTGTTCCGCCCCTGGGTGCGGGGCGCCGAGCACGTGCCCACCGACGGTGCGGCGATCCTCGCCAGCAACCACCTCGCCGTCATCGACTCGTTCTTCCTGCCGCTGGTCCTGGACCGCGAGATCGTGTTCATCGGCAAGAACGAGTACTTCACGGGGCGTGGCCTCAAGGGTCGCCTCACCGCGGGGTTCATGCGCGGGGTCGGCACGATCCCCGTGGACCGCAGCGGTGGCAAGGCCTCGGAGGCGGCGCTGCGCACCGGCCTGAACCGGCTCGCCGAGGGCAAGCTCTTCGGCATCTACCCCGAGGGCACCCGCAGCCTCGACGGCCGCCTGTACCGCGGCAAGACCGGCGTGGCCCGGATGGCGCTGGAGTCCGGCGCCCCGGTCATCCCCGTCGCGATGATCGACACCGACAAGGCGCAGCCGCTCGGCCAGCGCTTCCCGCGCCCGCGCCGCATCGGCGTCGTGATCGGCGAGCCGCTCGACTTCAGCCGGTACCGCGGCATGGAGAACGACCGGTTCATCCTGCGCTCGGTGACCGACGAGATCATGTACGCGCTCATGGCGCTGTCCGGCCAGGAGTACGTGGACATCTACGCGGCGACGCAGAAGGCCCGCATCGCCACGGGGCACCCCGCCGCGACCGGTCCGGCCGCCCCGGAGCGCACCGCCCCCGGCGGCCGCGCGGTGCCCGATGTCCAGGTTCCGGTCCCGCCGGAGGACGAGTCCCCGGCTCAGTAGGATGAGCCTGCTGCCGCGGTGACCGCGGCGGCACCCCGGACCTCGGTCCCGGGTCCGGTCCGCGTCCGTCGCCTTGGGTGATCTGCGGGCCGCCGAATGCGGCTGTGCTGTTCTGTGCTGTTCAACGAGAGGTGTGTCTCATGTCGGTTCGTCGCGTCGCGCTCCTGACCGCGGGTGGCTTCGCTCCGTGCCTGTCCTCGGCCGTCGGTGGTCTGATCGAGCGGTACACCGAGATCGCCCCCGAGATCGAGATCATCGCCTACCAGCACGGCTACCACGGGCTCCTGCGCGGCGACAAGATCGTCATCGACGCCGAGGGCCGCGCCCAGGCGCCGCTGCTGCACCGGTTCGGCGGCTCGCCGATCGGCAACTCGCGCGTGAAGCTCACGAACGCCGCGGACTGCGTCAAGCGCGGGCTGGTCGCCGAGGGCCAGGACCCGCTGCAGGTCGCGGCCGAGCAGCTCAAGGCGGACGGCGTCGACGTGCTGCACACGATCGGCGGCGACGACACGAACACCACCGCGGCCGACCTCGCCGCGTACCTGGCGGACAACGACTACGGCCTGACCGTCGTCGGCCTGCCGAAGACCATCGACAACGACGTGGTGCCGATCAAGCAGTCGCTCGGCGCGTGGACCGCCGCCGAGGAGGCCGCGGGCTTCGCCGCGAACATCATCGGCGAGCACCGCTCGGGGCCGCGCATGCTCATCGTGCACGAGGTCATGGGCCGGCACTGCGGCTGGCTCACCGCCGCCGCCGCCGCCGAGTACCGCAAGTGGCTCGACACCCAGGAGTGGGCCCCGGCCCTCGGCCTGACGCGCGAGCGCTGGGACATCCACGCGGTCTTCCTGCCCGAGCTGGCCCTCGACATCGACGCCGAGGCCGCGCGCCTCAAGGCGATCATGGACGAGCAGGGCAACGTCAACATCTTCCTGTCCGAGGGTGCGGGCATGCACGAGATCGTCGAGCAGCTCGAGGCCTCCGGCGCCGAGGTGCCGCGCGACCCGTTCGGCCACGTCAAGCTCGACACGATCAACCCGGGCCAGTGGTTCGCGAAGCAGTTCGCCGAGAAGCTGGGCGCCGAGAAGGTCATGGTCCAGAAGTCCGGGTACTACTCGCGCGCCGCGGCCGCGAACGCCGAGGACCTGCGCCTCATCAAGTCGATGACCGACCTGGCCGTCGAGTGCGCCCTGCGCGGCGAGGCCGGCGTCATCGGCCACGACGAGGAGGACGGCGACCGCCTCAAGGCCATCGCGTTCCCGCGCATCGCCGGCGGCAAGGCGTTCGACGTCTCGCAGCCCTGGTTCGGCGCGCTCCTGGAGGGCATCGGGCAGTCCCTGGTGCCCGCGACGGCGCACTGATGAGCGTCGAGGCGGACCCGCGGGTGCTCGAGGGCCTCGAGCACTGGCGGTCGCTGCCCGTCACGCAGCAGCCGGCGTGGCCGGACCGGGACGCCCTCGCGCGCGTCACCGGCCGGCTCGCCGGCCTGCCGCCGCTGGTGTTCGCGGGGGAGTCCGACGCGCTGCGCGGCCAGCTCGCGGCCGCCGGGCGCGGCGAGGCGTTCCTGCTGCAGGGCGGTGACTGCGCGGAGACCTTCGCGGAGGCGACGGCCGACAACATCCGCGGCAAGATCATGACCGTCCTGCAGATGGCCGTCGTGCTGACGTACGGCGCCAGCCTGCCGGTCATCAAGATGGGCCGGATGGCGGGGCAGTACGCGAAGCCGCGGTCGTCCGACTCGGAGACCCGCGACGGCGTCACCCTGCCCGCGTTCCGGGGCGACATCATCAACGGCTTCGAGTTCACGCCCGAGGCCCGCACGCCCGACCCGGAGCGGCTGCTCGACGCGTACCACACGTCCGCGTCGACGCTGAACCTGATCCGCGCGTTCACCACGGGCGGCTTCGCGTCCCTGCTGCGCGTGCACGAGTGGAACCGCGGGTTCACCGCCAACCCGGCGTACGCGCGCTACGAGGAGATCGCGGCGGAGATCGACCGCGCGATCCGGTTCATGGCGGCGTGCGGGGCGGACTTCGACGCCCTGCGGACCGTGGACTTCTACTCGAGCCACGAGGGGCTGCTGCTCGACTACGAGCGGCCCCTGACGCGGATCGACTCCCGGACCGGCCTGCCGTACGACTGCTCGGCGCACTTCCTGTGGATCGGGGAGCGCACCCGGCAGCTCGACGGGGCGCACGTCGACTACTTCAGCCGCGTGCACAACCCCCTCGGCATCAAGCTCGGCCCGACGTCCACCGCGGACGACGCGCTGCGCCTGATCGACAAGCTCAACCCGAGTGCCGAGCCGGGCCGCATCACGTTCATCACCCGCATGGGCGCCGGCAAGATCCGGGACCTGCTCCCCTCGCTGGTGGAGAAGGTCACGGCGGACGGCCGCCCGGTCACCTGGGTGTGCGACCCGATGCACGGCAACGGCATCACGTCGGCCTCCGGGTACAAGACCCGGCGGTTCTCCGACGTGATGGACGAGGTCGCCGGGTTCTTCGAGGTGCACCGCGCGCTGGGCACCGTCCCGGGCGGGCTGCACATCGAGCTCACCGGCGACGACGTCACCGAGGTGCTCGGCGGCGCCGAGGAGATCGACGACGCCGGGCTGGCCCGCCGGTACGAGACGCTCGTCGACCCGCGGCTGAACCACCAGCAGTCGCTGGAGCTCGCGTTCCAGGTCGTGGAGCTGCTGCGCCGGAGCTGAGGCCCGACGCGACGACGCCCGCACCGGCCCCGAGGGGGCGGGTGCGGGCGTCGTCGTCTGCGCGGGTGTCCGGGCGGGAGCGTCGCGGGCCGGCTCAGACCACGGTGAGGGTGATCGTCGTCCCCTTGGGGACCGCCTGCTCCGCGGGCACGCTCTGGTCACGCACGGTGCCGAAGAGGCCGCCGAGGATGTTGCGCCGCTCGGCCTTGAGCCCGAGGCCGTCGAGGATCGTCGCGGCCTCGTCGTACTGCTTGCCGGTGAGGTTCGGCATGGGGACCGTCTCGGGGCCCTTGGAGACCGTGAGCGTCACGGTGTCCGTGCGGTGCCCCTGGGTGCCGCCCGCCGGGTCCTGGGCGATGACGTCTCCGGCGGGGACGGTGTCGCTGAACGCCTCCTGCGGGTTGACCGCGAGCCCGAGGGACTCGAGCTGCGCCTTGGCCTCGTCGAACGACGCGCCGGTCACGGACACGATGGTCACCGGCTGCGGCCCGTCGGAGATGGTCAGGTACACCGTGGAGCCGCGCTTGACCTTCGCCCCGTCGGCGAGCGGCGCCTGGTCCGCGTCGGTGACCGCGAGCACGCCGCCGAGCCCGACGGCGTCGTGCCAGAAGTCGCCCTCGACGTAGTCGACCTGCAGGTCCGCCGCCAGGAGCGCCTCCTCCGCGACGGCCTGCTGGGCGTGCAGGAGGCCGCCGGGCAGGTCCACGAGGTCCGGACCGCGCGACACCGACAGCTGCACCGTGCCGTCCTTGCGGACCCGCTCGCCGTCGCCCGGGTCGGCGGCGAAGACGGTGCCCACCGGGGCGGTGTCGTCGAACGCCTGGACCGGGTCCGCGCCGAGGCCGGCGTCCTCGAGCAGGGCGACCGCCTGGTCCTCGGTCAGCGAGGTGACCGCGGGGACCGTCGTGTAGGCCCCGGGACCGGCCGCGAGGTACCACCACGTGCCGCCGCCGACCAGCGCGACCAGCAGCACGCCCACGGCGACCCAGCGCCCCCACCGGCGGCGCCGGGCCGGGGTGTCGCCCGGGGCGGGGCCGCCGGCCGTCACCATGCCGATCGGCAGGGCGACGGTGCGCCCCGGCGCGTCGATCCGGGTCGTCGCGCCGGCCGGGGACTCGTCGTCGGCGTCGTCGACCGAGGAGCCGTCGACGCGGGTGGCGGCACCGCCGGCCGACGCGCCGGGGGCGGCGTCGTCCGCGTCGGTCGCCTGCGGCAGGGTGACGGCCGGCGGCACGTCGACGCGGCGGTCGAGGGTCGCCGGGTCCAGGGCCGCGCGGGTCCGCCGGAGCAGCGCCAGGGCCGCGGAGGCGTCGGCGGGCCGGTCGTCGGGCTCGCGCGCGGCGAGCGCCCCGACGAGCTCGTCGACCTCGACGGGCAGCCAGGACGCCGTGTCCGAGGGCGGCGGCACGTCGGAGTTGACGTGCTGGAACGCGATCTGGATGGGCGTCTCGCCGGTGAAGGGCTGCGCGCCCGTGAGCATCTCGTAGAGCAGGACGCCGGCGGCGTACACGTCGGTGCGGGCGTCGCTGGCCCCGCGGACGACGAGCTCGGGGGCGAGGTACGCGACCGTGCCGAAGACGGTGCCGGTCGTGGTGGACGTGACCTCGGTGACGGCCCGGGCGAGCCCGAAGTCGGCGACCTTGATCCGCCCGTCGGTCGCCATCAGCACGTTCTCGGGCTTGACGTCGCGGTGCACCAGGCCGGCGCGGTGCGCCGCGGCCAGGGCGTCGAGGACGTGCTCGCCGACGTCGAGCGCCTCGCCGACGGTCAGGGACCCGCGCTCGGCGAGGTGGCGGCGCAGGTTCACGCCGTCGACGTACTCCATGGTCAGGTAGGAGGTGTCGCCGTCCAGGCCCTGGTCGTACACGCCCACGAGTCCCGGGTGGGTGAGCCGCGCAGCGGCGCGGGCCTCGCGCCGGAACCGGGCGACGAAGTCCGAGCCGGCGCCGCCCTCCGCGAGGTGCGGGTGCATGACCTTGAGAGCGACGTCCCGGTCGAGCCGCCGGTCCACCGCCAGGTACACGGTCGCCATGCCGCCGCGCGCGATGCGCGACACGACCTCGTAGCGCCCGTCGACCAGCTGGCCGACGAGCGGATCGGTGACGGTTGCTCCCACGGGCCGAAGTCTACGGGCGCGGTCCGGCCAGACCCGGCAGGCCGCGGCTCAGTAGCGCGTCATGTGGGTCTGGACGTTCGCCACGTAGCGGCGGGTGTCGCTGAACATGCCGTTCCGCTTCACCGAGGACGAGCCCTGGTAGTAGCTGGCGATGGCCGTCGACAGGTCCGGCGAGGTGCGCACGAGCTGGCGCAGGATCGCCACGCCCGCCACGACGTTGTCGTCCGGGTCGATGAGGTTCAGCTGGCGGCCGACGAGCTGCGAGGCCCACTCGCCGGAGCTCGGGATGACCTGCATCGTCCCGATCGCGTTGGCGGGGGAGACCGCGGTGTGGTTGAAGCCGGACTCCTGGAACGCGATCGCCTGGGCGAGCGCGGGGTCGACCCCCATCGAGCGCGCGGTCGCGGCGACCTTCGCCTGCATCTGGGCGCGGGACGGCACACCCATGGCGAGCAGGCTCGCCTTGTTGGCGTTGGCCGACGCCACCACGCTCGGCGCGTAGGTGCGGCCGAGGAACGTGTTCCCGACCAGCGCGGTCCCGCCCGAGGACGCCGGGGCGCCCGCCGCCGGGGCGCCCGGGACGGTGAGCGTCTGACCGACGCGGATGAACGCGCGGGAGTCCAGCCCGTTGGCGGCCACGATCGCCGACACCGTCGTGCCGTAGCGCGACGCGATCGCCGAGACCGTCTCTCCCGAGGCGACGGTGTGCGTGCCGCCGGTCGTCGCGGGGGCCGCGGCAGCGGGGGCCGCGGCCGCGCCGGACGCCCCGGGCACGGTGAGCGTCTGGCCGACGCGGATGAACGCGCGGGAGTCCAGCCCGTTCGCGGCGACGACCGCGGAGACGGTGGTGCCGTAGCGCTTCGCGATGGCCGACACCGTCTCGCCGGAGGCGACGGTGTGGGTGCCGCCGGTCGCCGCGGGGGCCGCGGCAGCGGGGGCCGCGGCCGCGCCGGACGCGCCGGGGACCGTGAGCGTCTGCCCCACGCGGATGAAGGCGCGGGAGTCGAGGCCGTTGGCGGCGCTGATCGCGGCGACGGTCGTGCCGTACCGCTTCGCGATGGCCGACACGGTCTCGCCCGAGGCGACCGTGTGGCTGCCGCCGGCCGTGCTGGGTGCCGCGGGAACGGCCGGGGCCGCGGCGGTGGGGATGGTCAGCTGCTGGCCCTCACGGATGAAGGCGCTGGTGCTCAGGCCGTTGGCGCTGCGCACCGCGGTGACGGTCGTGCCGTAGCGCGCGGCGATGTGGCTGACCGTGTCCCCGCTGCGGACCGTGTACTGGTCGTCGGCGTGGGCGGCGCCGCCCGAGGCCGTGACGGCGACGGCGGCGATGGCGATCGCGCCGGTCCCCGTGGCGAGCCGGCGACCACGGCGTGCGCCGGTGCGCGGGGTCGCGCCGTCCCCGCGGCTGCGGTCGGCCTGGTCCGTGAGGGCGAGGGCGGGCTGCGTCATGGTGAGGACCCCTGTGCTGAGACGACGTGGTGCAGTGACCTGCGGTGCCTGTGTGGCTGATGTGACTGATGTGACCAGTGCGACGGTAGACCACCCGCGGAGCCCTGGGAAGCGGGGCGGGCGATATGTCCGGTTCACCAGCGGTGATGCGCCGCGCCCTCCACACGTGCGGCCCAGCGCGCTCGTCCGCCCGGGGGAACGCGGCCCGGTGGCGTGCCCCGGTCGGGCGGTCAGTACGCTGGCCCGGTGACTGCGCAGCCCCACCCCGATGACCTGGTCGACTCCTGGCTCACCGTGCCCGACGTGGCCGACGAGCTCGGCGTCGACGCCGGCAAGGTCCGCCGCCTGCTCAAGGAGCGCCGCCTGATCGGCATCCGCCGCGGCGACCCGCCCGTGCTGAGCATCCCGGCCGCGTTCCTGGTCCCGGTCGACGCCACCAACCCGCCGGCGGACCCGCACGAGGGGGACGTCCCCGCGCCGCGTGCGGCCGTGATGGCGTGGCTCCAGGGCACCGTGAGTGTGCTCGGGGACGCCGGCTTCTCCGACGCCGAGGCGATCGCCTGGCTCTTCACCGAGGACGAGTCCCTGCCCGGCCGGCCGGTGGACGCGCTGCGCTCCGGCCACAAGACGGAGGTGCGGCGCCGGGCGCAGGCGCAGCTCTGACGTCGCGCGGGGGCCCGGCCCTCAGGCGCGCCGGTCGACGGCCGCGTGCCCGAGCCGCACCAGCATCGCCCGGCCGTCCTCGGCGAGCGGGGCGGCGGCCAGCGCGCCGAACGCCCGGTCGCCGAGCTCGGTGATCAGGGCCTCGACGTCGGCGACGGCGCCGCTGGCCTCGATGCGGCCGGCGAGCGCCGCGCAGGCGTCGTCGTCGAGGCCGCGGTCGCCGAGGCCCGCGCGCAGCGCGTCCGCCAGCCCGGCGTCGGCCGTCGCCAGCGCGTGCCCCATGGCGCGCGCCACCAGCACGGTGCGCTTGCCCTCCCGCAGGTCGTCCCCGGCCGGCTTCCCGGTGGTCGCCGGGTCGCCGAACACGCCGAGCAGGTCGTCCCGCAGCTGGAAGGCCTCGCCCAGCGGCAGCCCGTAGCCCGTGACGGCCGCCAGCGCGGCGTCGTCCGCCCCGGCCAGCACCGCACCCAGCAGCATCGGGTGCTCCACGCTGTACCGCGCGGACTTCGCGACGATGACCTCCCGGGCGCGCGCCTCGTCCGCGACCGGGTCCTCGCCCCACGGCAGCACCTGCGCCAGGAGGTCGAGGTACTGGCCGACGGTGACCTCGGTCCGCATCCGGTGGAACACCGCGTGGGCCCGCACCCGCAGGTCCGCGGGGGAGCCGGCGACCGCGCGGACGAACTCGCGCTCGCTGGCGACCAGGGCGAGGTCCCCGAGCAGGATCGCCGCCGACTCGCCGTAGCGACCCGGATCGCCCGACCAGCCGTGCTCGGCGTGCAGGCCGGCGAAGCGCCGGTGCGCGGCCGGGCGCCCGCGCCGCGTGTCCGAGTCGTCCATGACGTCGTCGTGGAACAGCGCCGCGGCCTGGAACAGCTCGAGCGCGGCTCCCACGCGCAGCACGGCGTCCGCGTCCGGGGACGCGGGGTCCCCGCCGTGCGCACGCCACGACCAGTAGCAGAACGCCGCCCGGAGGCGCTTGCCGCCCTCGAGCATCAGCCCGAGCGCCTCGGCGAGGGGGGCCGCTCCCGCACCCGCGGCGACCAGCTCGGGCAGCAGCTCCTCGACGTGCTGTGTGAGCAGGGCGTCGACCCGGCTGCGGAGGTCCTCGGCGTCGACGAGTGCGGTGGCGGGGCTCACGCCGCGAGCCTAGGGCCTCACAGCCGGACGGTCCCGCCCAGCGTCAGCGTCCGCACGCCGTCCCGGTCGAGCACCCCGAGCGTCAGCAGCTCCTGCCCGCCGTCGCCACGGACGAACGTTGAGGTCGCCGCCAGCCCGGAGGTGCCCGGGTCCACGACCGTCTCGACGAACCCCGCGGCGACCAGCTGGTCCCTGAGCGGCCCGAGCAGGTCGGCCGTCGCGAGGGGGCTGCGCAGGTTCAGGCTGATCGTCGTCAGCCCGGTGGCCGCGTCCGGCTCCGCGCTCGACACGAGGATCTCGCTGCCCTCGGGCGGCGCGACGAGGTCCGCGGGGAACCCGGGGGCGAGCCCGCCCACGGCCGAGCCGGTCGCGGTGGGGCTCGGCAGCAGCGTCTCGGTGGCCGACGGCGTGACGCCCGGTACGGCCGACGCGGAGGCGGTCGGCGCCGGGTCGGCGGTGCCGGGGGAGTCCTCCGTGCAGCCCGCCACGGTCAGTGCCGTGGCGAGCGCCGTCGTGAGGAGCAGCGCGACGGTGACGGGACGGGCGGGCACGCGCCTCACCCTAGCGGCGCTCCCCGCGCGGTCACCGAGTCCTCCACAGCGCTCCGGGGCGCGCGTCGTCCCCAGCGGGCGGCCGGCGCGCTCTCCCGCAGGTCAGGGACACGATGAGGTGGGGCCATGACCACGACGGACCTGACCCCCGACCGCACCGCCGACGACACCCCCGACCACGCCCACCACCCGCGACCCCCCGCCACGCGCCGTGCGCTCCGGCTCGACCACACCCGCGAGCTGCTGGGTCTGGTGCCGTACCAGCTGGGCTTCGAGCCGCGGGACTCCGTGGTGGCGGTGAGCCTGCGCGGCCCTCGGCGCGAGGTCGGCCTCGTCGCCCGCGTGGACGTGGCCGACCTGCTGTGCCCCGCGGGTGCGGGGATCGCGGCCGGCGTGGCGGGGCACCTCGCCTCGGACGGCGCGACCGAGGTCGTGGTGGTGGTCTACGACGACGCGGGAGACCCGCGCGAGCCCGGGCGCGGGATGCGCTGCGACGGCACGGCCCGGGCGGTCCGGGCCGCCCAGGTCACCCGGGCCGCCTGCGTACGGGTGGGTGATGTCGCCGTGTGGCTGGTCACGCAGGGGCACTACCTCGGCCTCGACTGCCGGGACCGCGGCTGCTGCCCGCCCGGCGGCCGGCCGCTGGAGGACCTGGCTGCCGGGGAGCTCGCCGGGCACCTCGTGGGCCGGCTCGTGGGCCGACGGGACCCGGTGCTGCCCTCGCGGGACGACGTCGGCGCGATCGCTCCGGCGGCGGCGGGGCCGAGGCGCTCCGCGTCTGCCGCGCGGTCCCGCTGGACCGACCTGCTGCTGCGCAGCACCCGGCCCGTGGACGTCCTGACGTGGCGTCAGCGGTCGCTCGGCACGTGGCGCGCCGCGCTCACCGCCGTCCAGGAGTCGCGGTCCGAGGTCGACGCGGAGGACGTCGGCACGGTGCCCGCCGCGGCCCTCGGGCGGATCGAGGCGGCGCTCGACGACCCGGCGCTCCGCGACGCGGTCCTGCTCACGCTCGTGCAGCCCGGGACCGACCTGCCCGACGCGCTCGTCCGGTACGCGGACGCCGGCACCGCCGGACGCCGTGGGGCGTGGGAGGAGGACCCGGACGCGGACGCGGACGCCGGCTACCCCGACGAGGCGGAGGCGCCGGGTTCCGCGCTCGAGGAGGCCGGCGACGACGCGCTCGTCGCTCCGGACGCGGAGGACGGACCGACCGCCGACCGCCCCGACCGCCTGGGCAGTCCCGGCAGCCCCGGCGACGAGCCCGCCGGCGGATCCGCGGCGGGCGGCGGCTCCTCGGCGGCCGGCGCGCGGGCCGTCTCGGACGCCGTCCGGGCGGCGCTCGACGTGCTGGTCGAGCCGGCGTGCGCGCGCGAGCCCGACCAGGACGTCGCCGAGGCGGGGCAGGCCCTGCTGGAGCAGGTCGTGGCGCACGGGCGCAGCGAGCGGCAGGCGCCGGCGCTGACGCTGCTGGCGCTGCTCGCCTGGTGGGAGGGCGACGGGGTGCGCGCGGCCGTCCTGGTCGAGCGCGCCCTGGGCCACGACCCGGGTCACCGGCTGGCCGAGCTGCTCGACCGGGCCCTCGGGGCGGGCCTGCCGCCCGGGTGGATGCGTCGTCGCTGCTGAGCGCGTCGGGGGCGGTCGTGCGCACGGAGACGTTCCGGTACCGTCTCCAGCACGGTCCACGGCCGCACCCGCGCAAGGGCGCCCCGGTGCCGGGCTGCGGACGCAGAGCACTCGCGAGGAGCACTTCATGAGCATCGTGGTCGGGTACCTGGCGACCGTCGAGGGGCGTGCCGCCCTGACCGCCGCGACGGGTGAGGCCGTCCGCCGGTCGGAGCCGCTGGTCGTGGTCGTGAGCGAGCGCGGCGACGAGACCGACGAGCAGAAGTCCGAGCTGGCGAGCGCCCTCGACGAGGTGCGCACCTCGCTGGAGTCGCGCGGCGTGCCGCACGACGTGCGGGTCATCGCCGGCGGGCGCGACGTCGCCGAGGACCTGATCGGCACCGCCGAGGAGGCCGGCGCCACGCTGATCGTCATCGGCCTGCGCCGCCGCAGCCCGGTCGGCAAGCTGATCCTGGGCGCCAACGCCCAGCGCATCCTGCTCGACTCCCCGTGCCCCGTGCTGGCGGTCAAGCCCGACCCGAGCTGAGGGCCCGCCGGCCGGGCAGCACCAGGGGGCGGGGGACACGCCCGGGCGACATCCGTGGGAATCCGACGGCCCGCTCGCGCGTTGAGCAGATCTGACAGGTTCGCCGGCTGTCATCTCCAGGGCCTCGCCGCCCTGCTCGGACGCCCCGCCAGGGGCGCGGCCGGTACAATATCGAGGTACCCGATGCGCCGAACCGGGTCCCTTGCTGCCGAAAGGTCATTCGTGACGCCCCAGAGTTCCACCCCCACCCTTCCGCGTGAGTTCGAGCACCCTGCCCTGCAGGACCTCGTCCGCGTCGGGCGCACCATCGGGAGCGTCGACGCCGCGGCCCTGCGCTCCGCGTGCGAGGCCGCCCAGGTGGAGGACGCCAAGCGGCTGAAGGCCGTCGTGCGCGGTCTGGCCAACGCCGGCATCACCGTGTCGGAGCCGACCGCGGCGCCCCGCCGTGTCGCCGCCGCGACCACCGCGAAGGCGCGCCCGTCCGCCAAGGCCGTCGTCGGTGCCGAGGACGGCGACGACGTCGCCGCCAAGCCCGCCGCCAAGAAGACCACCCGCGCCGCGGCCGCCAAGCCCGCCGCGAAGAAGGCGGCCGCCGGCAAGGCCGCCGCCGCCAAGCCCGTCAAGGCCACCAAGGCCACGGGCGACGCCGAGACCGGTGACGACGAGGTCGAGATCGAGGACGTCGAGATCGACGTCGCCGAGCTCGAGGTCGTCGACGAGGTCGTCGAGGACGCCACCGAGGACACCGAGTCCGAGGGCGCCCCCGCCGCCGTCGCTGCCGCCCCCGCCGCCAAGGCGGAGGAGGAGACCGAGGACACCGGGTTCGTCGTGTCCGACCGTGACGAGGACGACGCGCCGGCGCAGCAGGTCGTCACCGCCGGCGCCACGGCCGACCCGGTCAAGGACTACCTGAAGCAGATCGGCAAGGTCGCGCTGCTGAACGCCGAGCAGGAGGTCGAGCTCGCCAAGCGGATCGAGGCCGGCCTCTTCGCCGAGGAGCGCCTCGCCGCGATCGGCGACGACCTGGAGCCCAAGGCCCGCCGCGAGCTCCAGTGGATCGCGCAGGACGGCCGCCGGGCGAAGAACCACCTGCTCGAGGCCAACCTCCGCCTGGTCGTCTCGCTCGCCAAGCGGTACACCGGCCGCGGCATGCTGTTCCTGGACCTGATCCAGGAGGGCAACCTCGGTCTGATCCGTGCGGTCGAGAAGTTCGACTACACCAAGGGCTACAAGTTCTCGACCTACGCCACCTGGTGGATCCGGCAGGCCATCACCCGCGCCATGGCGGACCAGGCCCGCACCATCCGCATCCCGGTGCACATGGTCGAGGTCATCAACAAGCTCGCGCGCGTCCAGCGGCAGATGCTACAGGACCTCGGCCGGGAGCCCACGCCGGAGGAGCTCGCCAAGGAGCTCGACATGACCCCCGAGAAGGTCGTCGAGGTCCAGAAGTACGGTCGCGAGCCCATCTCGCTGCACACCCCGCTCGGCGAGGACGGCGACAGCGAGTTCGGTGACCTCATCGAGGACTCCGAGGCCGTCGTCCCCGCGGACGCCGTGAGCTTCACGCTCCTGCAGGAGCAGCTGCACCAGGTGCTCGACACCCTGTCCGAGCGCGAGGCCGGCGTGGTGTCCATGCGGTTCGGCCTCACCGACGGCCAGCCGAAGACGCTGGACGAGATCGGCAAGGTCTACGGGGTGACGCGCGAGCGCATCCGGCAGATCGAGTCGAAGACCATGTCGAAGCTCCGGCACCCGAGCCGCTCGCAGGTCCTGCGCGACTACCTGGACTGAGCCGGTCCGCCGAAGGGCCCGCCCCCCGCGAGGGAGGCGGGCCCTTCGTCATGCTCGGCGACGGTGAGATGTCCGGTTCGGGACCTCGGTCCCACCTCGTCGGGGCGGCGCCGGAGGTGAATGGGGGACGAAGGTCACCTCGACGGCGAGGAGACCCAGGCAGGCGGGTGACGACGCCCGCCGGAGGAGGTCCCGCGATGAAGGCACTCGTCTACCACGGTCCGGGGCGCAAGGAGTGGGAGGACGTGCCCGACGCGCACGTCGTCGACGCGACCGACGTGGTCGTCCAGGTCGACACCACCACGATCTGCGGCACCGACCTGCACATCCTGCTCGGCGACGTCCCGGCCGTCACCCCCGGTCGCGTCCTGGGGCACGAGGCCGTCGGCACGGTGGTCGAGATCGGCTCGGCGGTCGGGAAGTTCGCCGTCGGGGACCGCGTCGTGGTCCCGGCGATCACCTCGTGCGGCACGTGCCGGTACTGCCGCGTCGGCCGGGCCAGCCACTGCCAGTCGGTCGGCGGGATCGGCTGGGTGCTGGGGCACCTGGTGGACGGCACCCAGGCGGAGCTGGTCCGGGTCCCGTTCGGCGACACCTCGCTGCACCGGGTGCCGGCCGGCCTGTCGGACGAGGAGGTGATCTTCCTGTCGGACATCTTCCCGACCGGCTACGAGATGGGTGTGCGCAACGGCGGTGTGTCGCCCGGTGACGCCGTCGTCTGCATCGGGGCCGGGCCGGTGGGCCTGGCGGCGATGGCGACCGCGCACCTGCACGGGGCGCGCCGGGTGATCGCGGTCGACCTCGACGAGTTCCGCCTCGAGCGGGCGGTGCGCGACTTCGGCGCCACGCACGCGGTGAGCTCGCGCGCGGAGGGCTGGCAGGAGGAGGTCCGGGACCTGTGCGGCGGGCGCGGCGCGGACGTCGTGATGGAGGCGGTCGGGATCCCGCAGACCCTGGAGGCGGCGTTCGACCTCGTCGTGCCGTACGGGCACGTCGCGAACATCGGGGTGCACGGGCACCCGGTCACGCTGCCGATCGACCGGCTCTGGATCGAGAACATCACGATCACGATGGGCCTGGTCGACGGCGTGACCGCCCCGATGCTGCTCGACCTGGTGGCCGAGGGCTCGCTCGACATCCGCCCGATGGGGACGCACACGTTCGCCCTCGGCCAGATGCACGAGGCGTACGACGTCTTCGCGAAGGCCGCGCAGAACGACGCGCTGAAGGTGGTGCTCCGCCGGTGACCACCCGGTGACGCGAACGGGCCCGTCCGGCCTCAGCCGGACGGGCCCGTCCCGATGTCCTGCGGCAGCGTCACGCGGTCCCGGCGCGCTGCCCCTGCGCAGCTCTCAGCGAGCGGCGGTCGCCCCGGCGCCGTGCTCGGCGAGGAGCCTGTCCGTCTCGTCCTGCACGTGCGTGGCAAGCTGCGAGTACTTCGGCGCGTGCTCGCGCGCGTGGTGCGCGCAGAACAGGAGCTCGCCCACGGGCAGCTGCACGCGGACGTAGGCCTGAGCGCCGCAGCGGTCGCAGCGGTCGGCTGCGGTCAGCGGGTTCGTGGTCTCGATCGTCTCGGTCACGTTGTCATACAACCATCTTCTCGGCGGATCCTTCCCGTCGGGGGCGGGTGGTTCGCTCAGCGCGAAGCAGAAGTCACCCGCGCGTCACACCGCGGCAACACGCTGCGCACACGGACCGCGGGGGCGCAGGGTCGTCGCGCCGGCGTGCGGCATGGTGCCGCGGCTCTGTCGGCGGGAGCGACTACCCTCGGGCTTCGTGTCGACCGCATCCGCCGAGTCCAGCTACACCGCCCGCCACCTCTCCGTCCTCGAGGGGCTGGAGGCCGTCCGCAAGCGCCCGGGCATGTACATCGGCTCCACCGACTCCCGCGGCCTCATGCACTGCCTCTGGGAGATCATCGACAACTCCGTCGACGAGGCGCTGGCTGGCCACGGCGAGCGGATCGACATCGTGCTGCACGCCGACTCCTCGGTGGAGGTCCGCGACACCGGCCGCGGCATCCCGGTGGACGTCGAGCCGAAGACGGGCCTGACGGGCGTCGAGGTCGTGCTGACCAAGCTCCACGCGGGCGGCAAGTTCGGCGGCGGCTCGTACGGCGCGTCCGGCGGCCTGCACGGCGTGGGCGCGTCGGTCGTGAACGCCCTGTCCTCGCGGCTCGACGTCGAGGTGGACCGCGGCGGCAAGACGTACCGGATGACCTTCCACCGCGGCGAGCCCGGCGTGTTCGACGACAGCGCGGGCCGCGGGCCCGACTCGCCGTTCGAGCCGTTCGTCGCGGAGTCCCGGCTGGACGTCGTCGGCAAGGTCGCCCGGGGGCGCACGGGCACCCGCATCCGGTACTGGGCGGACCCGAACATCTTCCCGTCGACGGCGGTGTTCTCCTACGACGAGCTCGTGACGCGCGCGCGGCAGACCAGCTTCCTGGTGCCGGGCCTGACCATCACGGTGCGCGACGAGCGCCGCCTGGCGGGGACCCCGGGCGCCGACGGCCCCCACGAGGAGGTGTTCCGCCACGACGGCGGGACGGTCGACTTCGCGGACTTCCTCGCCCCTGACGCCCCGGTGACGGACACCTGGCACCTGACGGGCTCCGGCTCGTTCTCCGAGACGGTCCCGGTGCTCGACGCGCGCGGGCACATGTCCCCGCAGGAGGTGCAGCGCGACTGCGAGGTCGACGTGGCGCTCCGCTGGGGCACGGGCTACGAGACCGAGGTCCGGACGTTCGTCAACATCATCGCGACGCCCAAGGGCGGCTCCCACCTCGCGGGGTTCGAGACGGCGCTGCTGCGCACGCTGCGCAAGCAGGTCGAGGCGAACGCCCGCCGGCTGAAGATCTCCGCGAAGGACGGCGGGGACCGGATCGAGAAGGACGACGTGCTCGCGGGCCTCACCGCCGTGGTGACGGTGCGCCTGGCGGAGCCGCAGTTCGAGGGCCAGACCAAGGAGGTGCTGGGCACCGCGCCGGTGCGCGGCATCGTCGCGAAGGTCGTGGACACCGAGCTGGCGGCGATCTTCGGGTCCACCAAGCGGGAGCACAAGGCGCACTCCGCCGCGCTGCTCGACAAGGTCGTGGGGGAGATGCGCGCCCGCGTGTCGGCGCGCAAGCAGAAGGAGATCTCGCGCCGCAAGAGCGCGCTGGAGACCTCGTCGCTGCCCGCGAAGCTCGCCGACTGCCGCAGCGACGACGTCAGCCGCAGCGAGCTGTTCATCGTCGAGGGCGACAGCGCGCTGGGCACCGCGAAGCTCGCGCGGTCCTCGGACTTCCAGGCGCTGCTGCCGATCCGCGGCAAGATCCTCAACGTCCAGAAGGCCTCGATCTCCGACATGCTCCGCAACGCGGAGTGCGCGGCGATCATCCAGGTGATCGGCGCCGGCTCCGGCCGGACGTTCGACCTGGACGCCGCCCGGTACGGCAAGGTCGTCCTCATGACCGACGCGGACGTCGACGGCGCGCACATCCGGACGCTGCTGCTGACCCTGTTCTTCCGCTACATGCGCCCGCTGGTCGAGGCCGGCCGGGTGTTCGCCGCGGTCCCGCCGCTGCACCGCATCGAGGTCATCGGCGCGGGCAGCCGGAAGAACGAGTACGTCTACACCTACTCGGAGGCCGAGCTCGCCGCCACGCTGAAGAAGCTGGACAGGGCCGGCAAGCGCTACAAGGAGGACATCCAGCGCTACAAGGGCCTCGGCGAGATGGACGCGGACCAGCTGTCGGAGACGACGATGGACCCGCGGCACCGCACGCTGCGCCGGGTGACGCTGCCGGCGGCGGAGAGCGCCGACGCGCTCGTCCGGCGCGCGGAGGAGACGTTCGAGCTGCTCATGGGCTCGGACGTGGCGCCGCGCAAGGACTTCATCGTCGACAACGCCTCCACCCTGGACGCCTCGCAGATCGACGCCTGACCCGTCCCGCCCGGGCCGGCGGCGTCCGGGTTTTCGCGTGACAGCCGCGCCACCGGTCGGGCACCGTGGGGCGCGTGACTGAGCAGACCCTCGTGCCGATCGCCGAGCGCGCCGCAGCCCCCGCCCGCCTGCCCGAGCCGGGCCCCGCGACGGGGCTCGCCTGGCGGGCCGCCGAGCGGGCGGACGTCCCGGCCCTCGCGGCGCTCGTCGCCCGCGTCGAGGCGGCCGACGCCACCCCGTTCCGCACCAGCGAGCCCGAGGTGGACGAGTGGTTCGACGGCGCGTGGAAGGACCTGCCCGCGGACTCCCGGGTCGGGTTCGACGCCGACGGGGTGCCGCGCGCGTGGGCGGTGGTCGACGCCCCGCCCGGGGACGTCCGCACCGTGCGCGCCCACGTCAACGGTGGCGTGGACCCGCAGTGGCGGGGGCGGGGGATCGGTCGGGCGCTCGTCGCGTGGCAGACCGCGCGCGCCCGGCAGAAGCTCGCCGCGTCCGGCAAGGACGTCCCGGGCCGGATCGCCGCCTACCTCGAGCAGGACCACCGGGCGGCGGTCGAGCTGTACGCGGCGGCGGGCTACGCCCCGATCCGGTACTACACGGAGATGCGGCGGGACCTCTCCGCCCCGCTGCCCGAGGAGCGGCAGCCCGCCGGCGTGCGGGTGGTGCCGTGGTCCGCGGACCTGGACGACGCCGTGCGGCTCGCCCACAACGAGGCGTTCGCCGACCACTGGGGCAGCGAGCCGCGCACCCCGGAGGCGTGGCAGGTGGGCCGGTCGACGTTCGCGCCGGCGTGGAGCCACGTGGCGCTCGACGAGGCGACCGGCGAGGTCGCGGGGTACGCCCTGTCCGGCCGCTTCGAGCAGGACTGGGAGGTCGCGGGCTACCGCTCCGGCTACACCGAGCTCCTGGGGGTGCGGCGGGCGTGGCGCGGGCGGGGTGTGGCGGTGGCGCTGCTCGCGGCGACGATGCGCTCGTACCGCGCGGACGGCATGCAGTTCGCGGAGCTGGGCGTCGACACGGAGAACCCGTCGGGCGCCCACGGCCTGTACGCCGCGCTGGGGTACGAGGTGACGCACGGGTCGCTGATGACGTCGATCGAGCTCTGAGCGGCGCCGGCAGTCGCCGGCAGGCAGCCGCGCCCCGGCGCGACACGCGCGACGGGGTGCGGCACCGTGGAGGGGTGCACGAGAAGAGCGAGACCCTCGCGACCGAGCTGCCCGACGCCGACGCACCCCCGGCGGCCCCGCCCGGCTCCATCGCGGAGCGGGCGGCGGCGCCGGACGTGCTGCCCGAGCCGGACCCGGGGGCGACCGGTCTGACCTGGCGGCCGCTCACCCGCGACGACGTCCCGGCGCTCGCCGCGCTCGTCGCCGAGGTCGAGGCCGCGGACGCCGAGCCGTCGCGCACCGGCGTGGCCGAGGTCGGCGAGTGGCTGGAGGGCTCCTGGAAGGACCTCCCGGCCGACACGCGGGTGGGCCTCGACGCGGAGGGCGTGCCGCGGGCCTGGATGACGGTCGAGCAGCCGCCGGGCGACGTGAGCCGGGTCCGGGCGTACCTGGCGGGCGGCGTCCACCCCCGCCACCGGGGGCGCGGGATCGGCCGGGCGCTGGTGGCGTGGGGGACCGCGCGGGGCCGGCAGAAGCTCGCGGCGTCCGGGCGGGACCTCCCCGGCCGCATCGCCACGCACCTGGAGGAGCACCGGGCCGACGCCCGTGCCCTGTACGAGACCGCGGGGTTCCGGCCGATCCGGTACTGGGCGTACATGCGCCGCGACCTGTCCGTTCCGCTGCCGCAGGCGCGCGAGGCCGAGGGCGTGCGGATCGTCCCGTGGTCGGAGGCGCTCGACGAGCCGGTGCGGGTCGCGCACAACGAGACGTTCGCGGAGCACTGGGGCAGCGAGCCCCGCACGCCGGAGGCCTGGCAGCACGGGCGCGCGGCGTTCGTCCCGGAGTGGAGCCACGTCGCGGTGGACGAGGCGACGGGCGAGGTCGCGGGCTACACGATCTCCAGCCGGTACGAGCAGGACTGGCCGGTCGTCGGGTACTCGTCGGGCTTCACGGAGTTCCTCGGCGTGCGCCGGGGGTGGCGCGGGCGGGGCTTGTCGGTCGCGCTGCTGGTGGCCGCGATGCGCTCGTTCCGGGAGGGGGGCGTCGAGTACGCCGAGCTGGACGTCGACACGGACAACCCGTCGGGCGCCCACGGGCTGTACGCGGGGCTCGGCTACGAGCTCACGCACCGGTCGATCACGTACTCGGTCGAGCTCTGACGGAGAACCCTCGATCCGTGCGCTGACGTGGCCCTACGCTGTGCCCCATGGCAGCTCTGGACGAACGACCGGCGCCGGTCGACGAGGACGCCACCTGGCGCATGTACCTCGGCCTGTCCCGGGAGCTGTTCACGGCCCTGGAGCGCGGGCTCGGCGCGGAGGCCGACGTGTCCGTCGCGGACCTGGAGCTGCTGGAGCCGCTCCTCGCGGCCGGGCACCCGGGGCTGCGCGCGAAGGACCTGGCGGCCGCCGCAGAGTGGCAGGACAGCCGGGTGTCGCACCAGCTGCGCCGCATGGAGCGCCGCGGCCTGGTGACGCGCAGCCGCGACCGGCAGGACGCCCGGGGCACCGTGGTGGGGCTGACCGACGAGGGCCTGCAGGCCGCCCGGACCGCCCAGGCGACACGGCGCCGGCTGGTGCGGGAGCTGCTGCTGGCTCCGCTGGACGACGCGCAGGTGCGGTCCCTGGTGGAGATCTCTGCCCTGGTCCGCGCGAGGATCGCCGAGGCGGGCACCGGCCGCTGACCGGCCGGCGCCGCCTCAGCCGATCGCGAGCGGCGGCGCGGACAGCGGCTGGCCGGAGCCGTCCCGCCGGTCGTCGAGCTCCGGCAGGTCGACCGGCTGGCCGGCGGAGCCGGTGGCGCGTGCGGGCGCCGGGCCGGCCCAGGCGAGGATCAGCGCGTCCTCGCCCTTGAGGAACCGGTGCGCCCGGACGCCGCCCGTCGCGCGGCCCTTGCCCGGGTACCGGGAGAACGGCGTGACCTTCGCGGTGCCGTTCTGCGTGCCGGGCAGCGCGGTCGACGAGCCGGCGACCGTCACCACGACGAGGCCGTCGGTGCCGTCGGCTCCGTCGCCGTCCCCGTCGCCCTGCGGCGGCAGCGCACCGAAGTGCACGACCCGCTGCCCGGGAGCCAGCTTGATGCCGGCCATGCCGCCCGCGGGGCGCCCCTGCGGCCGCACGGCCGACGCCGGGTAGTGCAGCAGCGCCGCGTCGGAGGAGATGAGCACCAGCTCGTCGTCCTCGCCCACGGCCGCGCAGCCGACGACCTCGTCGCCCGGCTTGAGCGAGATGACGTCCCACGCGTCGCGGTTGGCGGGCGCCTCGCCGGGCGTCACGCGCTTCACCACGCCCTGGGCGGTGCCGAGCGCGAGCGTCGGCGCGTCCGCGGCCACCGACACCAGCCCGACGACGCGCTCGCCCTTGTCCAGCGCGAGCAGCTCGGACAACGGCAGGCCGCCGGACAGGTTCGGGGCGCCGTCGGTCGGCGGCAGCGCGGGCAGGTCCAGCACGGACACGCGCCGCACGACGCCGGCCGACGTCAGCACGCCGACCTCGCCGCGGACGCTCGTCGGCACCGCGCCGGCCAGCACGTCGTGCCGCGACCGGTGCGCGCCGGGGGACGGGCGCAGCGGGACGTCGGTGCTGCCGGTGCGCGCGACGAGCCCGGTCGCCGAGAGCAGGGCGTAGCAGGGGGAGTCCTCGATCTCGAGGGACAGCGCCGGGGCGGCGTTCCGGCCGGAGCGCGGGGCGGGCGCGCCCTCGGCGGCGGTCACGGTGCCGCCCGCCGACTCCAGCAGGATCGTGCGGCGCGGGGTGCCGTACGTCGCCGCGACCTCGGCCATCTCGTCGCTGACGGTCGAGCGCAGCAGCGCCTCGTCCGCGAGGATCGCCTGCAGCGCCGCGATCTGCTCGGCCAGGTCGTCCCGCTCCTTCTCCAGCTCGATCCGGGAGAACCGGGTGAGACGGCGCAGGCGCAGCTCGAGGATGTACTCCGCCTGCGGCTCGGACAGGTCGAACACGTCGCGCAGCCGGGTGCGAGCGGTGTCGGCGTCGTCCGAGGACCGGATGACCTGGATGACCTCGTCGATGTCGACGATCGCGATGAGCAGGCCCTCGACCAGGTGCAGGCGCTCGGTCCGCTTGGCCAGGCGGAACCGCGTGCGGCGGCGGACCACGTCGATGCGGTGGTCGACCCACACCTGCAGGAGGTCCCGCAGGCCCAGGGTGCGCGGCTGGCCGTCGACCAGCGCGACGTTGTTCATCGAGAACGAGTCCTCGAGCGGCGTGTACCGGTACAGCTGCTCCAGGACGGCGTCGGGGTTGAAGCCCGTCTTGACCTCGATGACCAGGCGCAGCCCGTGCGTGCGGTCCGTGAGGTCGAGCGCGTCCGAGATGCCCGAGAGCTTCTTGGACTGCACGCCCTCCTTGATCTTCTCGATGACCTTCTCCGGGCCCACCGTGTACGGCAGCTCGGTGATGACGATGCCCTTGCGGCGCGGCGTGACGTTCTCGATGCGGGCGGTCGCCCGGGTCTTGAAGGCGCCGCGGCCGGTGCGGTACGCGTCGCGCACGCCCTCGAGCCCGATGATCTTGCCGCCGCTCGGCAGGTCGGGCCCGGGCACGAAGCGCATGAGCTCGTCGAGCGTCGCCTGAGGGTG
Organism: Cellulomonas endometrii; assembly: GCF_949769265.1. Lineage (NCBI taxonomy): Bacteria > Bacillati > Actinomycetota > Actinomycetes > Micrococcales > Cellulomonadaceae > Cellulomonas > Cellulomonas endometrii. The sequence continues at coordinate 17,750 of NZ_CATKPC010000003.1, read as the reverse complement.
CAGCACCAGGTGCCGGGCGGCCGCGATCACCTCGACCAGGTTGTGCGGCGCCATGTTCGTGGCCATGCCGACCGCGATGCCCGACGCGCCGTTGACCAGCAGGTTCGGGATGGCGGCGGGCAGCACGCCCGGCTGCGTCAGCTTGTTGTCGTAGTTCGGGACGAAGTCGACGACGTCCTCGTCGAGGCCGGCGGTCATCGCGAGCGCGGACGGGGCCATCCGCGCCTCGGTGTACCGCGGCGCGGCGGGACCGTCGTCCAGCGACCCGAAGTTGCCGTGCCCGTCGACCAGCGGCAGCCGCAGGGAGAACGGCTGCGCCATGCGCACCATCGCGTCGTAGATCGCGGTGTCGCCGTGCGGGTGCAGCTTGCCCATCACCTCGCCGACCACGCGCGCCGACTTCACGTGCGCGCGGTCCGGGCGCAGGCCCATGTCGTGCATCTGGAAGAGGATGCGGCGCTGCACCGGCTTGAGGCCGTCACGGGCGTCCGGGAGCGCGCGCGAGTAGATGACGGAGTAGGCGTACTCGAGGAACGAGCCCTCCATCTCCGTCGCGACGTCGATGTCGACGATGCGCTCGACGACGTCCTCGGGCGGGACGTCGGGGGTGCTGCTGCGGCGCGCCATGCGGACGGTGCTCCCGGGATCGGCGGAGTGGGGCGGCGCCCATTGTCCCCGCACTCCGGGGCTGGGGACGACCACGACGCGCGGCCGGTGCGACGTTAGGCTCGTGGACATGGGCCAGGTGACCGGGGGAGCGCGCGACGCCGCACGTCAGGCGGTCGACGGGGTGCTCGACGCCGGTGCGAGCGCGGGCCCGGCGGTGGACCGGGCGCTGGCGGACGACGACGGCGCCTACCCGGCGAGCTGGGAGGCCGACGTCGTCCTGCGCGACGGCAGCACCACGCACGTCCGCCCGATCCGCCCCGAGGACGCCGACGCCCTGCAGGCGTTCCACGTCGGGCAGTCCGAGGCCTCCACGTATCTGCGGTTCTTCGCGCCGCTGGAGCGCCTGCCCGACCGCGACCTCGCGCGGTTCACGACCGTCGACCACCGGGACCGGGTCGCGCTCGTGGCGGTCACGGGCGACGACGCGATCATCGGCGTGGCCCGGTACGACAAGATCGCGCCGGACGAGGCGGAGGTCGCGTTCAACATCGCCGACGCCCACCACGGCCGGGGGCTGGGCTCGGTGCTGCTGGAGCACCTGGCGGCCGCGGCGCGCGAGCGCGGGGTGCGGCGGTTCACCGCGGAGGTCCTGCCGCAGAACGGCCGGATGATCGCCGTGTTCCGCGAGGCCGGCTACTCCCTGCAGCAGCACCTCGACGACGGCGTGGTCTCGGTGAGCTTCGACATCCACCCGACCGACCGGTCGCTCGCGGTGAAGATGGCGCGCGAGCACTCGGCCGAGGCGCGCAGCGTGCAGGGCCTGCTGACCGCGCGGTCCGTGGTCGTCCTCAGCTCCTCGACCGCCGACCCCGGGACGCTCGACGGCCGCCGGGCGGCGCGCGTGCTCGCGGACCTGCTCGCCGGCGGGGGCCGGGGCGACGACCCGGCGGACCGCACGGGCGCGGTGACGCCCGCGGGCGGCGACGAGCGGCCCGTCGAGGTGCACGTCGTCGGCCGGGTGGCGCCGGCGGACGTCCCGGAGGACGCCGCGGACCGCGTGCACGTGTGGGACCGCCTGGAGGAGGTCCCCGGACCCGTCGACCTCGCCGTGCTGGCGCTGCCCGCCGCGGAGGCCGTGCTCGCGGTGCGGGGCCTCGGGCGCATCGGCGTGCGGGGGGTGGTGGTGCTCTCCGGCGGCTTCGCCGAGCAGGGGCCGACGGGGCTCGCCCTGCAGCGGGCGCTGCTGCGCTCCGCCCACGCGGCGGGCCTGCGGGTGGTCGGGCCCCGCTCGTACGGGATGGTCGCGCACGCCGCCGGCGGCCTGCTGAACGCCTCGCTCACCGAGGACCCGCCGCCGCCGGGCAGGATCGGGCTGTTCTGCCAGTCGGCGTCCACCGCGGTGTCGATCCTCGGCTCGGTGCGCCGCCGGCACCTCGGGCTCGCGCACCTGGTCTCGGCCGGCAACCGCGCGGACGTGTCCGGCAACGACCTCATGCAGTTCTGGCAGGACGACGACACCACGGACGTGGTCGCCCTGTACCTGGAGTCGATCGGCAACCCCCGCAAGTTCTCCCGCGTCGCGCGGCGGCTCGCGACGGCCAAGCCGGTCGTCGTGGTCACGGCCGGACGCTCCGGGCACGTCGTGCCGCCCGGCCACGCGGTGCGGCCCACCCAGACCTCCCGGCGCACGCTGGAGGAGGTGATGCGGCGCTCCGGCGTCCTCCTGGTGGACAACACGCACCAGATGCTGGAGGTCGCCCAGCTCTTCGCGCTCCAGCCGCTGCCCCCCGGCGGGCGGGCCGCCGTCGTGGCGTCCTCGTCGGCGGCGGCCGCCCTCGTGTCGGAGGCCGCCGTCTCCGCGGGCCTCACCGTGTCCAAGGCGCCGGCGATCCTCCCGGAGGACGCGGACCTCGCCCGCGTCGAGCGCACGTTCGCCGACGTGTACGCCGACCCCGACGTGGACGTGGTCGTCACGATGCACGTGCCGACCGTCGGGCCCCGCGACGAGCGGGTCGCCCAGGCCCTCGCCCGGCACGCCGCCGGCTCCGGCCGCACGTCGGTGGCCGTGCTGCTCGGCCTGCACGGCGCCACCCCCCAGCTCACGGCGGCCGACGACGAGGGCCGGCTGCGGACCATCCCGGCGTACACGACGCCGGAGGACGCCGTGCTCGCGCTCGGCCAGGCCGTCCGGTACGCCGCCTGGCGGGCGGCCGACCGCGGGGAGCTCGTGCACCCGCCGGGGATCCACGCCCGCACCGCCCGCCGGCTCATCGAGTCCTGGCTCGACGAGGCCGGGCGGCCCGACGCCCTCGACCTCACGCCCGGGCGCGTGGCGGAGCTGCTGGCGCTCGCGGGCGTGGAGGTGTTCCCGTCGGTGGGCGTGCACGACGCGGACGAGGCCGTCGCCGCCGCCGAGCAGCTGGGCTGGCCGGTCGCGCTCAAGTCCACGGTGCCCGCCCTGCGGCACCGCTCCGACCTCGGCGGCGTGCGCCTGGACGTGCACGACGCCGCCGAGCTGCGCGCGGACGTCGCCCAGGTGCTGGCGCTCGCGGCCGACCACACGCCCGACCCGGGCCGCGCGCCGCTGGAGGTCCAGGCGATGGCCCCCCACGGGGTGGCGTGCCTCATCCGGTCCTCGGAGGACCCGCTGTTCGGGCCGGTCATCGGCTTCGGCCTGGGGGGCGACACCACCGACCTGCTCGGCGACGTGGCGTACGCGGTCCCGCCGCTCACGGACGTCGACGTGGCGGACGTCGTGCGGGCGCCCCGGTCGTCCCCGCGGCTGTTCGGGTACCGGGGGGTGCCGCCGCTCGACGTCGCCGCGCTCGAGGACGTGCTGGCGCGGGTGTCCGTGCTGGCCGACCAGCTCCCCGAGATGCTGGCGCTCGAGCTCAACCCCGTGGTCGTCGCCGAGCACGGCGCCTACGTGCTCGGGGCCACCGCCCGCGTCGGGACGGCCTCGCGCGCGGACGGGCCGCGCCGGGCACTGCCCGGGTGACGGGGCGCGCTGCCCGGGTGACGGGGCGCTCTGCCCGGGTGACTCGGCGCTCTGCCGGGGTGTGAGCCGCCGGGTGTGACGGCCCGGCCCGGTCGGTGGGAGGATGGCCGGGTGCCTGCGCCCTCCACCGACCTGCTCCGCGACCTGCACCGCGCCGGGTACTACCCGGACCTGGTGGCCGACGTCCTCGACGTCGCCCTGGCGGACGAGCCCGTCGAGGCCCACCTCGTGCACCCGGAGACCACGTTCGACGCCGCCGAGGTGCGGCGCCACGTCACGGTGCTCGCCCTGACGCCGACCCGCCTGGTGGTCGCGCACGTCGACGACCACCCGGCCGACAGCGAGCACCCGTCCGCCAGCGCCGCTGCCACCACCGAGGCCGTGCCGCTCTCGGAGCTGCGGTCCGTCGCCCTCACGCACGTGATCGGGTCCCCGGAGCAGCACCGCGCGGGGGAGCCCGCGACCGAGCTGACCCTCGCGATCGGCTGGGGCGCCGTCTCCCGCGTCGACCTGGAGCCGGCGACCTGCGGCGACCCGGGCTGCGACGCGGACCACGGCCTGACGGGCACGCTCACCCCGGACGACGTCGTCGTGCGGGTCAGCGCCGTCGCCGAGGGCGCCACCGCCGTCCGGGACGCCGTGGCGTTCGCGCGCCGCCTGTCCGCCGCGAGCGCGCGCTGACGATGGCGCCCACCGCCCCGTCCTCGACCGTGCCGGGCCGGCTGGCGGACGCCGGCCTCGTGCTGCCCGACTACGACGGCCGGTCGCTGTCCGGGCTGCTGCCAGCCGTGGCCGAGGCGCTCGGCGTGCCGGTGGGGGACGGTGCCGCCCGCCGCACCGACCTCGGCCTGCCCGCGACGCACCGCGTCTGCGTGGTCCTCGTCGACGGCCTGGGCTACGAGAACCTCGCCGAGCGCGCGGGGCACGCGCCGTTCCTGCGCTCGCTGCTCGACGGGTCGGAGCCGCTGTCGGCCGGGTACCCGTCCACGACGGCCGCGTCGATGGGCTCGTTCGGCACGGGCACCAGCCCCGGCCGCACGGGCCTGGTCGGCTACACGGTCCGCAACCCGCGCGACGGACGGCTGGCCAACATGGTCTCGTGGGACGGTCTCGGGCCCGCGCGCGACTGGCAGCGCGAGCGGACCGTCTTCGAGGAGCTCGACGCGCACGGCGTCACCGTCACGACCGTCGGGCCGGCGAAGTTCAAGGGCTCGGGCCTCACCGAGGCCGCGCTGCGGGGCGGCGGGTACCGGGCGGCGGAGTCGCTGGCCGACCGCGTCGACGCGGCGCTCCGGCTGCTCCGCGAACCGGGCCTGGTCTACCTGTACTGGGGCGACGTCGACAAGACGGGGCACCACGAGGGCGTCGGGTCCTGGCAGTGGGGCGACCAGCTCAGCGCGCTGGACTTCGAGCTGCGCCGGCTGGTGCGCTCGCTCCCGCGCGGCGCGTCGGTGGTCGTGACCGCCGACCACGGCATGGTCGACGTGGACCGCGCGCGGCGGTGGGACGTCGGCACGACCCCGGCGCTGGCCGCGGACGTGGCGCTCGTCGCGGGGGAGCCCCGCGCGCTGCACGTGCACCTGACGCCCGGCGCCGACGTCGACGCGGCGGCGGCCCGCTGGTCCGACGTCCTCGGCGACGGGGCCGTGGTGCTGACCGGCGACGAGGCCGTGGCGGCCGGGCTGTTCGGCACGGTGGCGGAGCACGTGCGGCCGCTGATCGGCGACCTGGTCGTGGCGACGACGGGGCGGGCGACGGTGGTCGACTCCCGCACCCAGACGCCGGCGTCCCTGACCCTCGTCGGCGTGCACGGCTCGCTCACCCCCGCGGAGCTGCGCGTGCCGCTGCTCGCGGTCCACACCTGAGCCAGCGGGCACCGGCACCCGGCGGACCGGGCACCCTTCGACGCACGACGCGACACGGAACGAGGAGAGCGTGGCTGAGCTGGTCTTCTTCTGCGGCACGATGGACTGCGGCAAGTCCACGCTCGCGCTGCAGATGCACCACAACCACAGCGCCCGCGGGCGCGGGGGCGTGCTGTTCACCCGCAACGACCGGGCCGGCGAGCACCGGCTGTCCTCCCGGCTCGGCCTGTCCGTGCCCGCCCACGAGGTCACCGACACGACGGACTTCTGGGCGGAGGTCGTGGCGCGGCGCAGCGCGGGGCGCCCCGTGGACTTCCTCATCTGCGACGAGGCCCAGTTCTACTCCGAGGAGCAGGTCGAGCAGCTCGGTCGCGTGGCCGACGACCTCGACGTCGACGTCTTCGCGTTCGGCATCACCACCGACTTCCGCGCGCAGCTGTTCGCCGGCTCCGCGCGCCTGCTGGCCCTGGCCGACCGCGTCGAGACGCTCCAGGTGCAGGCCCTGTGCTGGTGCGGCGCCCGCGCGACCCACAACGCCCGGACCCTGCACGGGGTCATGGTGGTGGAGGGCGCGCAGGTCGTCGTCGGGGACGTCGACGTGCTCGACGCCGACGATGACTCCGTGGGGTACGAGGTGCTGTGCCGCCGCCACCACCGGCTGCGGATGACCGCCCGGACCTCGGGCGCCGCGGCGATCTCGCCGCAGACCCTGGACCTGGACCTGCTCGGCGAGGGCTGACCCCGCGAGGGCTGACCCCGCGAGGGCACGGCCCCGCCCGCCGGTCGGGCTGCGGGCGCTACTCCGGCTTCGCCCCGAACACGATCTCGTCCCAGCTCGGCACCTTCGGGCGGCTGCGGCGCCCGCCGCGGGACCGCGTCGCGGCCTCGTCCGGGCGCGCGGCGGCAGCCGGCTCGTCGGTGTCCGCGGCCGGCGGCTCCTGCCCCGGCTCGAGCGCGACCGGCTTCTCCGGCTCCTCCGCCGCGGGGCGGACCGGTGCCCGGTAGATCCGCGCCTCGGCGGCGGCGTCGGCGTCCACGGGGTGGGCCCCGGGCGCCGGCGGCTCGTCGAGCTGGCCGAAGTCGAACGCGTGCTGCGGCCCGAAGCCGGGGAACGCGTCGTCGTCCGCGTCGTCCTCGAGGTCGAGGGACTGCCGCACGCCGCGCCGGGCCCGCAGGTCGTCGAGCAGCTCGTGCGTCGCGCGCAGCTCGTCGGCCGGGTCCTCGTCGGGCTCGGCGTGCTCCCCGTGGGACCCGGGCGAGTCGACGGCCGCGAGCACGGGGCGCACGTCGGCGTCCACGTCGAAGACCACGTCCCGCACCGCGGACAGGTGCCGGCGGGGAACCGGGCCGTCGGCGATCTCGGTCTCGGACAGCCAGCGCGCCTCGTCCTCCTCGGCGTGCACCGCGCGGGCGGACGCGTCGTAGGTCCAGCGCGCCTCCCTGACGTCGTCCTCGACGGGGAACCGCGCGACCACGGTCCAGCCGCCGCCCGCCTCGCGGAACGCGTCCCACTCGAGCGCGTCGGTGTCCACGCCGCGGGCGGCGAGCCGGTCCACGACCAGCTCGCCCAGCACCGGGGCGCCGACGTCGCGGCCCACCCGGGTCCCTCGGGCCTGCTCGGCCACGAACTCGCGCTCGGCCAGGACCGGGCCCTCGAAGCGCCGGACGTGCTCGACGGTCACCCCGGTCTCGTCGGCGATCTGCTGCGCCGACTGCCCGGCGCGCACGCGCGCCTGGATCTCCCGCGGGCTCGGCACGCCGGACTGCTCGGCCCGGATCTGCTCGAGCTGCGGCCTGTCCCGGCGCACGGCGGCACGGAGCGGCTCGTCGATGTGCAGCCGGTACCGCTGCCCGTCGGCCGCCGCGAGGACGAGGTGCTCCCCGTCCTCGTGCAGCCCGATCAGCTCCAGCTCAGCCATCACGTCTCCCATCATCCCGCGACGAGACTGCCACCGCCCGCCCCGGATGCCGTGGAGGCTGGGCGGTGCGCCGTCCAACTGCCCCGGCTGCCATGATCTCCCCTGTGTCCGTCGACCTCCCGCTGCAGCCGGTGCTCGAGCTGCTCGGTGTGTTCGTCGGCGCGCTGTCCGGCGGGCTCGCGGCCGTCCGCAAGGGCTTCGACATCTTCGGGATCGTGGTGCTGGCCTGGGTCGCGGGGCTCGGCGGGGGCATCCTGCGCGACGTCCTCATCGGCGCCGTGCCGCCCGTCGGGATCGCGAACTGGGAGTTCGTCGTGACCGCCTGCGTCGCCGGGCTCGTCACCTGGGCGGCGCACCCCGGGCTCGGCCGCCTGCGCCGGTTCGTGCTGGTCCTCGACGCCGGGGCGCTGGCGCTGTTCACCGTCGTCGGCACCGTGAAGGCCCTCGAGTACGGGACCGGCGTCACCGCGGCGGTCTGCGCGGGCGTGATCACCGGCGTCGGCGGCGGCGTGCTGCGCGACCTGCTCACCGGGGAGGTGCCGGTCGTCCTGCACCACCGCCAGCTGTACGCGATCCCGTCCGTGCTCGGGGCGCTGCTCACGGCCGTCCTCTGGCAGCAGGGGGCCCTGTCGGTGCCGACCGAGGTGCTCGCCGTCGTGGTGGTGCTCGGCACGCGGCTGCTGGCGCTGCGGTTCCGCCTGCAGGCGCCGGGGCCGTGGGAGCCCGGCAGCGCCCGGATCGGGCGGGCCGGCCGGGAGGGACGGGCGACGCGCACGTCCCGGGGGACCCGCGTCGAGCGGGCCGGCCGGGGTCCCGGGCGCAGGCGGGGCGTGCCGGTCCGGCCGGACGGCTCCGGGCCGCTCGTGCGGTGGGTGGCGCGGCTCCGGCGCGGCCGCGGCAGCGGCGGGGCCGCCCTCGGCCCCCGCCGGGCGGGCCGGGCGGGGGGCCGCCGCGGCCGCCGGTCGGGCAGGATGGTCGGCGTGACCAGCGCCCCTGAGCCCACGCCCGTCCCCGACACCGACACCGCCTCCGACGCAGCCCCCGCCACCACGGCGCTGCCCGACCCGGGCCAGGTCCGGGCCCTCATGGACCTGGCCGAGCGCCTCGCGCGCTCCGCCGGCGACCTGATCCGCGACGGCCGCCCCGAGCGGGTGTCCGTCGCCGCCACCAAGTCCAGCGAGGTCGACCCGGTCACCGCCATGGACCTGGCCTCCGAGGCGCACCTGCGCGCCCTGCTCGCCGAGCACCGCCCGGACGACGGCGTCCTCGGGGAGGAGGACGGCTGGGTGCCGGGGACGACGGGCCTGACCTGGGTGCTGGACCCGATCGACGGCACCGTGAACTACCTCTACGGCGTCCCGGCGTACGCCGTGTCGGTCGGCGTCGTCGCGGGCGAGCCGGACCCGGAGCGGTGGACGGTCGTCGCGGGCTGCGTGCACGCGGTCCCGGACGGCCGGACCTACACGGCGGGGCGCGGGCTCGGCGCCTACCGGGACGGCGACCGCCTCGCGGTGAACGCGCCGCGGTCGCTCGCCACGTCGCTCGTCGGGACGGGGTTCGGGTACCGGGCGGAGCGGCGGCGGGCGCAGGGCCGGGTGCTGGCGGAGCTGCTGCCCCAGGTGCGGGACATCCGGCGCATCGGGTCGGCCGCGCTGGACCTGTGCCGGGTGGCCGAGGGGACGCTCGACGTGGTCTACGAGCGGGGCCTGAACCCGTGGGACGTCGCGGCCGGCGAGATCATCGCGAGAGAGGCAGGCGCGCAGGTCACAGGCCTGCGCGGGCGTGCTGCCAGCTCCGACATGACGGTCGTCGGGCCGGCGGAGACGGTCGCGGCGCTGGCCGCGCTGCTGGCGGATCTGGGTGCCGACGCCGACGACTGAGCGCGGCGTGGCGCCCCGCCCCGAAATAGGGCACAATCCGGGGCGCCTGACGGGAACAAACATCGCCTCCGGTGACTTGAGCCCGCGTACGCCGATCCACCGAACAGACGGAGCGTGACCACACCTCATGGCAACCGACTACGACGCCCCGCGCAAGACCGAGGAGGACCTGAGCGAGGACTCGCTGCAGGAGCTCCAGGCCCGGCGCTCCGACAAGAACTCGGGCGTGGTGGACGAGGACGAGACCGAAGCCGCTGAAGGGTTCGAGCTCCCCGGCGCGGACCTGTCCGGCGAGGAGCTCTCGGTCCGGGTGCTCCCGCGCCAGGCCGACGAGTTCACCTGCTCCAAGTGCTTCCTGGTCCATCACCGCAGCCAGCTCGCCTACGAGAAGGACGGCATGCCCGTCTGCTCGGAGTGCGCTGCCTGAGCCGCACCCGGGCGCGCGCCGTGCGCGCCCGCACCAGCCGTCACGACGCCGGCCGGACCCCCGAGGTCCGGCCGGCGTCGTCGTCCGTGCCGCCGGTCGCGAGCAGCGCGGCCGCCAGGGCCGCGGGGCGCCGCGTCGACACCACCCAGTAGGGCGTCGGGTCCGCCGGGTCGTCGAGCTCGACGCGCACCGCCGTGCGCACCCACCCCCGCAGGCACAGGTGCGCGCGGGCGTCGAGGCCCGGGCCCAGCGCGTGCCGGGTGGCGTCGGCGTCCAGGGGCTGCGGGTCGCGCAGCAGCGTCAGGGGGATGTGCGCCGACCCGGCGTGCAGCTCGCCGTCCTGCACCCGCACGCGGGTCGCGGACCGGACCGCCACCACGCCGGCCAGCACCAGCCCGGCGACCGCGCCGGCGATCCCCGCGCCGGTGCCGACCGGCCACAGCGCGATGCCGAGCATGGCGGCGAGCGCGGGCACGGCGACCCAGCCGGTGGGGGACGGCCAGAGCCGCTCGTCGAACGCGGGGGTGGTGGTCTGCACGTGCCCAGCATCCCACCCGCGCGGCGGTAGGGTCGGGGCCCGTGACGGACGAGACCCTGACCATCCAGCTCCGCCGGCTCGACGAGGGCGTGCCCGTCCCGGTGTACGCGCACCCGGGGGACGCGGGCGCCGACCTGGTGACCCGGGTCGACGCCACGATCGCCCCGGGGGAGCGGCAGACCCTGCCCACCGGCATCGCGATCGCGCTGCCCGAGGGGTACGCGGCGTTCGTGCACCCGCGCTCCGGGCTGGCGGCGAAGCACGGCCTGACCATCGTGAACGCGCCGGGGACGGTCGACGCGGGCTACCGCGGCGAGATCGCGGTCACGCTGCTCAACACGGACCGCTCCGAGCCGGTGGTGCTGCGCCGCGGCGACCGGGTGGCGCAGCTCGTGGTGCAGCGCGTCGAGCGTGCGCGGTTCGTCGAGGCCGACGAGCTCCCGGAGTCGGTGCGCGGCGCGGGGGGCTTCGGGTCCAGCGGCGGCTGGGCCTCCGCCCCCGGCGAACCCCGCTAGGTGCACCGCACCGTGCGGTCTACTGTGGACGTGTACGTGCCCGCGCGGCGGGCGACCCGGGGAAGGGACTGAGGGTGGCGCTATTCCGGCGCGGTGCGAAGGCTCGCACCGCCCAGGACGAGACCGAGGGCGGCGTGGACGTGGCCCCCGGCGCGACGGCAGAGCCGGCCGAGCCGGCCGCCGACCTCACGGCCGAGCCGGGGGTGTCGTCGCCCGACGCGGTCGCCGCGCCGGTCCCGGACCGCTCCGGCGGCCCCTGGGACTCCACCGAGGACGTCCCCGCGGGCCCGCGTGTCGACCTGGGCGCCCTGCGGCTCCCGGGGGTCAACGGCATGGAGCTCCGGATGGAGATCGACAAGAAGTCGCAGGTCGTCACGGCCGTCGGCGTCACGCTGGACGGCTCGACGCTGCAGATGCAGGCGTTCGCCGCCCCGCGGACCGACGGCATCTGGGACGAGATCCGCGAGGAGATCGGCGAGTCGGTCCGCAAGCAGGGCGGCTCCGTGGACGACGTGCCCGGGCCGTTCGGCCGCGAGCTGCTCGCCCGGCTGCCCGTCCGCACCCCCGAGGGCCGCACTGGCCACCGCCCCGCGCGGTTCGTCGGCGTCGACGGTCCCCGCTGGTTCCTGCGCGGCGTCATCACCGGCCGCGCGGCGGTCGACGAGGAGGCCGCCGTGAAGATCGAGGACCTGTTCCGCCGCACGGTCGTGGTCCGGGGCACCGAGGCCCGCGCCCCGCGCGACCTGCTGGCGCTGCGCCTGCCCGGGCAGGCCGACGGCGTCACCCCCCAGACGGCGCCCGCCGCGGCGCCCGCCGTCGCCGACTTCGACCCGCTGAAGCGCGGGCCCGAGATCACGGAGATCCGCTGACATGACACCCCCCGTGTCGCTGCGAGAGAGCCTGCGCAAGGCCGTCGCCTCCCAGGAGGAGATCGAGGCCGACGAGGAGCGGGAGGACGCGGTCCGTGCGACGGGCTGCACGCCCGTCGCCGCCACCACGGACCGGCACCGCGTGAAGGTGTCGGGCGTCATCCGGTCCGTCGTGCTGCGCCCCCGGCAGGGCGTGCCCGCGCTGGAGGCCGAGCTGTACGACGGCAGCGGCACGGTCCAGCTCGTCTGGCTGGGCCGCCGGGAGATCGCCGGCATCGAGCCGGGCCGTCGCCTGAAGGTCGAGGGCCTCGTCTGCTCCCGCGAGGGCCGGCGGTCCATGTTCAACCCCCGCTACGAGCTGCGCGCGCGCCCCGGTGAGTGACCCGACGCCCGCGCCGGGCGCCGCCGTGCCCGCCCGCGGGATGCGGGCGCTCGACGCCGAGGAGTTCTCGTTCGCCGAGGCCGTCGGCGGGGTGCGCGGGGCGGTCGAGTCCGTCGCCCCGGGCCTCGTGTTCGTCGTCGTGTTCGTCGCCGGGGGCCAGCGTCTCGCGCCCGCCCTGATCGCGGCGGCGGCGACCGCCCTGGTCGCGGTGGTCGCCCGCCTCGTGCAGCGCAGCCCGCTGACGCAGGCCCTGTCGGGCGTGCTCGGCGTGGGCATCGGCGTGATCTGGGCCTGGCGGTCCGGGCGGGCGGAGGACTACTTCGCCTGGGGGCTGCTGACCAACGTCGGGTACCTCGCCGCGTTCGTGGTGTCCGTGCTGGTGCGGTGGCCGCTCGTCGGCGTCGTGGTCGGGCTGTTCCGCCCGGACGGCCCGATGTCGTCGTCCGGCTCGTGGGCCGGGGCCGTCGCGTGGCGCCAGGAGCCGGCCCTGCGCCGGCGGTACGCGCTCGCGACCTGGCTGTGGGCCGGGATGTTCGCGCTGCGCCTGCTGGTCCAGGTCCCGCTGTACTACGCCGGCGAGGTCGCCTGGCTTGGGACCGCCAAGCTCGTGATGGGCGTCCCGCTCACCGCGGTCGTGCTGTGGGTGAGCTGGATTCTGGTACGCGGCTCGACAGCAGCGCGGCCAGATCCTGCTCAGACGCGTCCCGCCCCGTGACGAACAGCAGCTCGTCGCGGCCCTCCAGCGTGTCGTCCGGGCTGGGGGAGAACGGCCGGTCGTCGCGCACGACGCACGCCAGCACCGTGTCGGCGGGCCACGCGATCTGACCGACCAGCCGACCCGCGAGCGGGGAGTCCTCGGGGAGCGTGAGCTCCAGGATGTCGGCGCCGGACTGGTGGAACGTGAAGATCCGCACCAGGTCGCCGACCGAGACGGCCTCCTCGATCATCGCCGTCATGATCCGCGGCGTGGACACCGCGACGTCGACGCCCCAGGCCTCGTCGAACATCCACTCGTTCTTCGGGTTGTTCACCCGGGCGACGGTGCGCGGCACGCCGTACTCGGTCTTCGCGAGCAGCGAGATGACCAGGTTGGCCTTGTCGTCGCCCGTCGCGGCCACGACCACGTCGCACTCGTCGGTGCGGGCCTGCGTGAGGGTGGGCAGCTCGCAGGCGTCCGCGAGCAGCCAGTCGGCGTCGGCGACCTGCGCCACCCGCATCGCGGACGGCTGCCGGTCGATGAGCGTGACCTCGTGGTCGTTCGCGAGCAGCTCGCGCGCGATGGACCGGCCGACGGAGCCTGCCCCGGCGATGACGACCCTCATGCCTTCACCTCCGGTGCCGCGGTGACGATGCGCTCGACGGTGGCGGACTCGTCCCGCCGCATGAGCAGGTGCACGATGTCGTTCTCCTGCAGGACGGACTGGGCGTCGGGGAGCACCCCGTCGCCGTAGCGGGTGACGAAGGCGACGCGGGCGCCCGTGGCGTCCTCGATCGCGCGCAGGGGCCGGCCCACCCAGCCCTCGTGCACGTCCACCTCGGCCAGCACGATGTGGCCGGACGCGTCGGTGTACACGCCGGTGGCGCCCATCGGCAGCAGGCGGCGGAGCACCTGGTCGGCGGTCCACCGCACGGTCGCGACCGTCGGGATGCCGAGGCGCTGGTAGATCTCCGCGCGGTGGGGGTCGTAGATGCGGGCGACGACGTTCTCGACGCCGAACGTCTCGCGCACGACGCGGGCGGCCAGGATGTTGGAGTTGTCGCCGTCCGACACGGCCGCGAAGCCGAACGCGTCCTCGATGCCGGCCTGCTGCAGCGTGTCCCGGTCGAACCCGAGCCCGGTGACCTTGCTGCCGGCGAACTCGGGGTCCAGCCGGCGGAACGAGTCGGGGTTCTGGTCGATCACCGCGACGGAGTGGCCCGCGCTCTCCAGCGACTGCGCGAGCGTGGCCCCGGCGCGGCCGCAGCCCATGATGACGAAGTGCACAACGCGGAACGCTATACCTAGCGCGCACTCCACGGGGACCCAGGAGGTCCCGGTCACGCCCGGGCCCCGTGGGGCCTAGCATGGTCACTCGTGCCGGACCTCGGAGATGCCGCCAAACGTTTGCTGCTGGGCCGACCGGTCCGCAGCGAGAACCTCGGTCACACCCTCCTGCCGAAGCGGATCGCGCTGCCGATCTTCGCGTCGGACGCGCTGTCGTCCGTCGCGTACGCGCCGGACGAGGTGCTGCTGACGCTCGCGCTGGCCGGTGTCGGGGCCACGATGATCTCCCCGTGGGTCGGTCTGGCCGTCGTCGTGGTGATGGCGACCGTCATCGCCTCGTACCGCCAGAACGTGCACGCGTACCCGTCCGGCGGCGGCGACTACGAGGTCGCGACCGTCAACCTCGGCCCGCGCGCGGGCGTCACCGTGGCGAGCGCCCTGCTCGTGGACTACGTGCTGACCGTGGCGGTGTCGGCGTCGTCGGGCGCGCAGTACGCGGCGTCCGTGCTGCCGGCCCTGCGCGGCCACGAGGCGCTGTTCGCCGTCGCGGTGGTCGTGCTGCTCGCGCTGGCGAACCTGCGCGGCGTGAAGGAGTCGGGACGGGCGTTCGCCGTCCCCGTGTACCTGTTCATGATCGCCGTCGGCACCGTGGCCGTCGTCGGGTTCGTCCAGTACCTGACCGGGAACCTGCAGCAGGCGGCCACGCACGACCTCACGATCGTCCCGTCGAGCGGCTTCGAGCACGGGCTGTCCGGCGCCGCCGGCGCGTTCCTGATCCTGCGGGCGTTCGCCTCCGGCTCCGCCGCGCTGACCGGCGTCGAGGCGATCAGCAACGGCGTCCCGTCGTTCCAGAAGCCGAAGTCGCGCAACGCCGCCACCACGCTGCTGCTCCTCGGGACGCTGTCGGTGTTCCTCATCATGTCGATCCTCACGCTCGCCCGGCTCACGGGCGTGCACTACGTGGAGGACCCCGCGACGCAGCTGCTCCGGGACGGCGTCCCGGTCGGCGAGGACTACGTGCAGGACCCGGTGATCGGGCAGCTCGCGCAGACCGTGTTCCACTCGTTCCCGCCCGTGTTCTACGCGGTCGGCATCGTCACCGGCCTCATCCTCGTGCTCGCCGCCAACACGGCGTTCAACGGCTTCCCGGTGCTCGGCTCGATCCTCGCGAAGGACGGGTACCTGCCGCGCCAGCTGCACACGCGCGGCGACCGGCTCGCGTTCTCCAACGGCATCGTCGCGCTGGCCGCCGGGGCGATCGCGCTCATCGTCGCGTTCGACGCCCAGGTCACGCGGCTGATCCAGCTGTACATCGTGGGCGTGTTCGTGTCGTTCACGCTGTCCCAGCTCGGCATGATCCGGCACTGGACGCGCGAGCTGCGCACCCAGCCCGACCCGGCCCGCCGCACGCAGATGGTGCGCTCGCGCGTCATCAACGCGGTCGGGTTCGGCATGACCGCGACGGTGCTGGTGATCGTGCTGATCACCAAGTTCATGCTCGGCGCCTGGATCGCGATCCTCGCGATGATCGTCGTGTTCATCGGCATGCAGGGCATCCGGAGGCACTACGACACCGTGCGCGACGAGCTCGCCCTGGGCGAGGACCTCACGTCCGCGCGGGCGCTGCCCAGCCGGGTGCACGCCATCGTGCTGGTCTCGCACCTGCACCGCCCGACGATGCGCGCGATCGCCTACGCCCGCGCGTCCCGGCCGCAGGTGCTCGAGGCCGTGACCGTCGGCGTCGACCCCGCGGAGGCGCAGGCGCTGCGCGACCAGTGGGAGGCGATGGACCTGCCGGTGCCGCTGCGCATCCTGGACTCGCCGTTCCGCGAGATCACGCGGCCGATCATCACCTACGTCCGCTCGATCCGGCGGGACAGCCCGCGGGACCTGGTGGTCGTCTACATCCCCGAGTACGTCGTCGGGCACTGGTGGGAGCAGCTGCTGCACAACCAGAGCGCGCTGCGGCTCAAGGGCCGGCTGCTGTTCACCCCCGGGGTGGTCGTGGCGTCGGTGCCGTGGCAGCTCGCGTCGACGGAAGGTCAGACCGGAATGGAAGAGCACGTGCGCAGGACGACGTCCCGTGGGCTCTGAGCGGAGGGCCGCGGCGGCCGGGCAGCCGTTCGCGGGCGACGTGGTGGAGCTGGAGATCGGACCGGTGGCCCACGGCGGTCACTGCGTCGCGCGGCTGCGGACCGCGGGCGACGACGGCCCCGGGCGGGTGGTGTTCGTGCGGCACACCCTGCCGGGCGAGCGCGTGCTCGCGCGGCTGACCGACACCGGCAGCACGGCGTCGTTCTGGCGCGCGGACGCCGTCGAGGTGCTGGACGCGTCGCCGGACCGGGTGGAGTCGCCGTGGCCGGAGTCCGGCCCCGGCGGCGTCGGCGGCGGCGAGCTGGCCCACGTGCGGCTCGACGCGCAGCGCGCCTGGAAGTCCGCGGTGCTCGGCGAGCAGCTGCACCGGCTCGCGAAGGTCGACCGCGACGTGCCCGTGCACGCGCTGCCCGGCGACGACGAGCGCGGCGGCCTCGGGTGGCGGACGCGCGCGTCGTTCCTCGCCGACCGCGAGGGCCGCCTCGGCATGCGCCGGTTCCGCTCGCACGACGTGCTGCACGTGGAGCGGATGCCGCTGATGAGCGACGCGCTCGCCGAGCTGGACCTGCTCGGCCGGCGGTGGACGGGCGGCGTCCGGGTCGACGCCGTCGCCCCCGCCGACGGGGACCAGCCGGTCGTGCTCGTCGACGACCAGCCGTTCGACCTGCGCCGCGGCAAGGTCGACCCCCGCCCGAACGCCCGGTCCGCGGTGCGCGAGCGCGTCCGGGTCGGCGAGCGCGAGTGGGCGTACCGCGTCGCCGCCGCCGGGTTCTGGCAGGTGCACCGCGAGGCGCCGGCCACGCTCACCGGCGCGGTGCTCGGCGCGCTCGGCGACGTCGGCGGGGCCACCGTCCTGGACCTGTACTCGGGGGCGGGCCTGTTCACGCTGCCGCTCGCGGACGCGGTGGGCGAGCAGGGCTCCGTCGTCGCGGTCGAGGGCGACGCGCGCGCGGTCAAGGACGCCCGGCGCAACGCGCACGACCGCCCGCAGGTCGCGCTGCACGCGGGCGACGTCGCGGCGGTGCTCGGCGGCCTCGGGGGCCGGGCGGACGCCGTCGTGCTCGACCCGCCGCGGGTTGGCGCGGGGCGGGACGTCGTGCGCGCCGTGTCGGCGCTCGGGCCGGACCGCGTCGTGTACGTGGCGTGCGACCCCGCCGCCCTGGCCCGGGACGTCGCGTACTTCGCGGAGGACGGCTACGCCCTGGCGGACGTCACGGGGTACGACCTGTTCCCGATGACGCACCACGTCGAGGCGGTCGCGGTCCTCCAGCGCTGAGACGCGCAGGTCCGCCGGTGCGGAACCTCTCGCGCGCCGCCGTCCCGCGGCCTAGCGTGGAGGCGGGCGCCCGGCCCACGGCGCCCCGGGACCGGAAGGAGTCGACGATGACGACAGCGCACCAGGGTGACGCCCGCGAGTCCGCCGCGGAGGCGACGCGTCGCGTGGCCGAGGCGAGCCGCCGCGCGTCCGCCGAGCTGCACAAGCAGGGCACCCCGGACTACGACCCGCGTCAGCACCAGAAGGCCGTGGAGCGGGAGCGCCGCGCCGCCCAGGGGACCGACCGGCAGTAGGCGCGCCGTCCTCGGTCCGCAGCAGGTTCTCCGCCAGCACCTTGAGGCTGTACGGCAGCTTCTCGGTCCCGGGGACGGCGTCCAGCCGGAAGATCTCGTAG